>NZ_JBHWBZ010000027.1:58050-85643 GCF_042735475.1 Kitasatospora sp. NPDC059577 | reverse complement strand
CCCGCGGCGCCCCGGCCCCCCCACCCCCCCCCCGCGGGGGGGGGTGGGGGGGGGGGGGGGGGGCCCCCCCCCCCCCCCCCCCCCCGGGCCTCCGGCGTCCCCGGAGGTCCTCCGGCAGGCTCGCCCGTCCTCCGGCGGCCTCGACGGACCTCCGGTGGCCTCGGCGGGCCGGAGCTCAGGGGCCCGGCCGTGCCGCCTCCCGGTGCCGCCAGCGCACCCGGTCCTCGGCCGGTGCCCGCCCCGCCGCCGTGGCCGGCCGCCCCGGAGCCCGGTAGTCTGCGCAGGAGAGCACCAGCATCTCGCCCTCCCCCGGCTGGAACCGGTACGCCACCGGCTCCACCCGGCTGGGGACCCCGAGCCCTGCCAGCTCCCGGCGCAGCCGCTCCAGCTCCGGGTAGCGGACTCCGGTGTCGTACACCACCAGCGGGAACAGCCGGACCTCACGGCGGGCCACCCGCGCGAGGTCCAGCAGCGCCGCCCGGTGGAACTCCTCGTCGAGCCGGTTGCCGTACGAGAACAGCAGGTGCGAGCTGAGCACCAGGTCGAAGGAGTCGTCAGCGAAGGGGAGTTCGGGCAGCGAGCCGGCGACGTAGCGGTCCGGGCGGGCGGCGATGTCGGCCCGGAAGGCCCTGGCGTTGGCGGTCCACTGGCCGATCATGTCGTCCACGTCGCCGTACCGGGACCAGACGAAGCCGGCCGTCTCCTTCACCAGCAGGTCCCGCTTGAAGACCGTCTCCCGTTCCACCAGCAGGCCCAACTCCTCCCGGTGGTCGGCGTACTGGCGGTCCACGGCGACCGCGTCGACGCCGCGCCGCCCGGCCTCGGCGACGAACCCCGCCGCACCGGCCGGGCAGTCCAGGATGCGCTGCTCCAGGTCCCGGTCGGTGAGCGCGAACATGGCCCGGTACTCCTCGAAAGAGCGCGCGCTGACCAACACCGGCTCACCCCCGCCCGACGAACGGCATGGTGGCCGGCAGCACGACCAGCGACTGGATGCTGGTGTCCGGCGGCTGGGCGGCCATCAGGACGAGCGCCTCGGTGAAGCGCTCGACCGGGATGGTCGCCTCGACCGCCATCGTGCCGTCGGCCTGCATCGCGGCCGGCTGCGGTCCGCCGTCGACCGGGCTGACGTTGCCGACGTCGATCTGCCCGCAGGAGATGCCGTACGGGCGGCCGTCCAGGGCGAGCACCTTGGTGAGGCCGAGCACCGCGTGCTTGGCGGCCGTGTAAGCGACCGAGTTGGGGCGCGGCACGTACGCCGAGGGGGCGCCGTTGTTGATGATCCGCCCGCCCTGCGGGGTCTGGGTGCTCATCACCCGGAAGGCCTCGCGGGCGCAGAGGAAGCCACCGGTGACGATGGTGTCGAGCACCCGGTTCCAGTCCTCGAACGGGGTCTCGGTGATCGGCCGGCGCGGGGCGGCGGCGCCCGCGTTGTTGAACAGCAGGTCCAGCCGGTCGTACCGGTCGCGGACGGCGTCGAAGAGCCGGGCGACCTCCTCCGGGCTGCGGATGTCGGTCGGGACGGGCAGCACCCGGTCGGCGGCCGGGCCCGCGAGGGCGGCGGTCTCCTCCAGCGCGTCCTTGCGCCGCCCGGCGACGACGACGGTCCAGCCGGCCTCCAGCAGAGCCAGCGCGGAGGCCCGGCCGAGCCCGCTGCCGCCTCCGGTGACGAT
Source organism: Kitasatospora sp. NPDC059577 (assembly GCF_042735475.1). Classification (NCBI taxonomy): domain Bacteria; kingdom Bacillati; phylum Actinomycetota; class Actinomycetes; order Kitasatosporales; family Streptomycetaceae; genus Kitasatospora; species Kitasatospora sp. NPDC059577. The sequence goes on along the minus strand of NZ_JBHWBZ010000027.1, from coordinate 83,970 downwards.
CGCGACCCGTCCGTGCGGTGCGGTCAACGTGCCCACTCCTCCCCCTCGTTCACCCAGATCCGCAGCATCCGGCGTGCGTACCGGCCCGGTTCGTCGACGAACGGCGAACGCCCGTGCAGCACGCGGCTGTTACGGATGATCAACAGGTCACCGGCGGCCATCGGCAGCCCGAACGCGATCTCCGGCCGGTACAGCACCTCGTCCAGGACGCCCAGCGCCTCCCACTGACGGTCCGTCAGCTCAGGGCCGCCGCGGTCCGGGGAGGAACGGACGGTGCGGGTCTGGTAGTAGCAGCCGACCGTCCCCTCCTTCTGGCGGTAGAGGATCGGGGTGACCACCACCTGCGGGCCCGCCCGGCCGGTCCGGTCGAACGTCCAGTCCTCGCAGAGCGTGGCCAGCGCGTCCGGCCGCTCCCGCTCGATCAGGTCGCGGACGTGCCGGGCGCTCGCCAGCTTGGTCAACCCGCCGCCGTCGAAGGCGGGCCGGAGGCAGAGCAGGACGAGCAGGTCGCAGGTGTCGCAGTGGAAGCCGAGTTCGGTGTTGCCGTCGCCGTCCTGGTCGCGCAGCACGGAGGTGAGGTCGCCGCGCCCGTTCTGCGGGACGATCCGGCCGTAGTCCCGCAGCAGGAAGGAGAGCACCTCGGTGATCTGCTCCTCCGGGTGCGCCGGGTCCACCAAGCCGCCGATGTGGGTGACGCCGACGGAGGCGACGGCGTCCCGGACGAACTCCCGCAGCCAGGCGCGCACCGGCTCCGCCGCGCCCCACCGCCCGGCCCGCGCGTCCGCCCACAGCAGCCGCCGTTCCACCTCCCCCAGCGGGAGCGACCAGAGCGCCCGCCGGGCGTCCAGCTCCAGGCTGCTCCAGCCGATTTCCTTCACCGTCTCCATCGCTCTCCTCCCTACCGGCTTCCGGCCGCGACGGCCTTGGCCCACAGCTCCAGCGCCTCGTCCACCTGCCCGGCCGTGACCACCAGCGCGGGGATCATCCGGACCACGTTGAGGTGGATCCCGCACGGCAACAGCAGCAGGCCGTGCTCGGCGGCCGCCTGCTGGACGCGCCGGGCCGCCTCCGGATCCGGGGAGCCGTCCGGGCGGCAGAACTCACTGGCGGCCATCAGCCCGAGCCCGCGGACGTCGGCGATCCCGGGCGCCCCGGCGGCCACCGCCCGCAGCCCGGCCAGCAGCCGCTCGCCCTGTTCGGCGGCGTTCTCGACCAGCCGCTCCTCGCGCAGCACGTCCAGGGTGGCCAGGGCGGCCGCGCAGGCCACCGGGTTTCCGCCGTAGGTCCCGCCCTGCGAGCCGGGCCAGGCGCGGCCCATCAGCTCCGCGGACGCCGCGATCGCGGACAGCGGGAAACCGCTGGCCAGGCCCTTCGCGGTGATCAGGACGTCGGGACGCAAGCCCTCCCCGTTCGGGCGGGCGTCCCCGTGCTGGTGGGCGTCCCCGTTCGGGCGGGCGTCCTCGTACTGGTGGGCGTCCTCGTACTGGTGGGCCCAGAACCGGCCGGTGCGGCCGAAGCCGGTCTGCACCTCGTCCAGCACCAGCAGGATCCCGTGCCGGTCGGCACGCTCGCGCAGCCCGGTCAGGAAGCCGCGCGGAGCCGGCACGTAGCCGCCCTCGCCGAGCACCGGCTCGACGAACATCGCCGCCGTCTCGGCGGGCGCGGAGACCGTCGCCAGCACCTCGTCCAGTCCGCGCAGCGCGTGCTCCACCGCCTCGTCCTCGGACAGCCCGAGCCGGAAGGCGGCCGGGAAGGGCGCCACCGCGACCCCGGGGACCAGCGGGCCGATGCCCGCCCGGAACCGGGTGCCGGCCGTGGTGAGCGAGGCCGCGCCCATGGTGCGGCCGTGGAAGGAACCCTCGAAGACGATCACGTTCTGCCGACCGGTGGCGTGCCGGACGAGCCGCAGCGCCGCCTCCACCGCCTCGGTCCCGGCGGTGGCGTAGAACAGCGAGTCCAGGCCCGGTGGCAGCACCTCGCCGAGCCGCTCGGTGAGGGTGAGCAGCCGGTCGTGGAGCACGGTGGTGTACTGACCGTGGATCAGCCGGCCGGCCTGCTCGCGGACGGCCTCGACCACCCTCGGGTGGCAGTGACCGGTGCTGGTCACCCCCACGCCGGAGGTGAAGTCGAGGTACCGGCGGCCCCCGGCGTCGTAGAGGTGGAGGCCCTCGCCGCGGACCGCGACGACCGGCGTGGCCTGCTTGAGCACCGGGGAGAGCTGGGACACGGAACCTGACGTCACGCTGGATCCTGCCTTCACGGGTGAGTCCTGCCTACGGGGGGACATCCGGGGTGGTCGGGTGCGAGGGCGGGCCCGGGGGCGGGCCGGGCGGTCGGCAGGTAGCCGGCCTCGGCGGCCCAGGCGAGCGCCGCCGACCACCACTGCGGGGTCGGGGCGGTGAAGCGCACGCCCAGCCGGTCGAGCGCCGCCGTGGTGTACGCGCTGTCCACCCGGACGTTGCGCTCCTCCTGCTGCGCCCAGGCGGCGGCCAGCCGGGCCGCCGTCGGGTGCCGGAGCTCGGCCTCGGCGATGGCGGCCGCGAAGGTCTCGTCGTCGGTCAGCCGCACCCGGTGGCCCTGCCCGGCGAGCCAGCCCACCAGTTCGTCGTGCGGGACCTCGTACGGCGACTCGACGTGGTACGCCCCGGGCGCGGCGTACGGGTCGAGGGCGATCGCGGCGATCCCGGCGGCCACCGTGTCCACGTGCGAGAACGCGAACGCGGTGCCCGGCCGGCGCGGCGCCGCACCGGCCAGCAGGTAGCCGCGGATCAGCTGGTAGATCCGGTTGTCGCCGACGTTGGCCTGGAACGCCCCGGTGCGGCTGTGTGCCGCGATGTGGCCGCTGCGGTGCAGGTAGGCGGCGTGCCCGGTGGCCGCCCAGGCCCGGACGGCCTGCTCCGCGCGGAACTTGGTCCGCTCGTACGGGGTGCGGAAGTACTGGCCGATGGCGAGGTCCGCCTCGCTGAAGCGGCGCGGCGGGCCGTCCACGCCGCCCGACACGGCGAGCGTGGAGACGTGGTGGACACGGGCCTCCGGGGCGTGCTCGCCGACCCAGCCGAGCAGGCGGCGCACCGCCGTGTGGTTGGTGCGTTCCAGCTCGTCGGGCGAGGCCACCAGCCGGACGTCCGCCGCCGCGTGCACGACGATCCGCGCGCCCCGGGCCCGTTCCAGACCGGCCGGGGAGAGGCCGAGGCCGTCCCGGTCGACGTCCCCGGCGACGGCACCGGCCGCGCGGGCCGTGCCGGGGCTCAGGCGGCGCAGCGCCTCGGCGTCGTCGCGGGCCCGTACCAGGCAGGTGACGTCGGCGCCGCGCCGGAGGAAGGCGTCCAGCAGGTGCCGCCCGAGGTAGCCGGTGGCGCCGGTGATCAGCACCCGGGCGGGTTCACGCACCGCCGCCCGGGCGGTCGGCGGGGCGCCGGGGTGCAGCAGCTGGCCGGAGGTGGACAGCGGCGCCCGGACGGGCCCGGGGCCCGGGTCGACGGTGTCCGGTCCCGCCTCCGTCCCCGGCTCCGTTCCCGGCCCCGTTCCAGCCTCCGTCCCCGGTTCCGTCCCCGCCTCGGCGGCCACGGCCCGGGTGAACGCGGCGGTGATCCGCTCGGCGGCGAGGTCCGACAGTGCGGCCCGGCCGTACACCAGGTCGGCGACCAGCCGTTGCTCCACGATCCGTGCGGTGAGCCGCAGTTCGTACAGCGGATCGCCCCCGGCGCAGCGCGCCGTCCCGGCCTGTTCGTCGGCGACGGTCCAGTCCAGGGCGGGCTCCTCGGGCAGCCGGAAGGTGCCGAGGAAGTTGAACCCGACGGCGGGCCGGTGCCCGGGCCCGTCCATCGGTCGGACGGTCGCCGCGCGCAGCTGCCGCGCCACCGTCCCCGGGTCGGCCCCGGCCGGCAGCGCGACGTGCTTGACGGCGGTGAACCAGCCGACGGTGTCCAGGAATTCGCCCGGGTCGCCCACGGCGTCCCGGCCGTGGGTCTCCACCTCCACGGCGAGCCGGGGGCGGCCGCTCCAGCCGGTGACGGCCCCGGCGAAGGCGGCGAGCAGCACGGCCTCCAGTCCGGACCCGCCACCGTGCCGCGCGACCAGGCGGGCGGTGGCGGCCGGGTCGAGCGCCCAGCTGAGCGCGGCGGGCTCCACCGGGGGCTGCCCGATCGCGGGCTCGGTCACGGGCTCGCGCTCGGGCTCCGCCGCCGACTCGGTCACGGGCTCGACCGGGGTCTCCACGGCGGGCTCCGCGTCCGGCACGGCGGAGGGGCCCGCCACGGAGCCCGCCGCCGGTGCCGCCGCCGCCCAGTCGTAGAAGTCCGCCGTCGGCGGCAGCTCGGCCGGCTTCCCGTCGAGCACCGCCCGGTAGGCGTGCGCCAGGTCGTCCAGCAGGATCCGCCAGGACAGCCCGTCGACCACCAGGTGGTGGGCGATCAGCGCGAGCCGGTCGTCGGTGCCGGCCGGACCCGAGAACAGGTGGACGCGCAGCAGCCGGCCGGCCGCCGGGTCCAGGCTGCGGTGGAGTTCGGTGCAGAGCCCGGCGATCGTGTCGGCGATCGGCCCGGCCGCGCGCGGGATCCGGGAGAAGGAGACCGGGTCGAGGCCGGACACCGGTCGGGGCTCGCCGCAGCCGTCCGGCGAGACCGGCCGGCGCAGCGCCGGGTGGCGTTCCAGGACGGCCGCGACCGCGGCCGAGAGCGCCGCCGGGTCCACGGCGGTGCGACAGCGCAGCAGGACGGACTGGTTCCAGTGCCGGACGTCCCGCACGGACCGCTGGCGGTACAACCAGCGCTGCGCCGGGGCGAGTCGGACGCCGTCGCGCCCGGTGCGCGGAGCGGGGACGCCCGGGACGCCCGGGACGCCCGGGGCACCCGGGGCGACCGGGACGACGGCGGCCGCCAGGCCCTCCGCCGTCGGGCGGCGGTAGAAGTCCTCGTAGGCGACCCGCAGGCCCGCACGCCGCAGGAAGGCGATGGTGCGCATGGCGAGGATGGAGTCCCCGCCGAGGCCCAGCACGTCGGCCCGAGGCCCGACGGCGGGCAGTCCGAGGGCGCCCGCCCAGAACCCGGCGATCCGCCCGGCCAGGCCGGAGCCGGCGGTGCCCTCCGACTCCGCCCGGACCCCGACCAGTTCGGCGACCAGCTCGCCCAGCCGCTGCCGGTCGAGCTTGCCGTTCGGTCCGACCGGGAACTCCGGCAGCACCAGGATCGGCTGCGGCACTGAGTAGCCCGGCAGCCGGTCCCGCAGGTGGTCGGCAAGGCCCGCCACGGTGTCCGCCCCGCCCGACAGTCGTACCGCGCCCAGCAGTTGGCCGCCGACGGCGGTCTCCCGCAGCAGTGCCGCCGAGCGCAGGACGCCCGGGTAGCCGTCCATGGCGCGTTCGACTTCGGCGAGGTCCACCCGGTAGCCGCGCACCTTGACCTGGCGGTCCACCCGGCCCAGGAAGACCAGGTCGCCGTCCGCCCGTCGGCGGCACAGGTCGCCGGTGCGGTACGTCGGCTGCCCGTCCCGCCGGACGAAGCCGCGGGCCGTCTCCTCCGGCCGGCCGAAGTAGCCGGCGGTGACACCGCGGCCGCCGATGAGCAGTTCCCCCACCGCGCCGTCCGGCACCTCCCGTCCGGCAGTGTCCACGACGGTGAGCCGCACCTCGCCGATCGCGGTGCCGATCGGTACGGTCGCCTCCTCGGCGGGCAGCCGGCGGGCGTCGGTGACGAGCAGGCAGGTGGCGCCGACGGTGGTCTCGGTCGGGCCGTAGTGGTTGACCAGCCGGGCGGTGGTGCCGCCGTCGAGCAGGGCGGCGGCGAGCGGGCGGGGCAGCGGCTCGCCGCCGAGCAGCACGGTGTGCAGCGGCGGCGACCCGGCCGGGCGGCCCTCCAGCAGGGCGGTCAGGTGTGACGGGGTGGTCTTCAGCACGGTCACCCCGGCGCGCCGCAGCGAGGCCCAGAACGCCTCCGGGTCGCGTACCTCGCGGTCCGGGACGACGTGCACCGATCCGCCGGTGGCGAGGGCGAGCAGCCAGGCGGTGTGGCCGAGGTCGGCGGCCAGCGTGGTGACGTGCGCGGTGCACGGCGCGTCGGCCTCGGTGAGGTCGAGCCGCGCGGCCAGCGCCCGGGCGTAGTGCACGGCGTTGGCGTGGGTGACGGCGACCGCCTTGGGCTCGCCGCTCGACCCGGAGGTGAAGGAGAGGTAGGCCAGGTCCTCCCCGGAGAGGTCGTCCGCGGGCGCGGGCCACCGGGTGACCGCCCCGGCGTCCGCCGCCCCGGCCGCATCCACCGCACCGTCCGTCTCTGCCGCACGGCCCGTCTCCACCGCGCCGTCCGCGGGCGTCGCGGACTGCCGGGTGATCGCCTCGACGTCCACCACCTCCCCGCCGAGCCCGGCCTCCGTGGCGAGCACCCGTGCCACCCGGACCGCTGCCAGCCGCCGGGCGAGGTCGGCCGCCGACCAGTCCGGGTCGGCGAGCACCGCCGCCGCGCCCGACCGCAGCACGCCGTGCAGCAGCACCAGCATCCGGGCGTCCCGGGGCCCGACCAGGGCGACCCGGTCCCCCCGGCCGGTGCCGACGGCGGCCAGCCGGGCGGCGACGAGGCCCGCCGCGGCGTCCAGCGCGCGGTGGTCGAGGGTGCGGACGCCGTCGCTCAGCGCGGGCCGGTCCGGGTACGCCCGGGCCTGGCGGGCGAGGAGTTCGGGCAGCGAGCGGGCGGCCCGGGCGGGTGGTGCGGACCGGAGGTGCTGCGTCGCGGGGGTCACGCCGACTCGTCCCCCGCCCGGCCCGCCCGGGCCCGTCCGGCCGGCACCCCGGGATCACCCACCAGGTACCCGTCCAGCACCGCCCGGGCGGGCAGCCTCCCCGCCAACTCCCAGGCCAGCATGCGGTGCAGGCCGTCGAGGTGGATCAGCCCGGCCCGGACCGCGAGGTCCCCGTAGTCGGAGTGGTCGACCGGGGCGGTGCTGAGGAAGAGCGGCGTGAACGGGGCCCACCGCAGCAGCCGCAGCTTGGCCGCGCAGACCGGGTTGGCCGCCGTCCACGCGGCCCCGCCGGAGCGGACCCGCTCGGCCGCCTCGCCCACCGTGAGCCCGGCGCGCGGCACCAGTTCGAGCTCCCCGCCCTCGCTGAGGTGCCAGGGCAGGACGACGCCCAGGACGTCGGCCCGTGAGAGCCTGATCCGCCACCAGCCGCCCTGGAGGCCGTCGGCGCGTTCGATGTTCTCCTCGCCGTACACGTTGCTGTTCGCCTCGTGGGCCCGCTCCACCGGGTGGTCCCGCAGGTAGGCGTCGTGGACCTCGGAGTAGGCGACGGCGGTGACGATCTTCACGGCAGTGCTCCTCAGACGGTTCCGGTGTACTCGGTGAAGTGCCGTTCCGCGAACAGCTCGGGCCACTGGCCGTCGGCCAGGTCCAGCTCGCGGGCGCGGGCGAGCATCTGCCGCCAGTACGGCTTCACCGGGCGCCAGCGCGCGCCCACCTGGCAGTACGAGGCGTCGACGAAGTACCGGGCCCGGCCGGGCCCGTCGGGTGCGGGCCTGCGCGTGTGGAACAGCGCCGAGTCGAGCAGCACCGTCGTCCCGGGCGGCAGCCGGTCGATGACCACCTCGCCGGGCAGTTCCGCGGTGCCGTGGTGGGCGAACGCGGACTTGTCGAGGGCGCTGCGGTGCGACCCGGGCAGCACGGCCAGGCTGCCGACCTTCTCGTCCAGCCCGCCGAGGTAGTGCAGCGCGTGGACCATCAGCAGCGACGGGTCGGAGCCGTCGTGGGGCTCGCGGTCGTGGTGCCAGGGCTTGCCCGGGATGTCCGGGGCCTGACGGTCGCTGTGCAGGTGGTGGAAGACGAAGGACGGCCCGAGCAGGCGGGTCAGCGTGCGCAGCAACGGCGGGTGGGTGAGGAGTTCGCCGTGGGCGGGCAGCTCCAGCTCCAGGAGCGGGGGCGGTCCGTGCCGGCCGGGGTCGGCGCAGGCCGCGATCGACCGGGCCCGCAGGCCCTCGTCCACCCAGTGGTCCACCTCGGGGACCAGTCGTTCGCGCAGGACCTCCGGCAGCAGGCCGGGCAGGACCAGGTAGCCGGCCTCCAGGAACTGCCGGCGGTGCTCGGTGTCGAGGGCCTCACGCCCTCCGCGGGACGGCGTCACCGAACCGACCCCCTCCTTCCGTTCTGCGGGACGGACAACGGGACGTGGCACGAGCTAGGAGGCACACGCGTTCATCCAGACTTCCGGTGGCGGCGGACGCAGGTCACAGCCGCCACAGCCGAATCGCGACCACCACGAAGAGGCACGCGTCGATCACGCAAGGTAGTCCGCCCCAGGAGTATGAACCGGTCATCGCGTCCACGACAAGACCATTACCAACTCGTGGACACCTTCCCGCCACCGTGCCGTTCAGCTCCGGCCACCAGTCCATTCCTCCCCCACGAAGCACACCGGGCCGCTCCCGTCCCGGTGATTCGCCGCCGGAACAGCGGATGGGGCAGAGTGAGCCCATGAGCTCGGACACCCGGAGTCACGTGGCAGCCGGCCGGACGGCCCCGTCGGCCCGCCGGCGACCGGTCCAGCAGCGCAGCCAGGAGCGGTACGGCCGCATCCTGGACGCCTGCGCCGGGCTGCTCGACGAAGTCGGGGCGACCGCGCTCACCACCAAGGAGGTCGCCCACCGGGCCCGGGTGCCGATCGGCACCCTCTACCAGTTCTTCGCCGGCAAGGAGGACCTGCTGGCCGCGCTGGCCGGCCGCAACCTCGACCGGTACCTCCAGCGCCTCGACGCCCGGCTGGCCGCCGCCGCCCCGGTCGGCCCCGCCGCCTTCACCGACCTCGCGGTCGACGAGTTCGTGGCGATGAAGCGCGCCGTGCCCGGCTTCGGCCAGGTCGACTTCGGCCTGGCCGGCCCGCTCGTCCCCGCCGGGGTCCGGGACGACCTGCACCTGCTGGACGCGGGCGTCGACAACAACACCGCCGTCGCGCTGCGCCTGCAGGCCCTCGGCGGCGAGGTGTTCCGCACCACCGACCCGGCCGCCACCACGCTCACCCTGCGGGTCGCCCTGGAGGCCGCCGACGCGGTGCTCAAACTCGCCTTCCGCAGCGACCCGAACGGCGATCCCACCCTCATCGCCGAGTGCAAGCGGTTGGTCCGCGGCTACCTCGCGCAACAGGCGCCCGCCCGCTGACGCCCGCCGCACGGATCCCCCGTGTCCCGTCCGCCCGAGGCGTTGCGAGCCCGCCGCGCCCGCAGCACAGTGGATAGCGGAACGGCCGCGGAGGCGGCCACCACGACCCGAGGAGCAGACCATGCACGCAGCCGTAGGCGACCAGCTCCACATCCACAGCAGGTCGGTCGGCATGGTGGACCAGAAGGGCGAGATCATCGAGGTGCGCGGCGCCGACGGCCAGCCGCCGTACGTGGTCCGCTTCGAGGACGGCCACGAGGGCCTCATCTACCCCGGCCCCGACTGCAACGTCGAACAACGCCAGGCGGGACGCTGACCGACTCCCCGACCACCCCGCGCGCCCGCCGCGCGAGGTGGTGAGGAGCGGTGTCCACCCCCACGACCCCCCTGCCCGGGGCACTCGCCGGGCTCGCGCCACTGCTGGACCAGTACGGGTACCTCGCGGTGGCGCTGCTCGTCCTGCTGGACAACTGCGGCATCCCGGTGCCCGGGCAGACCATCCTGATCCTCGCCTCGGTGTACGCCGGCGCCGGGCACCTGGACTTCGCCGCCGTCCTGGTGATCGCGACCTTCGCCGCCACGCTCGGCCAAAGCCTCGGCTACCTGATCGGCCGCACCGGCGGACGTGCCTTCGTCCACCGCTGGGGCCGTTACGTGCTGCTCACCCCGGCCCGGATGGAACGCGCGGACGGCTTCTTCGAACGGCACGGCGGCAAGGTCGTCACCGTCGCCCGCTTCGTGGACGTGCTGCGCCAGACCAACGGCATCATCGCCGGGACCACCGGGATGCCCTGGCGCCGGTTCCTGCCGTTCAACGTGCTCGGCGCGGTGCTGTGGACCGGCGTCTGGGGCACCTTCGGCTACCTCGCCGGAGCCAATATCGGCGCCGTGTACCGGACGGCGATCCGCTACCAGCTCTGGTTCGCGATCGGGCTCGGACTGCTGGTCGCGGCCCTCCTGCTCCGGCAGGTCCTGCGCTACCGGCGCCGGCGCCGCGAGGACGCCGGGGCCGGGCCGGATGCCGGGGCCGGGCTTGAGTCCGAGCCGGACGCCGAGGCCGGGCCGGACGCCGGGGCCGACGAGGGCACCGGCAGCGAACCCGACACCGAACCCGACTCCGACACCGGCTCCGGCTCCGGCTCCGGCTCCGGCTCCGGCAAGCCCGACGGGCCCTCCGACTAGCTCAGCGGGAACACCTCGAACGGCACCGCGAAGCGCGTCCCCAGCCGGCTGCCCGCGCCCCGGCCGAAGCCCTCCAGGAATTCCCGGGCGTCCCCCATCGCCCCGCCGAGACCGGCCAGGTACGCCTTGTGCTCCTCCAGCGAGGCGACGCCCAGGTCGAAGTGGTCGGTGGTGTCCACCGCGTGCTTCGACTCCGGCGAGGCCACCGCCCAGATCTGCCGCACGCCGTTCCACGGCTCGTGGCCCTCCGCCACCAGCTCGCGGAACACCCAGCGGTTGCCGGCATCCCGGACCCCGTCCAGGGTGGCCCGGCCCACCGCGACGTGGTCGGCCTGGTTGAGGAACACACCGCCGTAGGTCTCACGGAAGTTGCTGGTCACCACGATGTCCGGGCGGTGCCGGCGCACCGCGCGCGCGATGTCCCGGCGCAGCGGCAGTCCGTACTCGACCACGCCGTCCGGGTGGCCGAGGAACTCGACGGTGTCCACGCCGACCACGCGTGCCGAGGCGATCTGCTCGGCCTCGCGCAGCGGCCCGCACTCGGCGGGGTCCAGCGAGTCGATGCCCGCCTCGCCGCTGGTGACCATCACATAGACGACCTTCTTGCCCTGCGAGGTCCAGCGGGCGACGGCCGCGGCGCCGCCGTACTCCATGTCGTCGGGGTGGGCGACGATCGCCAGCGCGGTCTGCCAGTCCTCGTCCACGTGCTCGTAGGGCTCGGGTGCCTGCTCGGTCATGCTGTTCCCTCTCGGTGCGGCTCACGGTCGTACTGTCGTACCGCCGGTGACTCTAGAAGACCGACGCCCCTCACACATCGTCAGACACCCTCCTGAAAGGCGTGCTTACCCTTGAGGCGAGCGTCAAGGGTTGGCGTCCGGGTGGCGGCGGCACCGGCCCGCCGCCACCGCCCCGATGCCCAGGAGCGCCGCCATGGCCCTGCCCACCACCGCCCGCGTCGTCCGGCTGACCACCGAGCCGGCCCACGTCGCCACGGGCGGCGCCGACGTCCCGATGCCGGGCTGATCGATCGTCATATTCTCGCGGCTCCAGCCCTGTTCGCCGTCTTGGGCCGGGCGACGGCTTCGGCCACCCCGTGAAGGGCTCGCCCGGCACGTCGCGACGGGGGAGGCGCGAGGTGCCGGGCGAGGTCTGGAGGGACGGGGCAGCGGGTCAGGTGGCCTCGGGGGCGAGGCGGGTGTCGGCGGAGGCGGAGGCGGGGGCCTCCTCCCGGGCTGCGGGCCAGGTGATCCGGGTGGCGCAGAGGGAGACGAGGGCCGCGGAGGCGGCGACGGCGGCCATGCCCCAGACCAGGCTGGTGGCGCCGGCGATGAAGCCGATCACGGCGGGGCCGGCGAGCAGGCCGACGGTGCCCATGGCGGCGACCAGGGAGAGTGCGTCGGGGCCCCGGCGGGCGGCGGCGACGTAGACGCAGGGGGTGACCGCCGCGACGCCGAGGCCGACGCAGGCGAAGCCGAGCAGGGTCGGCACCACACCGCCGACCAGCAGGGCGAGGGCCAGGCCGAGGCCGGCGAGCAGGCTGCCGGTGCGGACGATGCGGCCGTCGCCGAAGCGGGTGCGCCAGCCGTCGGCGAAGATCCGGGCGCACACCATCATCACGGAGACGACGGCGATGCCCAGCGGGGCGAGTCCGGCACCGGCGTTCACGACGTCCTTGAGGTAGAGCGCCGACCAGTCGTTCATGGCGCCCTCGGTGACGGTGCCGGACACCATCGCGAGGCCCATCCACAGCGTCGCCACGGTCGGCAGGGCGAAGCCGCGACGCGTCTTCCTCTCCCGCTCGGCGGTTCCGTCCCCGGCGGTGCCCTCCCCCGCCGCGCCCTCCTGCGGCCCGTCCGCGAGCAGTGCCGGCCTGGCGGCGACGACGATGGCCACGAGCAGCAGGGCGGCCGGCCCGAAGTGCACGGCCAGGGTGCCGGTGAAGGCGTTGACGCCGGAGGCCAGCAGCGCCGCGAGGAGCGAGCCGGCGCTGAAGGTGGCGTGCAGCCTGGACATCGTGGTCCGCCCGTAGCGGGCCTCCAGTGCGGCGCCCTGCGCGTTCATCGCGACGTTCAGGCAGCCGACCGCGACACCGTCGCAGAACAGCACCAGCAGGGTGGCGGGGTAGTCGGGCACCACCGACAGGGCGAGCAGGATCACGCCGAGGGCGAGCGCCGACAGCACCGCGAGCCGGCGGGAGCCGAGCCGCCGCATCAGCACCGCCACCAGCGGGAAGGACACCGCCGCGCCGATCCCGCAGGTCATCAGCAGCAGGCCGATCCGGGCCTCGCCCAGGTCGAGCCGGGCCTTGAGCGCGGGCACCCGGGAGACCCAGGTCGCGTACTGGAATCCGAGGGCGAAGAACAGGGCGCCGATGGCGAGTTGGGAGCGGCGGAAGTCGTCGCGAACAGGGGACATGTGCATCAGCCCACTTCGGCTCTGGGGTGGGGACCGGGGACCGGGCAGGTGGAGAGCGGTGACGGCCGGGCGTCCCGGGGGTGCGGTGTCCGGGCCGGGGCGGCGTCCAGTGGCATCGCCATGTAGACCGCCCGGTCGCCATAGCTCGCGGGCAGGTCGACCTCGGGCCGGGCCCGGTAGCCCAGCGGGGTCCACAGCACGTGCGAACCGCGGACGGCGACGAGGGAGATGGTCAGGTGGCCGGTTTCCCGGGCGGTCCGTTCCAGGTGCCGCAGCATCCGGTGGGCCAGGCCGCGGCCGCGCAGCCCCTCGGCGATGACCAGGTCGTGGGCGTGCATGTTGGTCGGCCGTGTGCCCCGGCCTCCGGCGTCCCCGCCCCGGCCTCCGGCGTCCCCGCCCCGGCCTCCGGCGTCCCCGCCCCGGCCTCCGGTGCCCCCGTTCCGGCCGAGCTCCTCGTCGGGGTCGCTGTCCTCGCTGCGGCCGAGGTCCGGGCAGCGGAGGAGCGGGTACGGCAGGGCGAGCAGGTAGCCGCCCGGGCTGCCCGCGTGTTCCAGGACGAAGCAGGTGTCCGGCGAGGCGCGGTGCCGGGAGCGCAGCGCCTCGCGGCCCTCGGACAGGCCGGCGGCGGCGTAGGCGCGTTCCTCCAGCGCGACCACGTCGTCCCAGTCGTCCTCCCGGAGCAGCCGGATCCGGGTGTCGGTCATGCGGTGCCTCCGTCGGGGCGCGGGCCACCGCCGATGCAGGTGTACGGCAGCGGCTCGAAGCCGTTGAACCCGCGGGTCGCGTAGGCGGTGGCGTACGCGCCGCAGGAGTGGATCCAGACCGGGTCGCCGGAGCCGACCGCGCGGGGGACGCGCACCAGGCCGTCGTCCTGGGCGTAGGCGTCGTCGCTGTCGCAGGTCGGCCCGGCGACGACGGCGTTGACGAACTGGCCGCCGGGGTGGGTGGGGAACTCCAGCCGGTACTGCAACTGGTCCATCTCGTACAGGCCGTTGAACTTGCCGCAGCTGAGGTAGAGCCAGTCCTCCCGGGTGCCGTCGAGGCGGTGGCGGGAGGTGAGCCGGGCGACGTGCGCGCGGATGGCGCCGTGGTCGGCGACGAGGTGGCGTCCGGGTTCGACGAGGAACTGCAGCGGCCCGGCGTTGACGGCGCGCAGCCGGTCCATGCCGTCGCGGATGACCGCGAACATCTTGTCCAGTGGCGGGTCGAGCGGCCGGCCGCGGCGGTCGAGGACGCCGAGTGCGGGCAGCCCGCCGCCGAGGTTGATCCGTTCGGGGGTGATGCCGCGCCAGTTGAGGGCCTCCAGGACGGCGGCCAGCGATTCCACGGCGTCGCCCCAGGCTTCGGCGGTCATCTGCTGCGAGCCGACGTGCACGGACAGGCCGGAGGGCACGAGCCCGGCGGTCCGGGCTTCGCCGAGCACCCGCAGGGCGTCCTCGGGCGAGCAGCCGAACTTGTGGCTCAGGCCCCACAGGGCGCCTTCGCCGGTGGTCGCGACCCGGCAGAACACCCGTGATCCGGGGGCGTGTTCGGCGATCGCGGCGACGTCCTCCAGGCTGTCGGTGGCGAATTCGCGGACGCCCAGCCGGTAGGCCTCGGCGATGTTGCGGTCGGATTTGACGGTATTGCCGTAGTGGATCAGCTCCGGGGCGACGCCGGTGCGCAGTGCCTGGGCGATCTCCTGCGGGCCGGCCGCGTCGAAGCCGGAGCCGAGCGCGGCGAGGTGGTCCAGCACCTCGTCGACGGGGCAGGCCTTCATCGCGAAGCGGACGGCGGTGTCGGGCAGTTCGGCGCGCAGGGCGGCGTACTGGCGGCCGATGCCGTCGAGGTCGTAGATGATCCGGTCGTCGGTGGCGGCGGCGAGGGCGGCGCGCAGGGCGGTATGGTCGTGCCGGTCGGGCCCGTCGGGGCCGGGTGCGCCGGTGTGGACCGCGGTCACGGTCGGGGCGCGGTGGGTGGGTGTCGGGTTCGGTGTCCGCTGTGCTGTCTGGCTGTTCGTCTGGCGTATCACGTATTGCTCCCGGTCCTCCGGCTAGCGTGGCAGCCGGTCGGCGGGGGTGGCCTTGCTCGCCCGCACCAGCGGGCCCCACGCGTCGATCAGCAGGGCGAAGTCCTCGATGTCCGACTGCGCCCGGTCGAGCAGACGGGCCCGCAGGGGCACGAGGTGGTCGGCGAACTCGGCGTACTTTCCGCCCAGCCGCCGGTAGCAGCGGTCGAGTTCGGCCAGCCTGCGGTGGTTCTCCGCGCGGTCGGTCGCGGCGCTGCGGCGGGCGGCGTCGGCGACCGCCGCGGGGCGCAGGTGGTGCTGCTCGTCGAGCAGGGTGCCGCCGGCGGCCTCCAACTCGGCGTAGACCGGGTGGAGGTAGAGCATGGAGAGCAGGAACTTGGCGTAGCGCAGCTGGTAGGCGGTGAATCCGGGGCCGGTGCGCCGTTCCGGGGTGTAGTAGTTGACGATGTGCCGGTTGTGGGTGACGCCGGGCAGGGTGGCGTCCCGCACGAGGTGGTGCAGGAAGTAGTCGCTGCCGATGGTGTCGGTGGCGGGCGGCAGCGGGACGCGTTCGTACACCGTGTGGTCGAGGCCGATGTTGCACATGTCGATGTGCCAGATGTCGGGCAGGTCGAGCACGGTGCGGTCGGCGGTGAACGGATCGGTGCCGCCGCCGGTGAAGGATTCGGCGACGAGGTCGCGCTTCTCCTGTTCGCCGGCGCCGGTGGGCGCCCAGAGCGCGACGACGTCGTGGTAGGCCTCGGGGTCGAGTTCGCGGATCTCGCCGAGGTCGACGGAGAGTTCCCCGACGAAGGATCCGCCGACCAGCACGACGGGCTTGTCCGCGTGTTCCGGGGCGAGGGTGTGCTCGGTGACGGCGGCGGCCGCGTCGGCGGCCTTCAGGCCGAGCGTGGCGAGTTCGTGGTCGACGGGGAACACCGGTGCGCCGTCGTGCCATTGGTAGCGGCTGTCGGAGTCGCGGCGGTGCACGGAGGCGCAGCCGAGCGCGGCGGCGAGCAGGAAGGCCCGGTTGGTGCAGGCGCCGTAGGAGACGGCGTCGGGCAGCATCAGGTCGAGCAGCCGGTCGGGTCCGTCGGCGCCGGAGCGCTCGATCACCTCCCGCAGGAAGGCGCGTTGGGTGTCCTCGTCGAGGTGGTGGACGACCAGGCCGTCGACGACGGGCAGGGCGGCGGCGGCCGCGGCGTGCCGGGTGCGGGCGTCCGGGTCGGCGGAGTCCAGCACCAGCAGGTGCACCCGGACGTCGGACCGCCGTGCGGCGTGGGCGGCTTCGGCACCGACCGCGGTGATGGTGTCCGCGCACTCGCGGTTGGTGGGCAGGGTCAGGCAGATGTCGCGCATACCTGCTCCCCCGCGGCGTCCTGCTCGTCGAAGTCCTTGCCGGTCCAGGACCGGAGGCCGAGCAACTTCTCTCCCAGCACGTTGAGTTCGGCCCGTTCGTAGCGCAGCGCCTCGGGCCGGTCGGCGTCGCCGACCAGGGTGCGGTTCCAGTCCGGGGTGGCGAGCGTGCGCCAGGACTCGACCCGGGAGCGGCGCAGCTCTGCGGCTTCCTCCAGGGCGGGCATCATGGACAGGTACTGCACCGCGCGCACCCCGCGCTCGGAGGTGTTGCGCTCGACGCCGTGGGCGAGCAGGCCGTTCCAGATCAGCAGGTCGCCGGCCGTCAACTCGGGCCGGACGACGGGGAACTCGTCCCGGTCGACGGTCGGCCGGATCGGGTCGCGGCCGACCGGCTGGGCGGCCTTCCACTCGTCGAAGCGGCGGAACAGTTCCGGGTTGCACCGGAAGCCGCCGAGGTCGGGGGCGGTGTCGTTGAGCGCGATGATGCCCTGGACGCGCTGCGGGAGCATGCCCTGGGTGGTGTCGACGTCCCAGTGCAGTTCGATGTCGAAGCCGCGGTCGGTGGGTTCGATCAGTGCGCGGTCGCGGTTGCGGACGTTCGGCGGGTTGAGGTTGAGCCGGTCGAGGGTGACCCAGAGCTCCTCGCAGTCCCAGACGTCCACGAAGGCGTCGTAGACGCGCTGCGACTGGCGGCTGTCCCAGAGGAGTTGGTGGTGGTAGGCCTCGACGAAGCCGTAGATGTGCAGGTGCCGGTCGAGTTCGTCGCGGTAGTCACGCTCGCGGTACCAGTCCTCGGGGCGCTCGGGCGACAGGCCCTGGAAGTCCCAGGTGAAGTCGAGCAGTCGTCGTGCGGCCTCGGCGGGGATCGCCTGCTTCACGACGACGTAGCCGTAGGTCTGCCAGAACGCGAGGTCGTCCTCGGACAGCACGCGCAGCGGGTGCTTCTTGCGGATCTCGCGCAGTGCGGTGCGGGCCAGGTAGCTCTCGGTGTCCGCGCTGAAGTAGGGGCGCTCCGAGGCGGCGCGGTACAGATGCTCCTGGGCCTGTCCGTCTGGGCTCGGCATGGGCAGTCACTCCATGGTTCGTAGTCGACGCGGCGCTTGATTCGGCGGGCGGTGCCGGCACGGCGGGTCGCGGGACCGCCCCCCGGCCGGGTCGGGAATTCCTCCCGCGCCGCATCGGCGGTCCGCACACGCTCCTTCTCGGCTCGACCCCCGACCGCGCCTCGGCGCCACGTCAGGGGGTCAACTCGCCAGCCCGGCAAGGCCTCTCACTTCGTCTCAGGCTTTGCCGAACCACGCCCTCCACACATTGGACTAGACCAAGTAATGGTGTCAACCCTTCCCCGCGGGTTACCGATTGGGAATATCCGCGCAGCTCACGGCCCCTCACGGTTCGCTTTATGTTTCGGAGGCGGACATAAGGCGGGGTATGTTTCCGAATTTGACATAAGAGCGAACGGTGAACCCCACCCGCCCCACGACCCGTTGTCCCCCGCGTGTTCCACCGGGCCCGCGGCGCCCGCCCGCCGTAGGTTGGGAACGTGCCGCGCCCAGGAGCCGCCCGACTCGCCCCGCCCAGCTGGCTGACCGAGGGCCTGCGGCCCCGGGCCGCCCCGGTCCCCTGGGCGGCGGTCGCCCGCGCCTCGGTCGCGCTCTCCGCCCCGCTCGCGGTGGGCACCGCCACCGGCCGGACCGCCTACGGCGCGCTGGTGTCGATGGGCGCACTGTCCGCCGTCATCGGGGACACCGCCGACGCCTACCGGATGCGGGTGTTCAACATCGCCGTCCCGCAGCTGTTCGGCGCCCTCGGGGTGCTGCTGGGCACCCTGGTGTACGGCACCGGCTGGACGGCCGTCGCGGTGCTGACCGCCGTCGCGCTGGTCTCCGGCATGATCTCCTCGATCGGCGCGGTCGCCTCGGTCTCCGGACTGCTCCTGCTGCTCAACGCGGTCGTCGGCGCCGGCCTGCCGCTGCCCTCACCCTGGTGGCTGCCGCCCGGACTGCTGCTGCTCGGCGGGCTGCTGGTGCTCGCCCTGACCCTGCTCGCCTGGCCGCTGCGCGTCGGCGTCCCCGAACGTGCGGAGGTCGCCGGCACCTACCGCGCGGTCGCCGACCTGCTGGCGGCCGCCGGAACGCCCGAGTACGACGAGCGACGCCGCGAACTCACCCAGTCCCTCAACCACTCCTACGACCTGCTGCTCGCCCGGCGGGCCCGCCGGCACGGCCGCTCGCCCACCCTGGTGCGGCTGCTCGCCCAGCTCAACGCGGTGATCCCGGTGGTCGAGGGGGCGGCCGCGGCCCACCTGCGCCCGCCCCGGTACGGCCCGCTGCCCGCCGCCTACCCGGCCGCCGTCCACACCCTGGCCGACGCCGTCGAACAGGGCCGCACCGGGCCGGCCCCCGCCCCCGACCTGCCGGTGGCCGCCGGGCCGTCCACCCGGGCGCTGGTCGAGGCCATCGGGCACGCCGCCACCGTCGTGCACGAGGCCGCGCCGGACCCGTACGCCGTCGACGACCGGCTCGGCCGGCCCGCCGGCCTGGAGGTCAGGGCCCGGCGGGCGACCCGGGCGCTGCTGCTGTCCGGCGCGTCCTGGCGCTACGGGCTGCGCCTGGCCCTGTGCATCGGCATCGCCCAGGTGCTGGTCTCGGTGATCGCGGTGCCCCGCTCGTACTGGGTGGCGCTGACCGTGACCTTCGTGATGAAGCCCGACTTCGGCTCGGTGTTCTCCCGCGCCGTGCTGCGCGCGCTCGGCACCGCCGTCGGACTGCTGATCGCCATTCCGGTGCTCGCCGAAGTGCCGCACGGCTGGTGGGACGTGCCGGTGATGGCGGTGCTGGCGGCGCTGATCCCGGCGTTCTCCGTGAAGGGGTACGGCTTCCAGACCGCGGCGATCACCCCGGTGATCCTGCTGCTCTCCGACCTGCTCAACCACCGGGGCTTCCACCTGGTGCCGCCCCGGCTCTACGACTCGCTGATCGGCTGCGCCGTCTCGCTGCTGGCCGGCTACCTGCTGTGGCCCGAGTCCTGGCACACCCGGATCGGCGACCGCCTCGTCGAGGCCGTCCAGGACACCGCCGCGTACGTCTCACTGGCGTTCACCACCGGGCCGGGGCGGGACGAGCCGGCCCGGGCCCGGCACCGGCGGCGGCTCTACCGGGACCTGTCGACCGTCCGCAGCGAGTTCCAGCGGGCGCTCACCGAACCGCCGCCGGTCGGCCCCCGGGCGGAGGCCTGGTGGCCGGTGGTGATCGCGGTCGAACGGATCGTGGACGCCACCACCGCCACCCGGGTGCGGATCGAGCACGGCGCGCTCGTCCCGACCGCGGCCGAGGTCGGCACCGTGACCCGGGAACTGGCCGACCTCGCGGAGTCCCTGCGCACCGGCCGGCCACTGCCGGAGCCGGCAGCGGACGCGCTGGCGCCGGACTGCGCGCTGGCCCGGCTGCACCACGAGGTGCACGCGGCACGGTCGGTGGCCGCGCCGACGCTGTGAGCGCGGTGCGCCCACGCCGTGAGCCGGCGCGCCGACGCCGGGGGCGCCGGCACCCGGTCAGTCCTCGATCCGCCGCCAGGGCCGTTCCGCCTCCAGCGCGAAGGCCAGTTCCAGCAGCACCCGTTCCTGCCCGTGCGCCGCCGACAGGTGAACGCCGACCGGCAGGCCGCCGGGTGCCGAGCCGGCCGGCAGCGCGATGCCCGGTCCACCGGTCACGTTGTTGACCGGGGTGAACGCCACGTAGCGCAGCAGCCGGTCCATCAGTTCCTCGAAGTCGACGTTCGGGCTGAGGTGGCCGATCGGCGGGGCGGTGTGAGCGAGCACCGGGGAGAGGATCACGTCGTGGTTGCGGAAGACCCGCCGGTACACGCCTTCGGCCCGGCGCAGCCGCCGCAGCACGCCCGGGGTGTGCGGGAACTCCGTCTGGAACTGCCGGCGCAGCCCGGTGGTCAGGCCGTCCAGCCGGTCGGCGCGGAAGCTCGGGTCGATCAGCAGCCGGCCGGTGAAGGCGATCGCCCAGGCGATGTAGCCCCAGTAGGAGACGAAGTCCCGGGAGAACTCCTCGCCGAACGGCAGGGCGGTCGGTTCGACGACGTGTCCCATCGCCTCCAGCCGGGCCGCGGTCTCCTCGACGACGCGGCGGGTCGTCCCGTCGGTCTTGGCGATCGGCGAGTCGACCACCAGGCCGATCCGCAGCCGTTGCCCGCCCGGCCCCTCGACCAGGCCGAGCGGGGGCAGTTTGGGGTTGCGGCGGTGCCGCTCGGCAGCGGCGAAGAAGGCCGCGGTGTCGCGCACCGAGCGGGTCAGCACGCCGTCGGTGACCAGGTCGATCGGCAGCTTGGCGCCCTGCGAGTTGGCGACCAGCCGGCCCCGGGTGGGCTTGAGTCCGACCAGGCCGCAACAGGCCGCCGGGATGCGGATCGAGCCGCCGCCGTCGTTGGCGTGCGCGATCGGCACCACCCCGGAGGCCACCAGGGCCGCCGCGCCGCCCGAGGAGGCGCCGGCCGAGTGCGAGGGCTTCCAGGGGTTGCGCACCGGCTGTGCGCTGGCGAACTCGGTGGAGGCGTTGAGGCCGAACTCGGGCAGTCTGGTCTTGCCGAGGACGGCCAGGCCGGTGGCCAGGAACTGGTCGGTGAAGCGGGCGTTGCGGCGGGCGGGCTGGGCGCGGAAGGCCTCGCTGCCCATCGCGGTCGGCAGGCCGCGCAGGTCGACGTTGTCCTTGAGGTAGGTCGGCACGCCCCACAGCGGCCCGCCGATGCCCTCCCGGCTGATCTGCGGCTTGTCGTACGAGGCGTGGGCGACCGGGAGCAGCGTGCCGTCCACCCGTGCCGCGCGGGCGACGGCCGCGCCGACCAGCTCCCGGGGGTTGACCGCGCCGGCCCGCACCAGGGCGGCCAGTGCCACCGCGTCGTACGGGCCGAGGGCGTCGTCGGTGAACGCGTGAACCCGCTCGTCGGTCATCCGAACTCCCCACTCCCTGCCGGACTTTCTGCCGTCCGGTCATCACACCGGCTGGCAGTACTGCCCAGTTCTACTGACCGGTAATCTCGCAAGACTTCGAGTCTATGTGCCCATCGGCGGCACCGGACCCGCACACGCCTTCGGCAGGTAAACGATCCGTCAAATCTTCGAGGGCGCACGAGCGTTCGGCATGCGCCCCCATGTTCACCCCATCCGCCCGTTCACGATCGTTTCACGGACGGCCGCAGGGAAAGATCCCGGACACGAACCGTTCCGGTCCTTCCCACCCGACCCAAGGTGACGCCCGTGCCGATCCACTTCTTCCCGACCACCCGGTTCACCGCCGCCACCGCCCCCGGCGGCCTCCCCCTGCTCGGCCACGCCCCCGCCCTCCTCCGCCGCCCGTTCGACTTCGTGGCCGCTCTGCCCGCCCACGGCGACCTCGTCCGGCTGCGGCTCGGCCCGCTCGACGCGTACGTCGTCTGCCACCCCGAACTGGTCCGCCGACTCCTCACCGAGGACCGCACGTACGACAGGCGCGGGCCCGTCCACGACGCCTTCGGACCGGTCCGCGCCGGCCACCCCGTCCACGACACCGGCGGCCCGGCCCACGAGCGGGACCGCGAGGTCCCCGACGCCGGCCCCGCCACCTGCCCGGCCGCCGCCCACCGGCACCGACGCCGCGTGCTGCAGGCCGCGTTCCACCACGACCGGCTGCCCGGCCACGCCGCCGTGACCGCCGAGGAGGTCGCCGGCACCACCGCCGCCTGGCGCGACGGCCAGGTGGTCGACGTCCCCACCGCGATGCACCGCCTCACCAGCGCCGTCACCGCCCGCCTCCTGTCCGCCGCCCACGAACGGGCCGGCTCGCCACCGCTCCACGAGAGCACCGACGTCATCGCCCGCGCCGCCGGCCGGCGCCCCGTCGTGCCGCTGCCCGGCGCCGACCGCCTCCCCACCCCCGGCAACCGCCGCCTCCGGCACGCCCGGCAGGACTTCGAGACGACCACCCGGCAGCTGATCGCCCACTACCGCGCCACCGGCACCGACCACCGCGACCTGCTCTCCGTGCTGCTCCGCACCGAGGACGAGCACGGGCGGAGCCTCTCCGACGCCGGGATCCACGACCGGGCGGCCGCCCTGCTCCCGGCCGGCGCCGGGACCACCGCCGCCACCCTCTCCTGGGCCTGGACGCTGCTCGCCGCCAACCCGGCCGTCCGCGAACGCCTGCACGCCGAACTGGACACCGTCCTCGACGGCCGCCCCGCCCGCCACGAGGACCTGCCCGCCCTCCCCCTCACCGCCCGGATCGTCAGCGAGACCCTGCGGCTCTACCCGCCGGTGTGGCTCCTCAGCCGCACCGCCACCGCCGACACCCGCCTCGGCGGCCACCGCGTCCCGGCCGGCGCCACCCTCCTGCACAGCCCGTACCTGCTGCACCGCCGGGCCGACGTCTTCCCCTGCCCCGACCGCTTCGACCCCGACCGCTGGCTCACCACCGCGCACCCCGCCGCCGGCACCTACACCCCCTTCGGTCTCGGCGCCGGCCACTGCGTCGGCGACGCCTTCGCCACCACCGAAGCCGTCCTCGCCATCGCCACCATCGCCGCCCGCTGGACCATCACCCCCACCCCCGGTCGCCCCGTCCGCCCCGCCCGCAGCGCCCTCCTGACGCCCCGCCCCTTCACGGCGACCCTCTCCCGCCGCTAGCGCGGCGCAGTGCGCCGCAGTGCGGCGCAGACCGGTGGCGGGCGGGGTCCGACCGGAACGGTACTGTCGCGGCGGGGGCCGGCGGGGATGCGCCGGTCGGACTATCGGCTCGACTGGGACAGCATCAGACACATGAACGCTCGATCACCGCAGGGGCTCCCGGCCCGGCTGCTCCTCGCCGTCCTCCGCGCCGTCCGGACGTACCCGCGCCGCTCGCCACTGACGCTGTGCTACGTCGGCCTGCTCGTCCTCGGGCACGTCTGGGTCGAGAACCTGCTTCCCGTGGACCGGGCGGACGCCCTCCGCGACTACATCAGCACCAACCTCGACAACCTGCACGACCACCCGGTCACCGCGCTGTTCGGCAGCGCACTGCTCTTCGACGGCACGCTCACCGACATCGCCTCCACCGGCTTCGGCGGCACCCTGATCACCCTCGGCCTCGGCATCTGCTGCTGCCTCTCCTGGGCGGAACGCCGCTACGGCGGACTGCGCGCCGCCGCCGTCCTCCTCGGCGGCCACATCGGCGCCACCCTGATCACCGCCGTCGTCATCCTGATCGCCCTGCGGCACGGCTGGTACCCGGAGAGCGTGCGCCAGGACTCGGACTACGGCATCAGCTACGGCGCCCAGACCTCCCTCGCCTTCGCCACCCTCGCCCTGCCCCGCTGGGCCCGCCTCCCCTGGGCCGCCTTCGTCCTCGCCTGGCCGCTCTCCGGCGACGGCGAATGGCCCGGCCCGCTGCCGGACTTCACCACCGTCGGCCACCTGCTCTCGGCCGGCCTCGGCTTCGCCCTGGCCGGCACCGCGGCCCTCCTGGCCGCACGCCGCCGCCGGACCGAGGCGGCCCTCGCCACGGCGGACGCGCACACCTGACACACCTGACACAGGTGACCACCCGCGCACGGGCGAGGACGTGAAGGGCCCCGCCACGCCCCCGCCATAACCCCGCCCCGCCCCGCCCCGCCCCCGCACCGCCGCATCGTGGGGCGGCCACATCGCGGGACCGTCACCTCGCAGGACCGTCACGTCGCCCCGCCGCCGCACCGCCGCGCCCACGCACCGTCAGCGCGACGGCCGCCGCCCGTCGGCGATCTCGGTGAGCAGCCGCTCGATCGTCTCCAACCGCCGCCGCAGGTCTTCCACGTCGTCCCGGGTGGCGCTCTGCTCGCCCGCCTTGAGGGTGACCAGCAACTGCCCGTCCGGCTCCAGCCGGGCGCGGGCGACGTCCGACACGGTGTCGCCGTTCTGGATCCGGATGGCGTGCTCCAGCTCGGACGGACGCAGCGCCAGGCTGTGCAGCGCGCCGGGCACCAGCGTGCCGTTCCGGACGACCGTGGTGGGCGTCCCCTCCAGGACCCGGGCGGCCCTCGGGTCCCGGGCGAGCCAGCGCGTCACGCCCGAGTTCACCGCGATCAGGGTGGCCGCCCCGATCGCCCCGCCGACCAGGCTGTTGTCGTTGCCGATGATGGCGTTCTGCACCACGTTGGACAGCAGGAAGACGACCACCATGTCGAAGGTGTTCAGCTGCGCCAGCCCGCGCTTCCCGGCGATCCGGAACAGCACCAGCAGCAGCGCGTAGACCGCGACCGTGCGGACGACCTTCTCGACGATCGGAATCTGGACGACCACCAGGTCATGCCACACGGCCCCGCTCCTCCCACGACGACTCGACGGAACGGGGCAGACGCTACGCCACGGCGGACTGCTACCCGCGGCGCTTCGGCTTGCCCCGCCGGGCCGCCGCCGCGCCCCGGCCGCCGGCCGACGGCTTCGGCTTCTGCCCGCCCGCCCTCGGCGCGCCGGCCTTGGCACCGCCCGCCTTCTGCTGGGGCTTGCGCGGGCCGGCCGCCGCCTTCTTCGGCTGGGGTTCGGCCGCCGGCTGGCCGGCGCCGCGCCCGCGCGAGCTGTTGACCGTGCGGCCCCGGACGATCCCGATGAACTCCTCCACCAGGTCCGTCGTCCGCTCCTGCGGCCAGGACAGCGCCACCTGCGACTGCGGGGCCTCCGCCGTCATCGGCCGGTAGGTGAGGTCGCGGCGGTGGTGCAGCCGGGCGAGGGACTGCGGCACCAGGAGGACGCCGACGTTGGCCGCCACCAGCTCGACCGCGTCGGCCGTGGTGTCCGGGCGGGCGACGGCAGGGCGGCCGGGCAGGGTGTCGGCGGTGAAGCCGAGGGTGTCGTCGAGCGGGTGGAAGACCACCTCCTCGGCGAGGTCGTCGAGCGTGACCTCCTCCGCGGCGGCGAGCCAGTGGTCCTTGGGGAAGACCACGACGGTGGTCTCGGTGTACAGCGGGATGGCGCTGAGCACGTCCTTGTCGACCGGCAGCCGGACCAGCCCGGCGTCCGCACCGCCCTCGCGCAGGGTCCGCTCGCCGTCGCCGACCGGGACCGCGAGGAGGTCGAGCGGTACGTCCGGGAGCCGCTCGTCCCAGACCCGGACCCATTTGCCGGGGGTCACGCCCGGGACGTACACGAGCCGGAAGGAGGGGTTCACCTGCATGTCTGTCACAGGGCAAGGCTACCGACCGTGACCGGAGGAGGCCGCGCGCTCCCTTACCCTTGTCTCCATGACATCGCTCAAGCAGAAGACCAGCCAGACCATGAAGCCGGCCACGGCGGCCAAGAAGCTGGGGATCTACCTCGCCGCGGCGCCGACCGGCTTCCAGGAGGGCGTGGTCTCCCGCGAGGAGCTCAACGCGCTGCAGGCCGAGCCGCCGCAGTGGCTCCAGGAGCTGCGCAAGAACGGCCCGCACCCGCGTCCGGTGATCGCCGCGAAGCTCGGCATCTCCATCTCCGGCCTGGCCCGCGGCGGCGTCGTCGAGGCGCTCACCACCGAGCAGGTCGAGGCGATCAAGGCCGAGAACCCGCTCTGGCTGCAGCACGAGCGCGCCAACCAGGTCGACGTCCGCAAGGAGACCGCGCGGATCAAGGAGAAGCACGAGAAGGAGGCCGCCGCCCAGGCCGCCAAGGAGGCGCAGGCCGCCAAGGCCCGCTGACCTCCCGCCCCACCCCGACAGGGCCGCCCCACCGGTGCTCCGGCTCCGGCGGCGGTTGTCGGACCCCCGCGCAACGATGGTGCCGACGACCGGCCCCGGGCCGGGGGCGCCCTCGTGGGGGGGGGGGGGGGCGACGGAGCCCCCCGGGGGCGGGCGCAGCGGCCGCGCGGCGGGGC
>NZ_JBHWBZ010000027.1:0-58040 GCF_042735475.1 Kitasatospora sp. NPDC059577 | reverse complement strand
CCTCCCCCTGGCTGCGCCCCCCCCGCCGCCGCCCTGCGCCCCACTCGCGGCCGGCGGGGCTCGGCAGAAGCCCGCGCACGGTTCGGCAGCGCTCCGACGGCGGGCCGGCAGCACTCGGCCTTGCGCCTGCTGCGCGTCGCGGTCGAGACGCACGCCGTCACCAGCCACCACGTCCTCCCACTGCTGCCGGGGCACCCGGGCGGCCTGGTCGTGGAGACGACGGACGGAACGACGGAGTACGACCGCGACACCTACCGCAACTCCGTCTTCCACGACCCGGCCAAGTCCTCCGTGTTGCGGACGGCCTTCTCGCTCGGCCACGCGCTGGGCCACGAGCCGGGCCCGCGCGGCGCCACCGCCGTCGCGCTCACCCCGGGCCGGATGCGCGCCGGGATCATGCCGGAGCACTACGGCGCCACCGAGGAGAACCGGCGCGACGCCGTGGCCGCGGAGCCGCAGTTCGGCATCTCCGAGTCCCCGTCCTTCGTCGGCCGGGCCGTCGCCACCCTCGCCGCCGACCCCGGGGTCGCCCGCTGGAACGGCGGCTCGACGTCCAGCGGGCAGCTCACCCGGGAGTACGGGTTCACGGACCGGGACGGCGGCAGGCCGGACTGCCGGCGCCACCTGGTCGAGGTGACGGACGCGGGCGGGCCACCCGCGCCGGAGGCCTACCGCTGACCCCACGGCCCGCACCGTCGGCGCGCCCGCCCCCGGCGACGGGCGGAACTGCCGGTGGAACTCCCCTGCCCCCGCAGCGTGTTGACCGCACCGCCGATCACTCCGAATAATCGGCGGGATCAGGGGCAGCCACGGGGGCGCCCCCGACCGCACCGACCGCGCCGACCAGGGGGACCCATGATCGAGCAGCCACCGCACGCCGGACTCGCCGCACTGGCCGACGAGTACTTCGACGCCGAGAACACCCACAACCCGTTCGACGCGACCCTCAGCGGCGTCGAGGGCTACGCGCACCTGCTGCCCGACCCGTCCCGGGCCGCCGCCCTGCACCACCGCGAGGCCCTGCGGGGCTTCGGCACCCGGCTCGCCGCGATCCCGCTGGACGGCCTGGACGCCGAGGACCGCACCACCCACCGGGTCCTCGCCCGGCTGATCGACAACGGGATCGGCCGGCTCACCCACGGGCTGGCCGAGTTCAGCATCTCGGCGGCCATCGTCGCCCCGCACAACGAGGCCATCACCTCGATCGCCATGGCCTCCGTCGACCACGAGGGTGCCGACGCCTATCTGGAACGGCTCGCCGGCCTTCCCAAGTACTTCGCCGCCTCCCTGGGTACCGCCATGGAGGCCGCCGCCGAGGGCCGCCACCCGCTGCGCAGCGGGGTGGACGCCGCCGTCGGCCAGCTGGACGCCCACCTGGCGAGCGCCCCCGACGAGGACTCCCTGCTGCGCCCGTTGCGGGGCCGCCCGGAGTACGAGCGCGCCCTGGCGATCGTGCGCGACGCCGTCCGCCCGGCGATCGCTTGCTACCGGGCCGGACTGGCCGATCGGCTTGCACCGGGCGCCCGGCCCGACGAGCAGGCCGGCGTCTGCCACGTGCCGGGCGGCACCGAGGGCTACGCCGACGCCGTCGCCCGCTTCACCCGGCCCGGGCTCACCCCGGAGGAGATCCACCGGACCGGCCTGGAGGCGGTCGCGGCGCTGCGCGAGGAGTTCGCCGAGCTGGGCGGCAAGGTGCTCGGCACCACCGACCCGGCGGGCGTGCTGACCGCGCTGCGCGAGGACCGCTCGCTGCGCTTCGGCAGCGCGGCCGAGATGATCGCCCTGGTGGACGGCGCCCTGGAGCGGGCCCGCCGGGCCTCGCCGGACTGGTTCCGCCCGTACCCGATCGCCGACTGCGTGACCCGGGAGGTCGACCCGATCGAGGCGGAGACCGCGCCACTGGCCTACTACCAGCCGCCGGGCCCGGGCGGGCTGCCCGGCACCCACTGGATCAACACGCTCCGCCCGGAGACCAGGTTCAGCTACGAGTACGAGGCGATCGCCTTCCACGAGAGCGTGCCCGGCCACCACCTGCAGCTCGCCGTCGCGCAGACCCTGCACCACCTACCGCTGTTCCGGCAGAAGCCGAGCGGCCAGCTGACCGCCCACGTCGAGGGCTGGGGCCTGTACACCGAGCGGCTCGCGGACGAGATGGGGCTGTACGGCTCGGACCTGTCCCGCTTCGGCATGCTCTCGCTGGACGCGCTGCGGGCGGTGCGGCTGGTGGTGGACACCGGGATGCACCACGACGGCTGGTCCCGGGAGCGGGCGATGGCCTTCATGCGGGACAACACCGCGACCACCGAGGCCAACATCCGCAACGAGATCGACCGCTACATCGCCTGGCCCGGCCAGGCCACGGCCTACCTGATCGGCCGTCGGGAGCTCGTCCGGCACCGGGAGCGGGCACAGGCCGCGCTCGGCGCCCGGTTCGACGTCCGGGAGTTCCACCACCAGCTGATCGGTCACGGCAGCCTGCCGCTGGGGGTGCTGGACGAGCTGGTCACGGACTGGATCGCCGCGCAGTAGCGGCCGGGCCGGGCGGGCGCGGCCCGGGACAGCGACCGGGCGGGGGCGGCCGGCCGGGCACGGTCGGGCGAGGTAAGGACGACCAGGGACGACCGGGCGGGTACGGACGACCGGGCACGGGCGGGCGGGGAACGCGGGTGCGGTGCGGAAACGGTTCCGCGCGCCCGGCAAAGGCTTCCTCCGCCCGGACGTGGCGTCACCCGTTCGGCCCTGTCGACACGGTAGTGTCCGCTGGCGCGGCCCCCGCCATCGGGGTGTCCGCAGCTCACGCACACCCCGATGGAGGAACCCGTGCCGGCTCCCGCCCGCCGCGCCCTGGCCGTGGCCGCGGCCGTCCTGCTCGCCGCAGCCGCCGGCTGCTCGCCCGGCGGCGGCCACACCGCCAAGGGGTCCGCCGGCCGCAGCTCCGCGCCCGCGGCCGGCGACGCCGCCCCGGCCGCGATCGTGACCGGCCCCGGCCCGAAGAGCTCCTACGAGGTCCAGCCGCAACCCGCACCCGGCAGCTGTCACTACCGCTACACCGCGGACAAGCAGCCGCTGCCCGACCCGAACTGCACGCCGGGTGCGATCAGCCCGGCGGTCAGCCAGGACAACCTCAAGGACACCATCTGCAAGACGGGCGGCTACACGTCGGGCATCCGCCCGCCGGCGAACCTCACCGGCAAGGAGAAGGCCGAGAACGCCAAGTCCTACGGCTACACCGGCCCGATGGGCGACGCCGAGTACGACCACCTGATCAGCCTGCAGCTCGGCGGCGACCCCAACGACGCGCGCAACCTCTGGATCCAGCCGCCCTCCCCCGGCCACGTCCCGGGGAAGGGTCCGAACAACCCCAAGGACTCGGTGGAGACCCACCTGCACACCGCGATCTGCAAGGGCCAGGTCACCCTCGCCGCCGCCCAGCAGGCGATCGCCACCGACTGGACCACCGCCGAGGTCAAGCTCGGCATCAGCAGGGCCGGCGGCGCGCCGACGCCCGAGGCCGACGCCGACGGGGACTGACGAATCGTTTCGCCCGCGTGCCCGGTCCGTCGGCGTACCGGTCCGTCGGCGTACCGGTCCGTGTCCGCGTGCCCGGTCCGTCGGCGCGCCCGGTCCATCGGCGCACCGGTCCGTCGGCGTACCGGCTTCGTACCCGCCGCCGGTCCGTCGGCGGGGTCACCCGGCCCCTCGTCGGCGCGGCTCAGCGCCCGAGCGACTCCACCAGCTCGGCGATGGTGTCGAACGGCCGGTACTCGGCGAACTCCGCACCCAGCGCGCGGGCCCGCTCGCGGAACCGGCCCTCGCCGAGCACCCGGTCGACCGCACGGCCGACCTCGTCCGGCGCCGGGCGACCCGTCCGCAGGTCGAGCCCCACGCCCGACCACCGGACCCGGGCCGCCACCTCCGGCTTGTCCTCGCTCGCCCCGGCCACGACCAGTGGCACCCCGTACCGCAGCGCGGTCTGCACCCCGCCGTAACCGCCGTTGGTGACCAGCACGTCGGTGTGCGGCAGCAGTCGCTCGAACGGGACGTGGTCGACGGCCCGCACGTTGCCGGGCAGGCCGCCGAACCGCTCGGCGAGCGCCCGCGGCCCCTCCGGACGTCCGGTCGCGGCGACCACCAGCACGTCCCGCCCCGCCAGGGCGGTGACGGTCGGGGCGACCAGTTCCCCGAGGTCGGTGTTGGCCAGCGTCCCCTGGGTCACCACGACGACCGGTCGCCCGCCGGTCACCTCGTCCCACCACGGCGGCAGCGGCTGCTCGCTCCCGATCGGGCCCGGGAGCGCGCCGATCAGCCGGTAGCCGGCCGGCGCGTCGCTGCGCGGATACTCGAAGCCCGGCACGGTCAGCTGCAGGAAGTGGTCCGGCACGGTCACCGCGGCCAGCCCGCGCGGGCCCTCCGGCAGCCGGACGCCCAGTTCCGCGTACACCTCCTCGGCGTGCCGGCGCAGCGGCTCGCCGCGCCGGTCCGCCTCCTCCCGCAGGGCCCGGTTGCGGGCCCGGCCCTCCTCCCCCGGCAGCGGCGGCAGCCCGGGCCCGAAGGGCGCGGTGTCCACGCTCGGCAGCATCGACGGGGTGACCCCGATGCCGATCAGGGCCGGACGCTCCGGCCGCGGCCGGGCCAGCGCCAGCGCCAGCGCGCCCTGCAGGAAGGCGTCCGCGATCACGGCGTCCGCCGGGAAGTCCGCCAGCAGCGCGAGCAGGGCCCGGTACTGGACGGGTATCGGGTCGAGGAACACGTGCCGCGCGTCGAAGGCGAGCCGCTCCGGACCGGGCGGCAGGCTCGACCGGCCGGGGAAGCTCGCGTCGAGGTCACGGTCGTCGAAGTCCGCCCCGGCGGGCAGCGCAACGAAGCGCACCCCCGCCCGCTCCGCCGCCACGGCGAACCGGGCGCCCCCGAGGAACACCACCTCGTGCCCCCGGGCGGCGAGGTCGGCGGAGACGGCCAGCAGCGGACCGGTGTGGCCGTGGGCGGGCAGGGCGGTGGTGATGATCCTGGACAGCGGGGGCTCCTGGGGTCGGCACTGCGGTTCGTGGTCGGACCCACCGTAGGGTCGCCCGGTTGACGATCGATGAACGCGCCGGCGCCCGGCACCGCCCCCGCCCGTCAGCG
Organism: Kitasatospora sp. NPDC059577; assembly: GCF_042735475.1. NCBI lineage: Bacteria > Bacillati > Actinomycetota > Actinomycetes > Kitasatosporales > Streptomycetaceae > Kitasatospora > Kitasatospora sp. NPDC059577. Next base: position 52,916 of record NZ_JBHWBZ010000027.1, on the reverse strand, counting down.
CCCGCCCCGGCCTGTCCTGTCCGCCGGCAGCGGCGGCCGGCGCCGACGGCGGTCAGGGACGGTCAGGGACGGTCAGCGTCCGAGCACCGCACCGCCGTTGACGCCGATGACCTGCCCGGTCACGTACCCCGCGGCCGGGGAGACCAGGTAGCCGACCGCGTCGGCCACGTCGGCGGGGGTGCCGGCCCGGCCGACCAGGGTGTCGGCGACCTTCCGGGCGTGGAAGTCCTCGCTCCACCCCGCGCCGAAGATCTCGGTCTCCTCGATGTAGCCGGGTGCGAGCACGTTGACCGTGATCCCGTCCGGCCCCAACTGCCGGGCCAGACCGAAGGCCCAGCCGTGCAGGGCGGCCTTCGCGGCGGCGTAGGAGCCGGCCGAGTGCGGGCCCGCGCCACCGCGTTGGGCCGCCGCCGAACTGATCACCACCAGCCGCCCGCCGGGCCGGCGCAACGCGCCCTGCAGGGCGGTGGTCAGCAGCACGGCGGTGAGCAGGTTGGTGTCCAGGTCGTGCCGCCAGGAGCGGGCCAGGGCGGCCAGGCCGTCGTCCTCGGGCGGGGTGATGATCGCCCCCGCGTTGTTCACCAGTGCGTCCACCGGGCCGAGTTCGGCGATCCTGGCAGCCGCCGCGCCGACCGCCTCCGGGTCGGTCAGGTCGGCGACCACCGGGACGACCCGGCCCGGGCCCACCGTCCACTCGATCTCCTCCTTGGCCTGCTCCAGCACGGCCGCCCGGCGCCCGACGACCACCACCCGGTACCCGTCCCCGGCCAGCCGGGCCGCGATCGCCCGGCCGATTCCGGTGCCGCCGCCGGACACCACCGCGAGCTGTTCCCCCGTCACTTCGTCCCCCTCGCACGTCGATCCACGCGGTCGGGTCGCGGGCACTCCCGCCCCTTCGGTTCCCGACCGCCTCCCCGGTACCGTAGCGAGGCACGTGATCGGGTCGGCACCGGGGGACGGGCGCAATGACATCGACGGACATCAGGGGGAAGGGCCGGGAGACGTCCGACGCGGTCCTCGCCGTGGTCCTGGGCGGCCTGGCGGCGACGGCCGACGGATGGCTGCTGTCGTTGTTCCTGGAGGGCGCCCGGGCCTCGAACGCGCGTCGCGACGCGGTGAACGCGACGCTCCTCCTGACCGTCCTGATCCTCTTCGCCGCTCTGCTGGGCTCGCTCGCCGCGGGCCGCCGGTCGACCCCGCACCGCCGCTGGCGCTGCGCGATGCTCGGCGCCGTCCTCGGCAACCTGGCGCTCCCGGCGCTGCTGGTCGTCGCCATGGTCGTCCACCCGCCGACCGCGTCCATCCCCTGGTAGGCGCCCACCCCCGCGTGGGCGCCCACGGGCCGGCCGCTCCGGGCTGCCTGCGCCGGACTGCCCGGACCGTCAGCCGAACGACGCCAACCGACCAACCAGGTCGAGCAGTTCCGCAGTCCGCCGAACCCGCCCGCCGAACCCGGGCAGCGTCAGGTGCAGCGGCTCGGTCCAGCGCCGCGGGACGGCATCCAGGCCGTACCGCGCCCCGGCCAGCCCACCCGTGACGGCGGCGACGGTGTCGGTGTCGCCGCCGAGGTCGATCGCGGCGCGGAGGGCGGGCTCGAACCCGTCGGTGGTGCGCAGCGCCCAGACCGCCGAGCCCAGGCAGGGCCAGACGGCGCCGTTGGGCTCGGTGGCCCGGTCGGGATGCCAGTCGGGGGCCAGGACGGTGGCGTAGCGCGCGCGGCTGTCGGGGTCGACGTGGGCCAGGACCTCGGCGATGCCGTCGAGCGGGTCGGCACCGTCGAGGGCGAGGCGGACCAGCTCGTGGAAGATCGCCGTGCCCTCCCAGGCGACACGGTCCCCGTGGGTGAGGGCGGCGATGCGGCGCCCGGCGTCCATGGTCGTCTGCCGTCCGGCGCGGGCGAAGGCGACCGCGGAGGTCGAGGCGCGCATCAGGGCGCCGTTGCCGGCGGCGCGCAGGGTGGTGTTGAAGTGGACGGCGGCCGCGAGGTCCCAGGGCAGTCCGCTGGTGAGGACGGACTCGGTCTGGATGCCGATGTCCTTGGGGTCGGCGGCGGCCCAGCGACGGAACCGGTCGAAGATGTCGGGGAGGTCCAACCCTCCTCGCTCGACCAGGGATTCGGCGACCAGGACGGCCATCTGGGTGTCGTCGGTGGCCTCGCCGCGCGCCCATCCGCCACCCGCGACCAGCTCGCCGGGGGTGTCGGGGAAACGGGCCGAGAAGGCGCCGGCCGGGCCGAACTCGTAGGGCGCGCCGAGGGCGTCGCCCACCGCCGCACCGACGACGGCCCCGGCCTCGCGCCCGCTCCGGGCCCCGCCGTGCCGCCGTCGCGGTCCGTCACCGTGCCACCGTCGCGGTCCGTCACCGTGCCGCCGTTGCGGTCCGCCGCCGCGCGGCCGTCGCGGTCCGCCGTCACGGCCGGCCCGGGACGATGGGCAGGCCGCGCTTGTGCTCGGTGCGGCGGTAGTGGCCGAGGACGGTCGCGAAGACCTCCTCGCCGACCGGGCGGCCCTCCAGGAAGTCGTCCAGGGCGTCGTAGGTGACGCCGAGCGCGTCCTCGTCGGGGCGGCCGGGGGCGAGGTTCTCCAGGTCCGCGGTCGGGGTCTTCTTGACCAGCTCGGCGGGAGCCCCCAACACCTCGGCGATGGAACGCACCTGACGCTTCGTCAGTCCCGACAGCGGCATCACGTCGGCGGCCCCGTCGCCGTACTTGGTGAAGAAGCCGACGGCCGCCTCCGCCGCGTGGTCGGTCCCGACGACCAGTCCGCCGTTGGCGCCCGCCGCCGCGTACTGGACCACCATCCGCTGGCGGGCCTTGACGTTGCCCCGGACGAAGTCCTCGTGGGCGTGGTCGGCGAAGGTCAGGCCGGCGGCGAGCAGGGCGTCCAGGGCGGCGTCGGTCGCGGGCTTGACGTCGACGGTGAGCAGTTCGTCCGGTTCGATGAAGGCGACCGCCCGCCGGGCGTCGTCCTCGTCCGCCTGTACCCCGTAGGGCAGCCGCATCGCACAGAACGCCGCCTCGTACCCTTCGGCGCGCAGCCGGTCGACGGCGAGCCGGCACAGCCGTCCGGCGGTGGTGGAGTCGACGCCGCCGCTGATCCCGAGGACGAGGGTGCGCGCGCCGGCGGCCCGGGTCCGGTCGGCCAGGAAGGCCACCCGGCGGTCGGCCTCCCGCCCCGGGTCGGGGACGGGTGCCACGTCGAGGGCACGGGCGATCTCCCGCTGGACGGCCAGGGGCTCGGTCATTCGGACTCCTCGGGGCTGGTGACGCGGAACGGGCCCGTCATCGTCGTCACCAGCGAGTACAGCGAGGTGGTGGCGGTGATGAACAGGCGGTTGTTCTTCGGGCCGCCGAAGGTGAGGTTCGAGACGGGTTCGGGGACGAGGATACGGCCGATGAGGGTGCCGTCGGGGGCGTAGCAGTGGACTCCGTCACCGAAGGCCGCCGCCCAGAGCCGTCCGTCGAGGTCGAAGCGGATGTTGTCGAAGTGCGCGCCGACGCCCTTGACGAAGATCCGGTCACCGGTGAGGGTGCCGTCGTCCTGGATGTCGAAGACGCGGATGTGTCCGGCCCGGCTGTCGTTGACGTAGAGCTGCCGCTCGTCGAGGGAGAGGACCAGCCCGTTGGGGCCTTCGAAGCCGTCCGCGGCGATTCGCACCTCGCCGGTGTCCGGGTCGATCCGGTAGACGTTGCGGGCGCCGATCTCGGATTCGGCGCGGTGGCCCTCGTAGTCGGTGGTGATGCCGAAGTCCGGGTCGGAGAACCAGATCGCGCCGTCCGAGCGGACCACCGCGTCGTTGGGCGAGTTGAGCCGCTTTCCCTGGAACCGGTCGGCGAGGACGGTGATCCGGCCGTCGTGCTCGGTGCGGGTGACCCGGCGGTTGCCCTGTTCGCAGCTGATCAGCCGGCCCTCGCGGTCGAGGGTGTTGCCGTTGGGGTGCCCGGCCGGGGAGCGGAAGACGCCGACCGTGCCGGTGGCCTCGTCCCAGCGCAGCAGGCGGTCGTTGGGGATGTCGCTCCAGATCACCTGGCGCCAGGCGGGCAGGTAGAGCGGCCCCTCGGCCCAGCGGCAGTCGCCGTACAGCTTCTCCAGCCGGACGTCGCCGTTGGCGCACCGACGGAACCGGTCGTCCAGGATCTCGTACAGCCCGAACTCGATGGTGCCAGACATCATTCACCTCATGCCGCAGTTGACCGAATGTCGTTCCGACGACCTGGAGTATGCCAGAACGCGGTATGGTCCCACCATGGCCACCACCGATCACCTCGACGACACCGACCGCGCGCTGCTCGCCCTGCTGCAACGGGACGCCGGGCAGGCGTACGCGGCGCTGGGCAAGGCCGTGGGGCTGTCCACGGCGGCGGCGCACGAGCGGGTGCGCAAACTCCGGGAACGCGGCGTGGTCCGCCGCACCACGGTGGAGGTGGACCCGAAGAGCCTCGGGCTCGGTGTGCTCTCCTTCGTGATGGTGGACTCCTCCGCCTGGATGGGCGACTCGGCGCAGGCGTTCGCCGCGATCCCCGAGATAGAGGAGGCGCACATCATCGCGGGCAACGCCTCGGTGCTGGTCAAGGTGCGGACGACGACCACCGAACAGCTCCAGGACGTGCTGCGGCGCCTCTACGCGATCGACGGCGTGAACGGGACGCAGGCGACCGTCGTGCTGGAGACCTTCTTCGAGCGGCCGCCTACCCCGTAGGGTCCCGGAAGTCCGGCGGGCGGGGCTTCTCCAGCGACACCGGGGACACCGTGGGCCCCGGGGGCACCGTGGCCACCGGCGCGTCCGACGCCCCCTCCGCCGCCTCCGGCCCCTTCGGGTGCGTCAGGATGTCGAGGACAAGACCGCCGTCCACCGTCTCCCGGGCGACCAGCAGCCTCGCCAACTCGTCCAGGTGGTGCCGGTGTTCGGTCAGCAGCCCGAGGGCCCGGCGCTCGGCCTTCCGCAACAGGTCCGCGACCGCCTCGTCCACGGCGCGCTGGGTCCGCTCGGAGTACGGGCGGCGCAGCAGGTCCTCCGGACTGTCGCCGAGGTAGTGCGGGCTGCCGCTGGAGTAGCCGACCGGGCCGAGTTCCGGGGACAGGCCGAACTCGCGGACCATCCGGGTGGCGACCGAGGTGGCGTTGGCGAGGTCGTTGGCGGCACCCGTGGACCCTTCGCCGAAGACCACCAGCTCGGCCGCCCGTCCACCGAGCTGGACGGTGAGCAGATCGGTCAGGTAGCCCTCGCTGTAGAGGTGCCGCTCCGCCTCGGGCAGCTGCTCGGTGGCGCCGAGGGCGACACCGGCCGGGAGGATGGTCACCTTGGCGACCGGGTCGGCGTGCTCGCACAGCGCGGCCACCAGGGCGTGCCCGGACTCGTGCACGGCGACGGCGTGCCGTTCCTCGGGCAGCAGCGCGTTGGAGGACTCCCGGCGGCCGAGCAGCACCCGGTCGCGGGCGGCGTCGAGGTCGTCGGCGGTGAGGGTGGCCCGCTCGGCGCGCACGGCGTTGATGGCGGCCTCGTTGACCAGGTTGGCGAGGTCGGCGCCGGAGAAGCCGGGGGTGCCGCGGGCGATCCGGTCCAGGTCGGCGTCCGGGGCGAGGGTCTTGCCCCGGGTGTGCACGGCCAGGATGGCCGACCGTTCGGCCTGGTTGGGCAGCGGTACGGTGACCTGCCGGTCGAAGCGACCGGGGCGCAGCAGCGCCGGGTCGAGGGCGTCCGGCCGGTTGGTGGCGGCGATGACGACGATGCCGGTGCTCTGGTCGAAGCCGTCCATCTCGGCGAGCAGCTGGTTCAGGGTCTGCTCGCGCTCGTCGTTGCCGCCGACCCGGGTGCCGCCCGCCCGGCGGGCGCCGACGGCGTCGATCTCGTCGATGAACACGATCGACGGGGCGCGCTTGCGGGCCTCGTCGAAGAGGTCGCGGACCCGGGACGCGCCGACGCCGACGAACATCTCCACGAAGCCGGAGCCGGTCACGGACAGGAACGGCACCTCGGCCTCTCCCGCGACGGCCCGGGCCAGCAGGGTCTTGCCGGTGCCGGGCGGCCCCACCATGATCACCCCGCGCGGCCCCTTGGCGCCCGCGGCGGCGTAGCGCTCCGGACTGCGCAGGAAGTCGACCACCTCGCTGACCTCCTGCTTCACCCCTTCGTACCCGGCGACGTCGGCGAACCCGGTGGCCGGCCGCTCGGCCTCGATGATCTTCGCCCGGGAGCGGCCGATGGCGCTCAACCCGCCGCCCAGCGACTTCGCGGCCATCCGGCCCGACCAGAGGAAGAGTCCGCCGAAGAGCAGCAGCGGCAGGAACAGCAGCAGCGTGGACCAGAGCGAGCTGCCGCCGGCGGAGCGGGTGCCGGTGACGGTGACGTGCTGGTCGCCGAGTGCCCGGCTGAGCTGGGAGGTGTCCAACGCGGTGGGGATCTGGCTGGTGAAGCGGGTGCCGTCCTTGAGCGTGCCGCTGACCGCACCGGTGTCGCTGACGTTCACCGTCTGCACCTGGCCGGTGTCGACCCGGTTCACGAAGTCGGTGTAGGCGTAGCGGTTGCCGGGCCTGCCGGGGCTGGAGAACAGCACCAGCAGGAGCAGCGTCGCCAGGACGGCGACGGGCAGCAGCCAGCGGCGCCACGAGGGCGGCGGGGGCTTGGGCGGGCCCCCGGGGCCCTGCTCGGGGCCGCGGCCCGGACCTCGGGTGGGGTCGCGGCCCGGGCCCCGGGCGGTGTTCCAGCCGGGGCTCCGGCCGGGATCGCGCTTCGCCGAAGGACCGGGGCGCGACGCCCGGTCCGGCGCCGGACCCGGCCCGGCGGGCGGTCCGGAGCCCGGCCCGGAACCGGAAGGTGTCGCGGCGTGCCGGGCAGTACCCAACCGGATTCGTGCGATCATCCACGCTCACCGCCTCTCGGGGGCCATAGAGCCTCCGCCTCCATGGTCGGACGCTCGGCGCCCGGACGGGAGTCCGAAGGCCGGCGGTACCGCTCCGGTCCCCCGCGCCCACCCCCGCCGCGGGCGCCGGGACCGCAGTCCCCGGCGGGTCAGGAGAAGTCGAGCGAGCCCGTCCGGGTCCGCTTGAGCTCGAAGAACTTCGGGTACCCGGACAGCAGCCGGACGCCCTCGAACACCCGGACGGCGTCCTCCCCGCGCGGTATCGCGGTCAGCACCGGGCCGAAGAAGGCGACGCCGTCCACGTGGATGGTCGGGGTGCCGACCTCCTCGCCGACCGGGTCCATGCCCTCGTGGTGGCTCTTGCGCAGCGCGATGTCGTACTCGGTGCTGTTCGCCGCGTCGGCCAGTTCCTCGGGCAGACCGGCCGCGACCAGGGCCTCCCGGATGACCGCGTCGTCGGCGGGCCGGTCCTGGTCGTGGAACCGGGTGCCGAGCTCGGTGTACAGGTCGCGCAGCACGTGCTGGCCGTGCTTCTCCGCGGCCGCGATGCAGACCCGGACGGGGCCCCAGCCGGTGGTCATCAGTCGCTGGTAGCGCTCGGGCAGGTCGGTGCGGCCCTCGTTGAGGACGGACAGGCTCATCACCCGGAAGGTGAGGTCCAGCTCGCGCTGGCGGTCGACCTCCAGGATCCACCGGGAGGTGATCCAGGCGAACGGGCAGACGGGGTCGAAGTAGAAGTCGACCTTGGTGGCCTTCGGCTGGCCGCCGGTCGCGGTGTCGGTGGTCCCGGCGCCGGCAGCGGTGCCGGTGGTCGCGGTGGTCGTCGGGTCGTTCGCCAGGTCGTTCGGCTGGCTGTTCGTCAGGTTGTTCGTCACGTCGACGAGCCTAGCGGCCAAGTGGACCACTCAACAGATCCAATCCATACCGCTTTTATTGGGCCACTTCGGGCTGCTCCGGGCCGGTCGAGGCCGGTTCGGTCCGATTCGGTTCGGTCCGGTCCGGTTCGACCCCCGGCCGGCGGCCCGCTCTCAGCTGCAGGTCGTCCCGTCCGGCGGCACCGTGCCGTCCAGCAGGTAGGCGTCCACGGTCTGCTTCAGGCAGGGGTTCCCGGTGTTGTAGCCGCCGTGTCCCTCGCCCTGCAGGGTGACGGTCACACCGACGCCCGCGCCGAGCTGCTGCGCCATCGCACGGGCGCCCTCCACCGGGGTCGCCGGGTCGCCGGTGGTGCCGACCACCAGGACCGGCGCGGCGCCCGGCGCGGCGACCTCCGGGTGGTCGCCCTTGCCCGGGACGGGCCAGCCGGTGCAACCCGTCAGTCCCCAGGCGGTGAAGGCACCGAACACCGGGGAGGCGGCCTGGAAGGACGGCAGCTGCTGCTGGACGTCCTGGTCGGAGTAGCGCTGCCGCTCGTCCACGCAGCTGATCGCCCGGTTCGCGGCGCTCAGGTTGCTGTAGTGCCCCTGCGCGTCACGCCCGTTCAGGCCGTCGGCGAGCTGCAGCAACGTCGTACCCGTGCCCTGGTCCATCGCCTCGGTGAGGCCGGCGGCCAGCGCGGGCCAGCTCTCCTGGCTGTACAAGGCGCCGGCGATCCCGGTGACGCCCAGGGACTCGGTGAGCTGCCGCCCGTCCTCGGTGGGCAGCGGTGACTGCTCCAGCTTCTGCAGCAGCGCGACGACCTTCGCGGTGCCCTCGTCACCGCCGGCACCCGTCGGGCAGGAGGCGCCGAGCCGGGCGGCACAGGCCTTCATGAAGTCGCCCAGGGCGAGTTGGAAGCCCTGGGCCTGGCCGAGCGCGGACTGCTCCGGGTCCTTCGTCGGGTCGACCACCGAGTCCAGCACCATCCGGCCGACCTCCTGCGGGAACAGGTGCGCGTACACGCCGCCGAGCTGGGTGCCGTAGCTGATGCCGAAGTAGGAGAGCTTCGGGTCGCCCAGCACCTGCCGCATCAGGTCCATGTCCCGGGCAGCGCTCTCGGTGTCCACGTACGGCAGCACCGCCGCCGAGTTGTGCTCGCAGGCGGCGACGAACTGCGCGTTGCTGTCGTCCAGGGCCTTCACCGCAGCCGGGGTCTCCGGGGTGTCGTCGACGGCCGCGGAGGCGTCCGTCGCCTTGTCGTCCAGGCACGCCACCCCGGCACTGGCGCCGACCCCGCGCGGGTCGAAACTCACCAGGTCGTAGCGGGTGTTGAGGGAGGCGTAGGCCGGGGCGAGCGCGGGCAGGGTAGCCACGCCGGAGGCGCCGGGACCGCCGAAGTTGAAGAGCAGCGAGCCGATCCGGTGCTGCTCGTCCTTGGCCTTGCTGCGGATCAGCGCGAGGTCGATCGTCCTGCCGTCCGGCTTGGTGTGGTCCAACGGGGCCTTGAGGGTGGCGCACTGCCAGTCGGCGGCCGGCGCCGTGCCGGTGCCGCCCTGGGCGGCGACGGGGGCGCCGCATGCGTGCCAGTCCAGCTTCTGGGCGGCCGGTCCGGTGGCGCTCGCGGAGGTGTCGGCGACCGGGGAGGTCGGCGCGGGCTCGGCGGCGGACGGGCCGTCGCCCTGGCAGCCGGTCGCGGCGGTGAGCAGCAGCGCGGCCAGGCCGAGCGATCCGGCGCTCCGGACGACGGTGTGCATGGGGCGGGTCCACCTCTCGGGTCGGCCGGTCACCCTGGCGCGCGGCGGGACGGCGTGCGCCCGGCGCACGGCCCGGTCGACGCACCACAGACCCTAGGCGCCGGGATCCCGCGCTGCGTTCCGGAAGCCCCCGGCCGGGGGCGCGCGCCGCGCGCCCTGCCACCGGCCACCCGGGTGAGGGTTCACCCGGCCCACCCGGCCCACCCGGCCCACCCGGCCCACCCGGCGGCGCCCTTACCGCCGCCGGCCCGCTCGCACCGGGCGCCGGGCACCGGGCACCGGGCATCGGGCACAGAGGGCGAGTCGAGCAACGGCGCCACCGCGTGCGACGAGGCCGGCCACGCCGACGTCGACAGCGTGGCCGCCTTCGTCACCGACCACCGCCAGGAGATCCTGCTCCGACTGCGCGACGACACGCCGGACATCCAGTGGCCGCCCACCGGGTCGTCCCCGGCGGACACCACGAGCCCGGCGAGACGCCGCACCGCACCGCCGTCCGCGAGCTGCGCGAGGAGACCGGGCTGGACGTGCCCGGGCTGCGCCCCCACCACCCGGGCCCGCTCCCGGGCCCGGACGAGGACGAGGACGAGGACGACGCGCCCGCCCGTCGGCCCGCCTTCCACGCGGTCGTGGACGTCGACCCGTCCGAACCGGTCCGCGGCGAGGGCCTGGCACTGCGGCTCCTCCCGATCGCCGAGGCGCCGGGGATGAGGGTTCCGCCGGACCTCGACGTCCACCTGCGCCGGCTGCGGTCCCGGTTGGCGGCCGGGGCGGTGGCGGGTGCAGCGACCGGGCGCGGGCCCGCGACCGGGACCGGGACCGGGACCGGGACCGGGACGCCGCCTCCCGCGCCGGGGCCGGGGCGTGATCGACGCCGTCCACCGCCACCGGGCGCTCCTCGGGCAGCCGCTGCCGACGCTCCGGGTGATCGAGATCCAGGAGGAGGCCGGCGAGGTCGCCGAAGCCCTCCTCGGCGTGCTCGGCGCCGACCCCCGCAAAGGCGTCAGCCACACCGTCGCCGACCTTCGGGGCGAACACTGCGAGGTGATCACCGCCGCCGTAGTCACCCTCCGCGACACCACCCCGGATCCGGCCGCCGTCCTCACCGCCCACCTCGCCGCCTGGCACCCCGGACGCACGGGCGCCGCCGGCCGGGGAGGCGCCGGCCGGGGAGGCGCCGGCCGGGGAGGCGGGGTACAGGTCGGACCTCCCCGGGAGGGCCCGGGGGCTGACGGCTGAGGCCTCGCGGCCGGCGGCAGGGTCGGGCGTTCGGTGTCACGGCGGTGGCCGGCCCGGCCGGAGGCCTCCCGCAGCCGCCTGACCTCGACGACCGGACGCGGCACGTCCTGGCGGGCGGCGGCGATGAAGTCGACGTCGGCGTCGACCTCGGGGTCCGGCCCGACGACCCGGCGGCCGGCGGTGACGCGGGTCAGGTAGCGCTCGTCGTCCTCCTCGGCATCGGCGCGCAGCCGTACGAAGCTCTCGCCGCCGATCCCCTGCCGGGTCTCCGTCCAGCCCACCCACGGCCCGGGGGTCGCTGCGGCGACACGGTCCTCGATCGCGGTCGGTTCTTCCTCGGACCGCATGATCGGATCCTTCGCCGGCCTTCGGCCGGGTGTCAACGTCCGGTTGCCGTGGGCGAGATGCCGATGCCCGTGCGGGCGGCAGGCCCCGGGCAGGCCCGGCAGGAGAACCACGGGGCAGCCCCTCGCCCACCCTGCCGATCGGCAGGGTCCAGCCGGGAATCCGCGCCCGAGAACCTCCCGATCGGCACATGTGTGCACGTCCGGTGCCGCGCAAGGATGGCGGTCATCGAGGGCCCTGTCCACGGGCCCGGGGAGGAGGCCCGTCATGGCCGAGGTGTCCGCCGTCTGCACGGTGTTCGCGGTGTCCGCGGCGCTCGCGCTGCTCTCTGGATCGGCCCGGTTCGCGGCGCCTGCCCGGTTGGCGGCCCTGACCCGGTTCGCGATGCTCGCGGCGCTCGCCAGGACCGTCACCGCCCGCGCCGCGCGCACCCGAGGCTCACCCGGGCTGCATCCCCGGCGTGCCGCGAACGGCGTACGCGGGAAGGCGCAGCCCGTCGAAGACGGCCCGGGGCAGGCTCAGTCCGAAGCGCCGCTCGACGGCGCCGAGGGTGCGGCGGCGGGCGTCCGCGCCGCCTCCGCCCGCGGGGGCGGACGGGGTGACGCCGTCCGTCTCCAGGACGCTCGCGGCGACGAGGTCCGGCACCAGCAGGTCGGGCTCCTGGCCCCAGCGCCAGCGCTCCTCGCCGAGGCCGAAGCCGCACAGCACGGCGCCGTCGCGGGCGTAGTCGAGGAGTGCCGGCGGCTGCTCGGGCATGGGGCGGAAGTGGACCACCTCGACGCCGTCGCGCGCTATCTCGGTGAGCAGCTCGCCGCCCGTGGAGTCGCCGTACTCGATGGCGAACGACCAGCCCCCGCACTCCCCGACCCGGATCACGCCGTCGCTGTCGTCGCCGGGGCGGTAGACGTCGATGTCCAGGGTCCGGATCTCGGTGCCGCTGATCGGTGCGGTCCCCGCGGCCGGGTCGGCGCCCATGCGGCGGGCGAGTTCCTCCGGCGGGATCCCCCGGGCGAACACGACCCCGCCGACCTCACCGTCCGTGTCGGGCCCGCCCGTTCCCGGCGAGCCGGTGCCCGGCAGGCCGACCTCCGCGAGCCACTGGATGCCGTCGCCGTCCTGCCGGGATCCCTCGCGCGTACCGTCGGTCATGCCGCCCTCCCCTCGCGCCGGCCTGCGGTGGCCGGGCGCGCCGGTGGGCACCCTAACGGACCGGGCCGATACCGGGAGCCCGGTAGCCGGAACGCTGCCGGAACGGGGCCGCCCGTGGCCGACGCACCACCCGGGCCGTTCGGAGGGACGGCCTTGCGGAGGCCGAACTCATCCGGCCCGGGTGGCCGTTCGCCCGGCCGCACCGAAGCCGACGCCCTCGGCTCGCCAGGCCTCGCCGCACCCATCGCCCTCGGCTCACCCACCGCCCTCGGCTCACCCGGCCCCGTGCGTCCCGACCCGGTCGGCCACGGCCTCGAACAGCAGCTTCGCGGCCACCTCCGCCCCGTCGGTGCGGATCGTCCCGGCCACGGCCCGCGCGCGTGCGCGGGTCTCGGGCGCCAGGGCCGTGGTGAGCGCGGCGGACAGGGAGTCGACGGTCGGCACGGGGTCGGGGTGCGCGGCGCCGATGCCCAACTCGGCCACGCGGGCGGCCCAGTGCGGCTGGTCCGCGATCCGGGGGACGACGACCTGGGGCGCACCGGCGAGGGCCGCCGCGGTGGTGGTGCCCGCGCCACCGTGGTGGACGACGGCGGCCGCCCGGCGGAACAGCGCCTGCTGGTTGACCTCGCCGACGACCAGGCAGTCGTCCCCGTCGTCGACTGCCGCCAGACCGGCCCAGCCGCGGGCGAGGACCACCCGGCGGCCGAGTGCGCGGCCCGCGTCGACCGCGACCCGGGCGATGCCCTCCGGGGCGTGCGCGGCCATGCTGCCGAAGCCCACGTAGACGGGCGGGTCACCGGCGTCCAGGAAGGTTTCCAGGTCGGCCGGCAGCGGACGGTCGTCGGGCAGGATCCACGCGCCGGTCTGCACCGGGTCGAGTTCGGTCATGCCCTGCGCGGGGCAGAGCGTCGGGTCCGCGGCCACCCACGGCCGCTCCGTGAGGACGTGGTCGCGGACGTTGTCGACCGGCCGCAGGCCGAGCACCGACCGGTGACGGTTGAGCGCTTCGCCGTACAGCCCGTTGACCCGCTGGGCGTCCTGCTCCCACAGCACCCGGTGGTCGGTCTCCTCCTGCGGGGACGGCGTGCCCGGCCGCGCCCCGGGCCGGAAGTGCTGCGACGGCAGTCCGAGGATGTGGAAGCAGGCGAGGACGTACGGGATCCCGAGGTGCTCGGCGACGTCCCGCGCACCGGCCGGCATCAGTCCGGTCGCCAGGATCGCGTCGCAGCCCTCGGCCGCCGCTCCGAGCACGTCGAACCGCGCGTCGACCAGCGCGGGGGCGAGCCGGAACGCGTCCTGCGCGGTGGGTGGCTTCGGGCCGGCGACCACCGAGTACACCGTCGGACCGAGTGGCACCAGCGGCACTCCGATCCGGGCCAGCAGGTCCACGAACTCCTGGTCCGGCGGCGCGCACACCCTCACCTCCGCGCCGAGCCCCTGCAGCGCCGCCGCCAGTCCGGCCAGCGGTTCGACATCGCCGCGCGATCCCCATGTCGTCAACAACACGCGCATTTCAGGACTCCCGTTTCCGCAGGTCACAGCCTCTCGACCAACGATTCTGCGCTCCACCCGGGGCCTTGCCGCAAGCCCCGGGGTGCGCTATAGCTTGGAAGTGGCAGGGAGTGCGATCTCCCTGCCGTTCTCGTGTCCGCGACTCGTGTCCGCGACCCGTGTCCACACCCCGTGTCCGCGACCCGTGTCCGCGACCCGTGTCCGCGACCCGTGTCCGCGACCCGTGTCCGCGACCCGTGTCCGCCGCCGTTCCGGCGGCCCACGGGCCGGGCTGCCCGCCCGGCCCGCCCGACCCCTCGACCCACCGGCCCCGGCTCACGTCACACGCAGCGCCGCATCAGCAGGGCGTACGCGACGGCCGCCACGGCGATGCCCGCGGGCAGGGCCAGGTCGACGCCGGTCAGGGCGGCCACCGGGCCCGTGTAGAGGGTGTCCACGCAGAGGGCCGCGCCGACCACGCCGCCGGTGAGGGCGAGGGCGCCGGCGGGGTTGAAGCCCGCGCGGTACCAGAAGGGACTGTCGGGGCTCTCGTCGCCCAGGGCGCGGCCGTCGTAGCGGTTGCGGCGCAGCAGGATGTCGGTGGCGTAGATCGCGGTGCTGGGGCCCAGCAGGACGACGGTCAGCTGGAGGACGTTGCTGACGGTGTCGAGGAAGTTGGAGACCAGCAGCGCGTACAGGGTCAGCGCGACCGCGACCGCGCCGTCCACCAGCACGCTGAGGGTGCGTCGGATGCGGATGCCGACGGCCTGCAGGGCGAGGCCGGCGCTGTAAGCGGTGAGGGCATTGACGGCGATGGTGCCGATGACCAGGGACAGCAGGAAGACCGGGTTGAACCAGCCGGGCAGGATCCGCTGCAGGGCGGCCTGCGGGTCGGTCATGTCGACGGCCGTGGCGCCGAGCACGCCGAGGCCGCCGACCACGACGCTGGGCAGGAAGCCGCCGAGGGCCGTCCAGCCGAGGACGGCGCGGGGGGAGGTGCTGACGGGCAGGTAGCGGGAGAAGTCGGCGCTGGTGGTGTAGGAGAGCGGCCCGGAGGCGATCAGGGTGACGCCGGCGAGGACCGCGGCCCACAGCCGGCCGCCAGTGAGCGGTTCGGGTTGGGTCCAGCCGAAGTCGGCGTGCCGGACGATGGCGTAGCCGACGACCGCGAAGGCCGCGGTGAGCGCGAGGGTGATCGGCAGGTAGAGCCGGACGATCACGGCGTGGCCGTACACGCTGATGGTGAGCGTGAGCACGACGATCGCGACCACGATGGCGATCTTGATCGGGGTGGTGGGGGTGAGTCCGGCCCGCTCGACGAGTGAGAAGGCGGCGACGGCGGCCGCGGCGAGGTTCAGCGCGAAGTAGCAGACGGAGATCATCCAGCCGGTGACGGCGTTGTTCACGCGGTTGCCGCGCACGCCGTACATGGCGCGGGTGATGACCTCGCTGGGCGCGCCGGCGGCCGGCCCGGAGACGGACAGCAGGCCGGTGCCGAGCCAGAACAGGTTGCCGGTGACGACCACCGCGAAGGCCTGCCAGAGGCTGAGGCCGGTCAGTACGAGCGCGCCGCCGACGACCAGGTTGAGGTAGTTGACGTTGGCCGCCGCCCAGACGGAGAACAGTTCGCGGGCGCGGCCACGGCGTTCGGTTTCGGGGATGTGATCGATGCCGTGGACCTCGACCCGACCGTTCCGCTCCTGCTGGTGCGGGGTGGCGGCGGGTCGGGAGAGGTCCGGGGAGGTGTGGGGGTGGTCCGGGAGCGTGGACGCCATTGGGGGCCCTCCGTGGGGGGTGTCGTGCCCACCTGCTTGCTTATTGGTCGCACACTCAATAGCATCCGCCACATGACGTCAAGCGTTCAGCGCAAAAGGGTTCGCAAGTCGCCCGACGACCGGCGGGCAGAGATCGTCGGGGCCGCGGCCGAGGTCGCCCTCACCGAGGGCCTGGAGTGCATCACCCTGCGCCGGATCGCCGAGCAGCTCGACGTCCGGCCCGGCCTGATCAGCCACTACTTCCCCGCCGTGGAGGACCTCGTCGCCGAGGCCTTCGGCAGCGCCGCCACCGCCGAACTGGAGACGCTGCTGCCCGCCGACCCGCAGGACGGGTCCCCGCTGAAGCACCTCACCCGCTTCTTCGCCCGCACCACCGGGCCGGACTACGACGACATGAGCCGGCTCTGGCTCAACGCCCGCCACCTCAGCCGCTACCGCCCCGTCCTGCGCGACCGCGTACTCGCCCAGGAGAAGGACTGGCGCGGCCGGCTCAGCGGCGTCATCGCCGCCGGGGTCGACCAGGGCGAATTCCGCACCGGGGAGCCGGTCCTGACGGCGGTCCGGATCCTCGTGGTGATCGACGGCCTGGCGGGCCACGCCAACACCGGGCTGGGCAACCACCCGTCCGCCGTCACCCGCCTCGCCGCCGCCACCGCCGAACGCGAACTCGGCCTGGCCGACGGCGTCCTGGCCACCCCGGAGCCCGCCGAGCACCCAGAGCTTCCCGGCACCACCGACACCACTGCCGCCGTCACCCCCACTGCCGCCGACACCACCGACGCCACCGAGCAGCCCTGACCCCGCCGGAACCCCGCCGTCCACCGGTCCCCGGTCCGGCACCGACCGGCCCCCGGCACCGACACCGGCCGGTTCCCGCCCCGACTCCCCCACCCCGCGCGACCACTGGAGCCGAAGTGCGTACCTCCCTCGTCCTCCTCTCCGCCCGCCTGCTCGACCCCGCCGCCGGCGGCTTTCTCCCGCAGACCGCGCTCGCCGTCGTCGACGGCCGGATCGCCGCCCTCGGCGACGACCGCACGATCCGCGCACTCGCCGACCCCGCGACCACCGTGATCGACCTCAAGGGCGCCGTGGTCACCCCCGGCCTGGTCGACGGCCACCTGCACCCGGTCACCGGCGCCGAACTCACCCACGGCCTGGACCTCTCCGGCTGTGCCGACCTGGACGCCGTCCGCACCTCCCTCGCCGCCGAGGTCCGCCGCCTCGACCGCGGCGCCTGGCTGCACGCCTGGGGCCTGGACCCGAACGCCTTCGGCGACCGCCCGGTGGAGTCCGCCGCGCTCGCGCCCGTCCTGGACGGCGTCCCCGCGCTGATCCAGCTCTTCGACGCCCACTCCATGCTCGCCAGTCCGCGCGCCCTGGAGCTGGCCGGCGTGGACGGCCCGCGCACCTTCGACCAGGCGGCCGAGGTGGTCTGCGACGCCGGCGGCCGCCCCACCGGGCTGCTGCTGGAGGACGCCGCCTGCGAGCTGGTCGAGCGCGCCGCCCCGCAGCCCACCCGCACCGAGCGCCGCGAGCGCCTCGCCGCCGCGCTGCGCGCCATGGCCGCCGCCGGCCTCACCGGCGGCCACGCCATGGACGCCAACGGCGACAGCCTCGACCTCTACGCCGAGCTGGACGGGGCCGGCGAACTGCCGCTACGCCTGCGCGTCGCCCCCTGGTGCCAGCCGGGCGTGGACGCGGACGGCCTGCGCGCCCTGGTCGGGCAGCAGCACCGGGGCGGGCGGCTCTGGCGGGTGGACGGCGTCAAGCTGTTCATGGACGGCACGATCGACAACGGCACCGCTTGGCTGGAACGCCCGGACTGCCACGGCGAGTCCACCCACGCCTTCTGGCCCGACCCGGCGCACTACACCCACGTCATCGGGGAACTGCACCGGGCCGGCGTGCCGACCGCCACCCACGCGATCGGCGACGCCGCCGTCCGGCACGCGCTCGACTCGATCGAGAAGGCCTCGGGCACGCGGGCGCCGGGCGGGGCAGCCCCGGGCGTGCGGCACCGGATCGAGCACATCGAGACCGTCCCCGACGAACTCCTCCGCCGCTTCGCCGAGCTGGGCGTGACCGCCTCCATGCAGCCCACCCACTGCTGCGACTTCACCCGGGCCGACCACACCGACAACTGGTCCCGCCGCCTCGGCACCGAGCGGGCCGACCGTGCCTGGCGCTGCCGCGACCTGTGGGACGCGGGGGCCACCGTCGTCCTCGGCTCGGACTGGCCGATCGCCCCCTACCCGCCGCTGGGCGTCATGGCCGGCGCCCGGCACCGCCGCCCGACCCGCGACCTCGACCAGCCCCCGCACAACCCCGGCCAGGCACTCACCGCCCTGGAGGCGCTGCGGGCGATGACCGTCAACGCCGCCCACGCGGCCGGCGAGGAGCAGTCGGCGGGCCGGCTCGTCGTCGGTCACCGCGCCGACCTCACCGTGACGGCCACCGACCCGCTCACCACCCCGGCCACCGAACTCGCCGACCTCCCCGTCCTGCTCACCGTCCTGGACGGGCGGCCCACCCACCGGGCAGACTGCCTCTGACGGACCGACCGCCCGCCGATCCGTCCCCGGTTCCTGCCGCCTGAACAGCAGGCGGCTCCCGCGGCCTGAACACCGGGCGGCCCCCGCGGTCTGAACACCGGGAAGCCCCGCTCCCCACCCCCGAACGGGGACGCGGGGACGCCCGGTCCCGCCGCGCGTGCCCGACCGAGGAGCACGATGCTCCGCACCGCAGCCACCGGGGTGCTCGCCGGCTCCTTCGCCTGGGTGGCGCGCCCGCTGCCTTCGCGAACCCCACCCCGGACCAGCCGGGGCCGCCGAACCAGACCTGCCAGGACTTCCTGGCGGCCGGCGGATCCGCCCCGGGACGCACCAGTTCCTCCCCCGGCTCCCCTTCGACGAGCCGGGCTCCGGCAGCCGGCCGAACGGCGGCAAGGGCGGCTAGGGCGGCCAGGCCTACGGCGCCGCGGGCGCGCCGTCCCAGTACGACGTCGCCTGCTATCAGCAGTTCGTCCACTCGACGACCTGACGCCCGGCCCTCCGGCCCCGAGGCCCGGCAACCCTGACGCCCACACTCGACACCCGGCACCCAGCAACGCATCCCCCGTCGCATCCGGCCTCCGGGAGGGCTCCCTGCTCGACTCGGCGGAACTCCCTCGGCACTCCGGAGCCCCTCGGTGATCGACGATCCGCCCGGTGTCGACCGCCTCCGACCACTGCACCCGGTCGAGGAGCGGTCGCGAACCGCCCTACGCGACAGCAACGTCGGCCCCGGCGGCCCCGGCGAGTCAGCCGGACGGAGCGTCGGAGCACAGGGAACCCCGGAACACCGGGAACGGCCCGCGGCCGATGGACCGGGCTCCGCCGCGTACCCGCTCCGCGGCACACGCGTGGGCACCGCGGACCCCCGGAGCACCGCCCGGTCCGCCATCCCCTTCACCTTCACCGCCCCGGTTCACGACGCGCCGGTCCACCTCCACGGGACCACCGCGGCCCGCCCCCGCTGAACTGCACGCATTGTCGGTGGCCGCTGCTAGCGTGCCCCCGTCAGCACAAGATCGCGGAACACGTGTCCGCGGCACCGACGGGGAGGCGGCAGCAAGTGGTGGAAGTGGCGTGCCACACGGTGGCCCAGCAGCGGATCCGGGACGCCCTGGGGGACGTCAACGGCCGGGTCCGCCGCCACTGGTACGACATCGAGGACGACCTGACCATCGGGTCGGTCCGCGCGATGGGCGAGGAACTGCTCGACCACCTCGGCGCCCTCTCCCTGGAGGACCCGGCGCTCGCCGGTGCCGACGCCCGCGCCGCCCTGTGGACGGCGGCCGAGTGCTCGCTCGGCGTGCTCCAGCTCGGCTGCTTCCCCCGGGGCGACTTCACCGTCCCGTTCCCGTACATCGGCGAGACGCTGGACAGCGAGGACATCACCTTCGGCGCCACGATCGACTTCGCACCCACGGCCGCGACCTGGGTGGAGGCCTTCGCGATGGGCGTGATCAGCGGCCTGCTCCGGGACCGCGACCGGATGCTCGGCCCGCTGCTCGCCGACGACTACGCACCCGCGATACGCGAGCACCTGCCCCACTCGGACCGGACCTCGGTCTCCAGCCCGCCCGACCTCGCCGGGATGGACGCCCTCCGCCGCTACCTCTACATCGTGGAGACGGAGCGCTCGCCGTGGGTCGCCCCCGGACCCGTCCCGCTGCGCAAGCCGGACGCCGGGGAGCGCGCGGCCGCCGCCGCGGCCCTGGACGCCGCGGGCGCGGCGTGGGCGGACGGGCTGAGTGAGGACCAGATGCTGCTGCGGGTCCTGCTGGAGGACGACCGGGAGGCCTTCGAGGAGGCACTCGCCACCCGCCTCGCCCGCCACCGGACCGGCACGCCCTCCACGGCCCGGCCCCGCACCCTGCTCCCGGTCGTCCCGATCGCCCTCGCCGCGCTCGCCGTCCAGGCGCACGGCTGGGAGCTGGGCACGACCTCCGGCTACCTCCCGGCGGCCCTGGTCGGCACGGCGGGCTGAACCGCCCCCGCACGGACCACCCCTCCCCACCGGTCCGGTCCGGTCCCCACCGGCCCGGACCGGTCCGAAGGCCCGTCCGGCGGGCCCGTCCGGCGGGTTCGCGCGACGGCGCCGCCCGGCGGGCCGGCCCGGGTCAGCCCGTGAACCGGCCGTCGCGGGCGACCACCGGGCCCGCGCGGACCACCAGTTCGCGCGGTGGCAGGTCGATCACCACCTGCGGCAGGCACTCGCCGGTCACCGGCATGAAGTCGGCGGGCGTGCCCGGCCTCAGGGTGGCCGGCGGCAGGTCCAGCAGGCGGACCCGGCTAGGTCCGCCGGGTCCGACCGGTCCGCCCGGTCCACCCGCCGACTCGCTACTCCCCCTGCTCGGCCAGCGACTTGACGCCTTCGAGGGTGGCCGTCATGGCGGTGCGCAGCTCGCCCAGTCGGAAGGCGATGATCTTCTCCTCGACCTCCGGCTTGGCCTCGATGATGGCGCTCATGCCACTGCGGCCCGGGCCGATCACCACCGACTGGCGCAGCCGGGTGCCGCCGTCCTCGGGGGTCAGCTCGAAGCGCCAGCGGGCCAGCGCACCGGCCGCGTCGGACACCGGCTCGCCGAAGCGGCCGTCCGCGTCCATCACGGCCCAGGCGAAGGCCCGGGGACCGGCGGGGTCCGCGGAACCTGTCGAGCCGGTCGAGCCGGCGGGGTCGACGGGGCCGGTGAGCTCGGTCACCTCGGAGACGGTCCGCCAGTCGGACATGCCGGTGCGGTGGTTGTGTCCCTCGAAGCGGGCGCCCGGCGCCGGGCCGTCCGCGCCGTCCAGCCAGGCGACGCGGTGGAGCTCCGGGCTGAGCCGGGCGGGCAGTCCGATGTCCGTCACCAGCTCCCACACCCGTTCCACCGGTGCCTGGACGAAGATCTCGCAGACCGTTCCCGGACCCTCGGCGTAGCGCATTCCGTTCCCCCTCGTGTTCCCGCGCCTCGTACGCGGTTCGAACCAGCGATTCTGCGATGTGACGACTCTGCGATTGACGACTCTGCGGATCCGTACGGGTGTGCGTCGGTGCGGGTCGACACCCACCCGCTGCCCTCGCCGCGTCCGGAACGCCGCGGGGGCGGCGGGCGGGTTGCCGCCCTGGGCCCGGAATCGATGATCGAGCCCGGCGAACACCCAAGTCAATCCACCGGTTTGCTGGGGAACCCCCAAGCGATACCTTGGGTGGCCGTGACCATCGACGATCTCCGTGTCTTCACCGCGGTCTGCCGGGCCGGCTCGCTCAGCGCCGTCGCCCGTGACCTCCACTGCACCCAGTCCGCGGTCAGCCAGCACGTGAAGCGGCTCGAACGCGAGCTCGGCCTCTCCCTGATCGAGCGGCACCCGCGCGGGGTGGTCCCGACCAAGGCGGGCCACCTGCTCCAGGCCGCCGTCGCGACCGGTCTCGGCAGCATCGACCACGCGCTGCACCGGATCGCCGAACTCGCCCGCGGCGAGGGCGGATCCGTCCGGATCACCACCGGCGCCACCAGCATCCGGCACTTCATGTCCGGGGCCGTGGTGGCCTTCCGCCGGCGCTTCCCGCAGGTCAGCCTGGAGTTCCAGACCGAGGTGTCCAGCCGCAGCTGCCTGGAGGCGCTCACCGCCGGCCGGGTCGACCTCGCCTGGATCACCCTCGGCACCCCGGTCAGGGGCATCGGCCGGCGACCCGTCGTCGACCTGCCGTGGGTCCTCGCCGTCGCAGCCGGTGACCCGCTCGCCGCCAGGGCCCGCATCGAGCCCGCCGACCTCCAGGACGCCCGGCTCATCGGACTGCCGCAGAACTCGGTCGCCCGCTCCCAACTCGACGCCTGGCTCGGGAGGTCGGGCATCCGGCCGGTGTTCGACACCAGCGTCGCCGACTGGGACACCGCGATCCTGCTCGCCGAACTGGGCCTCGGCCACGCCGTCGTCCCCGCCCTCCCCCAGTGGCGCGGCCCCGGCCACCCCGGCCTGCGGCTGCTCCCGCTCCCCGACCTGCCGCCCCTCACCGCCGGCTGGGCCGTCCGCGACTGGGACAACCTCTGCCCCCTCTCCCGCGCCTTCGCCGACACCGTGGCCGCCCACTGCGGCGACGGGGCCGCCCTCCCCGCGGAGCAGCCGGAAACGGCCTGACCCCCGCCCGCCGGCCACGCCGCCCCCGCCGGTGAGGTCGTCGTACGGAGCGCGGCACAACCGCGCGGGCGGCTCCGAAAGTGTCGGGTAGTCGCGGTTGAGGAGCCCGCGAAGATCTCCTTCATGTGCGTCTGTTCGTGCAAGCCGTTCTACGACGCATCGTTGACGGATGCTCAATGAACGTCGATCGAGCCCCTGCCGCCGGAACGGGATCGGCGCCGTGGGACGCGGCCTACCGGTGGTTCCGCGCATGGTCGGCGGACGGCACCTGGGACCGGGTCCACGACACGCTGCGCGACAGGATCCGAGCGGCGGACGGTCGTGACCCGCAGCCCTCGGCGGCCGTGCCGGACTCGCAGTCCGTTCGCAGCCGCCAGGGCGGGCCAGGCGATCGGCTACGACGCCGGCAAGCGCGTGCGGGGCCGCAATCGACACCTGTTGGTGGACAGCTGCGGGCTCGTGCTGCGGGCGGTCGTGCACTCGACCTCCGTCCGGGACCGGGCGGGCGCGAAGCTGGTCCTCGCGGGCATCCGGAACCTGTTTCCGCAGGTCGGACTGGTCTGAATCGACGGCGGTGACGTCGACGTGGTCGACGCGGGCCTCGTCGGCCGGGCGTCCGAGCGCGAGAACCCGACGGTCGTGGCGGTGCCCCGCAACGCCGAAGTGGAAGGGTTCCAGGTGCTGCCCCGCAGGTGGGCGGCGGAACGGACATTCCCCTGACTGGGACGGTGCAGCCGGTTGGCACGGGACTACGAGCGCAAGACCGCGCACGCCGAGGCAATGATCAAGGTCGCCGTGATCCGCGCGGGACCGGCGGCACCGCCCGGACCACGGGGGTCGGCCCGGGAGGCACTGCCGGTCCCGCCGCACACCCCTCCCCCACCGGAAGGGCGGTGATCCGGGAGGCGGCGATCCTAAGGGCGGTGATCCGGGAGGCGGCGATCCGGGGGCGGTCAGCGCGAGGCGGACGCGCGGTCCAGGAAGCGCCGCACCCCGTCCCGTACGCCCTCGGTCGGTACGGTCGCCGCGAAGGCGGCCGCCTCCACCGCGAGCCCCTCGTCGATCGGCAGGTTGACGCCCCGGGTCACCGCCCGCAGGCAGGCGGCCACGGCGGTGGGGGCGTGCCGGATGATCCGTTCGGCCATATCCCGTGCGGTGTCCAGCAGTTCACCTGCCGGGACGGCCGAGTTGACCAGGCCGAGTCCGGCGGCGCGCGCGGCCGGGACCGGGTCGCCGGTGAGGATCATCTCCAGGCCGCGCTTACGGCCGACGTGCCGGGGCAGCCGCTGCGAGCCTCCGAAGGGCGGCGGGAAGCCGAGCGAGATCTCGGGCTTGGCGAAGGTCGCGTGCTCGGCGGCGACGGCCAGTGGTGCGGCCTCGGTGATCTCGCAACCACCGCCGTACGCCAGGCCGTTGACGGCCACGATGACCGGCTTGGGGAACTCCTCGATCCGCCGGGTGAGGGCGTGGCCGCGCCGGACGAACTCGCGCTGCGCCCGCTCGGGCCCGCCGGCGATGCTGGCGGCCAGGGACGGGATGTCGGCGCCCGCGCTGAACGCCCGCTGTCCGGCGCCGGTGAGGATCACGGCGCGGACGGTGTCGTCGGCGTCGATGCGGTCGAGCTCGGCGAGCAGCGCGTCGATCGTCGGGTAGTCGAGGGCGTTGAGCTTCTCCTCGCGGTCGATGGTGAGGGTGACGACGTGCTGGTCCCGCTCGCTGCGGATGGTCATGGGCGCGCGCTCCGTTCCCGGCCTCGTTCCAGGCCGCGCTTCCGGCCTCGTTCCGGGCCTCGGTCCCGGCGTCCCCGCCGGACGTGTCGAGATTAGGAACACCCGCCCATGACAATCCAGTTATTGTCCTGGATACATCCCCATCCGTGTGCCCCCGGAACGGCAGGTGACCCGTGCGACCGCCCTCCTACAAGGCCATCGTCGACGAGTACGCGACGGCGATCCGCTCCGGCGCGCTCCCGGCGGGCACCCGGCTGCCGACCCACCGCACCCTCGCCCGCGAACGGCGCGTCGCCCTCGCCACCGCCACCCGGGCCTACGCCGAACTGGCCGCCGCCGGACTGGTGGTGGGCGAGCAGGGCCGGGGTACCTTCGTCCGGGTCCGCTCCGGCTACGACGGCATCGAGCCCTCCCGCGCGCTCCCGGTGCCCCGGGTGGCGGACCTCTCCTTCAACCAGCCGCTCGCTCCTGACCAGGGCGACCTGCTGCGGCAGGCCCTGCGCGCCCTGGCCTCCTCCGGCGACGCCGAGGCCCTGCTGCGCCAGCACCCGCCGGGCGGCCACCGGCACGACCGGGCGGCCGTCGCCACGTACCTCCTGGCCCGCGGGGTCGACACGGCCCCGGAGAACGTGCTGCTCACCAACGGGGCGCAGCAGGCGCTGGACTGCGTGCTGCGCACCCTGACCCGCCCTGGGGACGTCCTGGCGGTGGACGCCCTCGGCTACCCCGGCATCAAGCTGCTCGCCGCCGCGCACGGGCTCGACCTGGCGCCCGTCGCGGTCACCCCCGCGGGCCCGGACCTCGACGCGCTGGACCGGCTCTGCCGCGCCCGCCCGGTGCGCGCGGTGTACACCATGCCGACCGTCCACAACCCGCTCGGCTGGGTCCTCGACCGGGCGCAGCGCGAACGCCTGGTCGGGGTGGCCGCCCGGTACGGCTGCACGCTGATCGAGGACGGGACGTACGCCTTCCTGGAGGCCGCGCCGCCCCCGCCGCTGCACGCCCTCGCGCCCGAACGCACCTGTTACGTCGCCGGGCTGTCCAAGAACGTGGCGCCGGGACTGCGGTTCGGCTTCGCCGTCCTGCCCGACCGCCTGGTGCGGGCCGCGACGACGCAGCTGCGCACGGCGGCCTGGGGCACGCCCGGCCTGATCACCGCCCTCGCCACCGGCTGGCTCGCGGACGGCACGGTGGCCCGCCTGGAGCGGGAGCGGCGCACGGACGCCGCCGCCCGTCAGGCCGTCGCCCGTACGGCCCTCGCCGGGCTGACCACCACCGCCCACCCCGGCTCGTACGTCGTCTGGCTCACCCTCGAACCCCACCAGCGGCCCGACCGGGTGGCGGCCGCGCTCGCGGCCGAGGGCATCCTGGTCTCCACCGCCGACGCCTTCGCGACCACACCCCACCACCCCGGCGCCCTCCGGCTCGCGCTCGCCACGCCCCCGCTCGCCGACCTCCCCGCCGCACTCGGCCGACTGCGCGCCACCCTTGACGCCATCGCGCCGTAGCGCCATGAGCACCCGCCCTCGCCCACGCAACCCGGGCAGAAAATCTGTAGACCGACCGACATATTCTGCTCGATCGCCCACCATCCGACTTCCTGCGCGCAGCCCCGCCCCTACCCTCAGCAAATCAGTAGACCGGTCGGCATATTCCACCCCCGTCACACACCGCCCGACACCAGAAGTCGACCCAGCCGACTTCCCGCGCGCAGCCCCGCCCCCACCCCCACCGAATCAGTAGACCAACCGACATATTCCACCCCGCCACACACCACCCGACACCAGAAGTCGACCCACCCGACTTCCCACGCACAGCCCCCCACCCGCACCCCACCTCCGCCCCACCTCCACCGAATCAGTAGACCGGTCGGCATATTTACCCGAAGGCAGCGCACGAGTCCGCGCCCGCGCCCGCGCCCGCGCCCGCGCCAGAAGTCGGCCGGCCCGACTTCCTACTCCTCCCGCTCTGCCGCCGCCTCCCCGGCCGCCGCCCGTCCGAAGCGGGTGCTCCAGTCCGCCAGCAGCGTCCGCAGCCCGGGAGGGCCGACCACCTCGAAGTCGGCGCCCAGCGACCCCAGCGCCATGGCGGGCCAGTCGAGGGAGTCGGCGGTCATCAAGAGCCGGCAGCGGCCGGGCGTGACGGGCTCGACCGTGCCCCAGCGGCCGACCCGGTCCCGGACGCGGTCGGCGGGCGCGTCGACGAGCACCTCGACCCGGTACGGGCGGGGCACGCCGTTGAGGCCGGCGCGGACGAACTCCGCGGCGTCGGCGGCCGGGAGGGTGCGCGGGGCGAAGCGGGCGCCGCTGCCCTGGGGGGCGGTCAGCCGGTCGAGGCGGAAGGTGCGCCAGTCGGCGCGGTCGAGGTCGTACGCGACGAGGTACCAGCGGCGGTCGAGGCAGACCAGCCGGTGCGGTTCGACGTGCCGTTCCGTTCCGCGGCCGTCGGCGGCCGTGTAGGCGAACCGCACCCGTTCGCCGTCGCGGCAGGAGAGCGCCACCACGGTGAGGACGTCCGGGTCGACCCCGGCGGCGGCCCTGCTGCCCCAGTCGACCGGGACGGTCACCGCGCGCAGCGCCTCCACCCGGCGGCGCAGCCGCGCCGGCATCACCTGGGCGACCTTGGCCAGCACCCGCACCGAGGCCTCGGCGACGCCCTCGACCGGGCTCTCGGCCGCCGCCTGCAGGCCCACCGCGAGGGCCACCGCCTCCTCGTCGTCGATGACCAGCGGCGGCAGTGCCGCGCCCGCCGCCAGCTGGTAGCCGCCGTCGACGCCGCGCTGCGCCTCGACGGGATAGCCGAGTTCGCGCAGCCGGTCGATGTCGCGGCGCAGGGTGCGCACGGAGACGCCGAGCCGGTCGGCCAGTTCGTCGCCGGGCCAGTACCGGTGGGTCTGGAGGAGGGAGAGCAGTCGCAGCGTCCGGGTGCTGGTGTTCGCCATGCCTCCGATTCTCCCCGGGATTCAGGACAGGAAGTGGCCGCAATGGTCCGTAACGTTGTTCTTGTCCGAGAGAGCAGGAACCGAACGGAAGGCCAGGACCATGACCACCACCAACGCCGCGAGCAGCGTCACCTCCGCGACCGCCGACGCCGTGCCGGCCTCCGTCACCGGCGAGCGCGCGGACTTCCTGGAGGCCTTGGCGAAGCACCGCTACTTCCTGCGCTTCACCACCCGCGACCTCACCGACGAGCAGGCCGGCCTGCGGACCACGGCGAGCGCGCTGTGCGTGGGCGGCCTGATCAAGCACGTCACCTCGATGGAACGGCTCTGGGTGGACTTCATCCTGGAGGGCCCGTCCGTGATGCCCGACTTCACCACCTGGACCGAGGCGGACCTCGCCCGCCGGGCCGACGAGTACCGCATGCTGCCCGGGGAGACGCTGGCCGGTGTCCTGGCCGCGTACGAGGAGGTGGCGCGCCGGACGGACGAGGTGGTGGCGGCGCTCCCCGACCTCGACGCCGCCCACCCGCTGCCGAAGGCTCCCTGGTTCCAGGCCGACGCCTCGTGGTCGGCCCGCCGGGTGCTGCTGCACGTCGTTGCCGAGACCTCCCAGCACGCGGGTCACGCCGACATCATCCGCGAGGCCCTGGACGGGGCGAAGACGATGGGCTGAGCCGGACGGCGGGACGGGGTCACGAAGCCGGACGCCGAGACCCGGAAGCCGGACCGGCGCACCCGCAAGCCCGGCCGCCGACCCGTCGTCAGGCCGCCGAGCCGTCGTCAGGCCGGCCCGACCAGCGTGAAGCCGGCCCCTTCGACCGCACCGCGCACCGCCGCCTCGTCCAGCGGCTGCGCGGAGGCGACGGTGACCCGCCCGCCCGCCGCGTCGGCGACGACGTCGGTGACGCCCGGCAGCGCGGAGAGCCCGGCACTGACCGTCCGCTCGCAGTGGCCGCAACTCATCCCGTCGACGGCGAAGACGGTGGTGGCGGTGGTGGCGGGCGTGACGGTGGTGGTGGTGGACATGGCGGTGCCTCCCGTGGCATTCCGGTGGGACGGACCGACCCGGGTTCGCTCCACGGGTCGACCGGCACCACCACACCCGATTCCGGTACCCCGGTCCCAGGGACACGCCGCACGGGTGACACCATCGAGCGGTTCCGGGAACCGGCCGGGCCGCGCGTCCGACAGGGGCCCGGACCCGCCCGGCGGGCGCCCGCTGAACCCCCGCCGCGCGCGGGGCCGTTCCCCTTGGTAGCACCCGTCGCCCGACCGGGCCCCGCTGGTCTCCGGTCGCCGATTCTCCGCCTGGAGCCGCACCACCATGTCCACGCCCGCCCGGATACCCGCCCGCCGGCTCCTCCCCCGCAAGCCCTGGCAGGGCGTGCTCGCGTTCGCGCTGACCGCCGCCCTGGCGGCGGGCCTGCTGTGGTGGCAGCCGTGGAGCGACCGCAAGCACGGCCCGGCCCCGCTCGCGTTCACCACCGCCCCCGGCGGCTCGGCCCGGTTCGGCACCGGCGAGCACCTGTACCGCTACAAGGTGCGGGTGGAGAACGGGATCGCGGAGAGTCCGGCGCAGTTCGCCGCCGAGGTGGACGCGGTCCTCGGCGACGTCCGGCACGGCTGGGCCGCCGGCGGCACGGCCTCCTTCCAGCGGGTGGCCGCCGACCCGGTGGACTTCACCGTGTACCTGGCCACCCCGAAGTCCACCGACCGGATCTGCGGGCAGTACGGGCTGGACACCGGCGGCTGGGTGAACTGCGGCGTCACCCACCAGGTGGTGATCAACCTCAAGCGCTGGACCGAGCTGTCCGAGTTCTACCAGGGCAAGCCCGAGCTCTACCACGCGCTGGCGGTCAACCACGAGGTCGGCCACATCCTCGGCAACGGCCACGTCGACTGCCCGGAGCCGGGCGCCCCGGCGCCGGTGATGATGCAGCAGATCAAGGGACTGCACGGCTGCGTGCCCAACGGCTGGCCCTACTCCGACGCCGGCGCCCTGCTCACCGGTCCGTCCGTCGTGGCCCCCAGCAGCGCCCCCTGACACGACGGCGCCCACCCCCGTACCGGACCCGCCTCCCGAAACACGGATAATCCTGGTCGGACCGGACGCCGCCCGCACCGCGCGCCCGGTCCCCGCCGTGTGCGTGCGCGGCGCGGGTGGTGGAGGAGCGCGGCGGAGGACCGTCGCGGTCGAGCGTGGTGGACAACGTGGAGGACGAACGGTGAACGGTGTGCCCGGCGGGGAGAACCTGGACTGGCCGGTGCTGCTGGCCGCCGCGGAGA
This sequence comes from Kitasatospora sp. NPDC059577, assembly GCF_042735475.1. NCBI lineage: Bacteria > Bacillati > Actinomycetota > Actinomycetes > Kitasatosporales > Streptomycetaceae > Kitasatospora > Kitasatospora sp. NPDC059577. The sequence continues at coordinate 23,830 of NZ_JBHWBZ010000027.1, read as the reverse complement.
CGGCCGCCCGGGCGACCACGGGCCGGGGAAAGGTCGCCGACTACATCCCGGCCCTCGCCACCGCCGACCCGGAGTCCTTCGGCATGGCCGTCGCCACCGTCGACGGGGAGCTGCACGGCGTCGGGGACTGGGAGCAGCCGTTCTCCGTCCAGAGCGTGTCCAAGCTGTTCTCGCTGGCGCTCGCGGTCGCCTACGGCGGTGACACGCTCTGGCGGGGCGTCGGCCGCGAACCGTCCGGGAATCCCTTCAACTCCCTGGTGCAGCTGGAGACCGAGCACGGCATCCCGCGCAACCCGTTCATCAACGCGGGCGCCCTGGTGGTGACCGACCGTCTGCAGACCATGACCGGCGACGCCTCCGGCGCGGTCCGGGAGTTCCTGCGCCGCGAGTCCGGCAACCCCGGGCTGGACACCGATCCGGCGGTCGCCGCCTCCGAGGCCGAGCACGGGCACCGCAACGCGGCACTGGCCCACTTCATCGCCAGCCACGGGAACCTGGAGAACCCGGTCGAGACCGTCCTGGAGCACTACTACGCCCACTGCGCGCTCACCACGAGCTGCCGCGACCTGGTCCTGGCCGGTTCATTCCTCGCCCGGTACGGCGTGCGCGCCGACGGCACCCACCTGATGTCCCGCAGCGAGGCCAAGCGCATCAACGCCGTCCTGCTCACCTGCGGCACCTACGACGCCGCGGGCGAGTTCGCCTTCCGCGTCGGCCTCCCGGGCAAGAGCGGCGTCGGCGGCGGCATCCTCGCCATACTCCCGGGCCGCGCGGCCGTCTGCGCCTGGGGGCCGCGCCTGGACCAGGCCGGCAACTCCGTCGCCGCGGTCACCGCCCTGGACACCCTGACCACCCTGTCCGGCTGTTCGGTCTTCTAGGCGCCCTCCCCGGCACGCTTCCGGGAGCCCTCCCCGGCACGCCCGGAGCCGGCCGCCCGACGCCCGGGCCCCGGGCCCCGAGCCCCGGAACCCGTCGACCCCCGGCATCCGTCGGCCCCGGGCATCCGTCGGTCCGGGCACCCGTCGGCCCGGGGTGACGGGGGCAGTGACGGCTACTCCACCGTCACGCTCTTCGCCAGGTTGCGCGGCTTGTCCACGTCGCGGCCGAGGGCGACGGCGGCGTGGTAGGCGAGCAGCTGCAGCGGGATGTTGAGCAGCAGCGGGTCCAGCTCGGGCTCGCTCTTGGGGACCACGATGCAGTGGTCCGCGAGCTTCTCCTCCGGGCGGCGGTGCGCGACGGCGATGACGCGCCCCGACCGGGCCTTGATCTCGCCCAGCGTGGTCAGGTTCTTGTCCAGCAGCTCGTCGTCCGGGACGAGGGCCACGGTGGGCAGTTCGGGGCTGATCAGCGCCAGCGGGCCGTGCTTGAGCTCGCTCGCCGGGTAGGCCTCGGCGTGCACGTAGGAGATCTCCTTGAGCTTCTGCGCGCCCTCCCGGGCCACCGGGTAGCCGCGCACCCGCCCGATGAACATCATGCCCGCCGACTCGGCGTACTCGGCGGCGAGTTCGGCGATGGACTCGCTCTGGTCCAGCACCTCGCGGATCTGGTCGGGCAGTGCCTGCAGGGCCGAGACGATCCGGCGCCCGTCGGCGGGCGAGAGGTCGTGGATGCGGCCGAAGTGCAGGGCGAGCAGCGCGAAGGCGACGACGGTGGAGGTGAACGCCTTGGTGGAGGCGACCGAGACCTCCGGGCCGGCGTGCAGGTAGATGCCGCCGTCGCACTCGCGGGCGATGGCGCTGCCCACGGTGTTGACGACGCCGAGCACCCGGCCGCCCTTGCGCTTGATCTCCTGGACGGCGGCCAGCGTGTCGTAGGTCTCGCCGGACTGGCTGACCGCGACGTACAGGGTGTCCGCCTCGATCACCGGGTTGCGGTAGCGGAACTCCGAGGCCGGTTCGCTGTGCGCGGGGATCCGGGACAGCTCCTCGATCAGCTGCGCACCCATCTCGCCCGCGTAGTAGGCGGATCCGCAGCCGAGGATCTTGACCCGGCGGATCTCGCGCAGCTCCCGGGCGTCCAGGTTGAGGCCGCCGAGGTGCGCGGTGGCGAAGCGCTCGTCGAGCCGGCCGCTGAGCGTGCGCTCGACCGAGCCGGGCTGCTCGTGGATCTCCTTGAGCAGGTAGTGCTCGTAGCCGGCGGTGTCGAAGGAGTCGATCTCCCAGTCCACGGTGGACGGCTGACGGTGGGTGGTGCGGGCGTCGGCGGTGAAGGTGCGGAAGCCGTCGGCCCGGACGGTGGCCAGCTCGCCGTCCTCCAGGTGGACGACCTGGCGGGTGTAGCGGACCAGCGCGGAGACGTCGGAGGCGGCGAACATCTCCTTCTCGCCGATGCCGAGCACGATCGGGCTGCCGTTGCGGGCGACCACGATGCGGTCGGGCTGCTCGGCGTCGAGCACGGCGATGCCGTAGGTGCCGACCACCCGGCCGAGCGCGGCACGGACCGCGTCCTCCAGCTCGACGCCCTCGGTGAGGTGCGCGGCGATCAGGTGGGAGAGCACCTCGGTGTCGGTCTCGGAGCGGAACACGGCGCCGTCGGCGGTCAGCTTGGCGCGCAGTTCGTCGGCGTTCTCGATGATGCCGTTGTGGACGACGGCGACCCGCTCGGCGTTGTCCAGGTGCGGGTGGGCGTTGGCGTCGCTGGGAACGCCGTGGGTGGCCCAGCGGGTGTGGCCGATGCCGGTGGTGCCCTTGAAGCGGGCCGGCACGTCGGCGGCGAGGTCGGCGACCCGGCCCTTCACCTTGCGCAGCTTGATGCCGCCGCTGCGGCCGGTGACGGCGACGCCCGCCGAGTCGTAGCCCCGGTACTCGAGCCGGGCCAGCCCCTCCAGCAGGAAGGGGGTGGCGTCCTTGGGGCCGATGTAGGCCACGATTCCGCACATGCGTGGACTCCTCGTTGGTAGTGGCGTGGGTGGGACGGGTCGGGCGGGTCGAGCGGGTCGAGCGAGTGGGGCGCGTACAGCGGGCGGGACGGGCGACGGCGCTCAGCCGTAGACGATCCGCCGCAGCTGGCGGGCCGAGAGCTCCGGCGCCGAGACCCGGCGCTGCGGGAGCTCCTCGGCGAGCCGGGCGAAGATCCGCTCGTTGGTCAGACCGCGTGCCTGCAGCTCGGTGTGGCGGCGGCGCACGTACTCCTCGGTGCTCTCGGAGAAGTACGCCAGCACTTCCGCCACGACCTGCGCCGCCTCCCGGGGCCCGAGCGGGCTGGTCCGGGTCAGGTGGGCGAGGAGGTCTTCGTGAGGGTGGGGTGAGCTCGGCACGAGTGTGCAGCCTAGGCCGGTCCGGCCGCCGAAGCCAAGATTCCTGCCCGAAATCGGGCAGACATGACGACCTTTGGCCCAAGGCCGCCCCGCATCCACTCCCGGCGGCCGCCCCGGCCACCGTTCGTTCGCCTTCGGCCGAACCCTTGAACCGCCACCGGCTCCACACGTAGCGTGATCCCCTGAACACGAAGCGGAAGACCGGAGGCTTGCTGATGTGCGGCATCACCGGATGGGTCGCCTTCGACCGCGACCTCACCGCCGAACCGGGGGACCGGGCCGTCCTCGACGCGATGACGGCCACCCAGCTCTGCCGAGGCCCGGACGCCGGCGGCGCCGTCCTCGAACCGCACGCCGCGATCGGCCACCGCCGCCTCGCGGTGATCGACGTCGAGGGCGGCACCCAGCCGATGAGGGTGGAGCGGGACGGCCGACTGCTGGCCGCGCTCACCTACAGCGGCGAGGTCTACAACCACCGCGAGCTGCGCGCGGAACTGGAGGCGGCCGGGCACCGCTTCCGCACCCGCAGCGACACCGAGGTCGTGCTGCACGCCTACCTGGAGTGGGGCGACGGCCTGGCCGAGCGGCTCAACGGCATGTTCGCCCTCGCCATCTGGGACGCCCGGCGCGAGGAACTACTGCTGGTCCGCGACCGGATGGGCGTCAAACCACTGCACTACCACCGCACCCCGGACGGCGTGGTCTTCGGCTCCGAGCCGAAGGCCCTCTTCGCCCACCCCGCCGTCCGCCCGGTCGTCGACCCGGACGGGCTGCGCGAACTGCTCGGCTACACCCGCACCCCCGGCCTGACGCCGTACCGGGGCATCCACGAGGTCCGGCCGGGGCACGTCGTACGGGTGCGCCGCGAGGGGGTCTCGGTCCGCCGCTACTGGGCGCTGGAGGCGCGCGAGCACCGCGACGGCCTGGCGAACACCGTCGCCACCGTCCGGGCCCTGCTCGACGACATCGTGCACCGCCAGCTCGACGCGGACGTCCCGCTCTGCTCCCTGCTCTCCGGCGGTCTGGACTCCAGCGCCGTCACCGCCCTCGCCGCCCGCACGCTGCGCGCCGCCGGGGCGGGGCCGCTGCGCTCCTTCTCCGTCGACTTCACCGGCCAGGGCGAGTTCCACGGCAACGAGGTCCGGGAGACTCCGGACGGCCCGTTCGCCCGGCTGCTCGCCCGGCACGCCGGCACCGACCACAGCGTGATCGAACTGGACGCCGCCGAGCTCGCCGACCCCGCCCGGCGCTCCGCCGCGCTGCGCGCCCGCGACCTGCCGGGCGGCGTCGGCGACATGGACGTCTCGCTGCTGCTGCTCTTCCGCGGCGTGCGCCGGCACTCCACGGTCGCACTGTCCGGGGAGTCCGCGGACGAGCTCTTCGGCGGCTACGGCTGGTTCCACGACCCGCGGACCGTCGCCACCGAGGACTTCCCCTGGGCCGCCGGGCTCACCCGCATCGCCGGCGCGGGCTCCGGCCCGCGCGAGCAGCTGCTCGACGCCGAGCTGCTCCGCAAGCTCGACCTGGAGGGCTACCGCCGGGCCCGCTACCGCGAGGCGATCGCCGAGGTGCCGCACCTGGACGCGGCCGACCCGACGGAGCGCCGGATGCGCGAGATCTCCTACCTCAACCTGACCCGCTTCCTCTGCATCCTGCTCGACCGCAAGGACCGGATGAGCATGGCCACCGGCCTGGAGGTCCGGGTGCCGTACTGCGACCACCGGCTGGTCCAGTACGTCTTCAACACGCCGTGGGCGATGAAGAGCTTCGACGGACGGGAGAAGAGCCTGCTGCGCGCCGCCGTGCGGGACGTGCTGCCCGCGGCGGTCGCCGACCGGGCGAAGAGCCCGTACCCGGTGACCACCGACCCGCACTACTCGGCGCGGCTGCGCGCCGAACTCGGCCGCCTCGCCGCCGCGCGGACGGCCCCGGCGCTCGACCTGCTCGACGGCCGGCGCCTGGCCGACGCACTCGCCCCGGACACCGACCCGCGCTCCGTCCGCCTCGGCGTGGACCTCGCGCTCGACCTGGACGCCTGGCTGACGGAGTACCGGGTGACGCTGGAGCTCTGACCGCCGGCCCGACGCTCCGTCATCCGTCATCCGTCATCCGTCATCCGTCATCCGTCATCCGTCATCCGTCATCCGTCATCCGTCATCCGGACGGCGTAACGGCCCGGCCGGGCGGGCCGTTCCGCCGTAGGGGTGATCACCGGGAACCATCCCGCCGCCTCCGGGCGTCGCACGGTGCGGTAGCGTCGCCGACACCTCCCGAATGGCGGGCGAAATCGTGGATTCGCGCCCCCGTGCCGTCAGGATGGGAGCGAACCCGTTCACCTCGATCCGCCGGGGGATCCCGTCATGCAGCCGCGAGTCTTCGCGATTCTCACCGCCCTGCTCCTGGGCGTCCTGGGCCTCGGGTCGGTGGCCGTCACCGACTGGTCGCCCGCGGCGGCCACCTCGACCGCGGCGCCCGGCACCCCCGCCGACGGGACCGGCGCCGGTGCCCGGCCGGCCGCGGCGGGCGCCCCGAGCGCCACACCGACCGGCGACCCGGCGGTGTGGACCCGCTCGACGCTGCGCAACAAGCTGATGGCCGAGATGGACGCCACCGACCCCGGCGTCGCCCTCGCCGACCTCGACAAGATCACCAAGGAGAAGCCGTACACGGTGCGCTTCTGCCACCCGATCGCGCACGAGCTCGGCCACGCGGCGGTCAAGCGCTTCAACGCGGACTTCCAGAAGGTCATCTCCTTCCCGCACGAGACCTGCGCGGCCGGCTACCTGCACGGCGCGGTCGAGGAGATGCTCAACGCCTCCACCCAGCCCGAGGTGGACCTGCTCAAGCTCTGCCAGCCCAAGAACAGCGGCCCCTGCATCCACGGCGTCGGCCACGGCACGATGTTCGTCGCCAAGCAGGACGTCGCCAAGGCCCGCGACCTGTGCAACAAGTTCCCCACCGACCAGAACCGGATCCGCTGCTCCGAGGGCCTGTTCATGCAGCTCTTCGGCCCGGACGAGGAGGACGAGCAGGCCAAGGCCAACCTGCCCGCCGACAAGCTCGCCCAGGACCCGCTGTACCCCTGCAAGGACCAGCCGTCCCTGTTCCAGTCGGCCTGCTACTTCTACGCGCCGACCTTCTACCTCTCCTCGCACGACTACCCGAACCACCCCGAGGTCTACGCCGACGCCCTCAAGTGGTGCCTCAACGGCAAGGCCAGTGGCGGCGCGGTGGACTGCAGCCGGGGCGTGGGCTCGCGGACCATGAAGTACAACCTGGACCGCGAGGACTGGGCCGCCCAGCAGTGCGCGACCGCCGCCGACGGCTGGCAGCGCAAGGCCTGCGCCGAGGGCCTGGTCAGCTACTACACGGTCAACTACACCGACGCCGGTGCGGCCGGGCGGCTCTGCGCCAAGATCACCAACAAGGAGATGCAGGGCTACTGCCGCTCGGCGAGCGGCCTGTCGGCCTCGCTGGACTGACCCCGGCCGGCCCGGGACCGCCGGGGCCGGATCGGCAGGTCTCGGCAGATCTCGGCAGATCTCGGCAGGTTTCGGCAGGTTTCGGCAGGAGGGCCCGCGCCGCACGGCGCGGGCCCTTTGCGTAGGATCACCCGACCATCGCCTGATCAGGGTGCGCCGAGGACGCCGCGCCTGCCCTCCCCCGGCCCCCTGGAGTGTCCCGCATGGCCACCGACGACTTCCGCGCCGCCGCCCGCGCCACCGCCGACCTGGTCTCCGACTACCTCGCCGAGCTGCCCGACCGCCCGGTCTGGCAGCCCATGGCCGAGGCCGCCCGCGACGCCCTGCTCGACGCCCCGCTGCCCGCCGAGGGCCGCCCGCTCGCCGAGCTGGTCGACGCCATCGGGCGCGAGGTGATGCCGTACCCCATGGGCAACGGCAACCCGCGCTTCTTCGGCTGGGTGAACTCCGCCCCCGCCCCCGCCGGGGTGCTCGCCACCCTCGCCGCCTCCGCGATGAACCCCAGCTCGGCCGGCGGCGACCACGCCGACGTCCACCTGGAGCGCGCCGTCGTCCGCTGGATCGCCGAGCTCGTCGGCTTCCCGCACCCGGCCGGCGGCGGGCTGCTCACCTCCGGCACCTCGATGGCGACCATCGTCTGCCTCGCCGCCGCCCGCGACCGCGCCGCCCGACGGGCCGGCCTGGACGTCCGGGAGGACGGCCTGGCGGGCCTGCCCCCGCTGGTCGGCTACGTCACCGGCGAGACCCACTCCTGCGTCCGCAAGGCCGCCGAACTCCTCGGCCTCGGCAGCAAGCACCTGCGCACCGTCGCCACCGGCCCGGACGGCCGCCTGGACACCGCCGAGCTGCGCGCGGCCGTCGAGCGCGACCGGGCGGCCGGGCTGCTGCCCTTCCTGGTCGTCGCCTCGGCCGGCACCGTCGGCACCGGCGCGGTCGACGCGTTCGACCCGATCGCCGACCTGTGCGAGGAACAGCGCCTCTGGCTGCACGTGGACGGCGCGTACGGCGCATTCGGCCGGCTCGACCCCGCCGTCGCCCACCGCTACGCCGGCCTGGAGCGCGCCGACTCGCTCGCCCTCGACCCGCACAAGTGGCTCGGCGTCCCGGTCGACTGCGGCTGCGCCCTGGTCCGCGACACCGAGGGACTGCGCGCCACCTTCAGCCTCGTCCCGTCCTACCTGCGCGACGAAGCGGCCGGCGCGCTCGGCTGGTTCTCCGAGTACGGCACCGAGCAGACCCGCCCGTTCCGCGCCCTCAAGGTCTGGGCGACCATCGCCCACAAGGGCCGCAGCGGTCTCTCCCGGGACATCGCCCGGTGCACCGCACTGGCCCGACGCCTCGGTGAACTCGTCGAGGCCGACGCCGAGTTGGAGCTGCTTGCCGAGGTCCAGACCTCCATCGTGGCGTTCCGCCACCGCGCCACCGGCCGGGACGCCGCCGCCCGCGACGCCCTCAACCGCGCGCTGCCCGTCGCCGTCCAGGAGCGCGGCCGGGTCTTCGTCACCGGTGCCCGGCTGGGCGGGGCGGAAATGCTCCGCGCCTGCCTCCTCAACGCCGCGACGACGGAGGACGACCTGCACCTGCTGCTCGCCGAGGTCAGGGCCGCGGCCGCCGAGCTGCTGCCGTAACACTCCCCGACGGACCTTAACCCGCAGGTCACGGCCGGTTCGCGGACGGGAAACACCGGTCCGGCACGGTGGAGGTCATGGAGCACTCGAAGCCCTCCCTCCGCCGTGCCCACCGCTGGCGCCGCGACACCGTCGAGCTCGCCGCCGTCTTCCTCTCCGTCACCGCCGCCGACCTCGTCGCCAAGCTCGTCGTCGACGGCCCGGACGGCCCGGTCGTCCTGGGCACCTCCGCGCTCGCCCTGCTCGCCACCGCACTGCTCCACACCTGGTGGTCCCCGCACGCCCCGCCGCCGACGACCCTGTGGCGGGTCCGCACCACGGCGCTCGCCCACACCCCCGCGGCCCTCGCCGACCACCGGATCACCCTGCTCTCCCTCCACCCCGAAGAGCTCTTCCTCCGCACCGAACACTCGGTGACCCCGGCCGCCCTGACGACCCTGCTGACCACCACCGGCCACACCGTCGAGGCCCCGCCGACCCGGATCGCCTGAACCCGGCCGCGGACACCCGCCTGCGGACACCCGGCCGGGCGGACCCAGTCCGGGCATCGCCCGTCAGGCCGGCCCGGGGTCGTTGGGGTGCGGTTCGAGCGGGGTCACCACGGCGGTCATCCACGGCCACAGCGGAAGGCTGCCGAGCACCTCCGCCCGCAGCAGGGCCTCGTCGGCGGCCCGCCAGACGCCGATGCTGCGCCGTTCGCCGACCGGGCGCCACAGCCGCGCCAGGTGGCCGGTGGCGGCCAGCTCGCGGGCCCGGACGGCCTCGGCAGCGCGCCGCCGGTCGACCTCCTCCTCGGAGATGCCCTCGGGAATGACGGTGGTGATCTCCACCAGGAACTCGTGCACGGACCCGCTCCCTTCTCGACCCGGCCCCCGCCCCCATCGTCGGCCCGGCCCTCGCCCGCCGCCACGACCGACCGGCACCCGGTGGGCCGGTCGGACGAATCCGCGGCCGACCTCCGGCGGTCGCCCGCCGACCGGCAGCGAACCACCCGCGCCGGGCGGGATCCTCCCCCTGGGCGGCCGACGCCGCTCCTCGTGCCACACCCCGGGAGTACCGCCATGCACCGCACCACCGAAGCCGACGAGACGATCCTGCGCGCCGTCCTGGACGACTGGAGGGCCGCCGTCGACCGGCACCTCCCCGACCGGGTCGCCGCCCTGTTCACCGAGGACGCGATCTTCCAGGGCCTGCACCCCTACAGCGTCGGCCGCCCCGGTGTCGCCGCCTACTACGCCGCCCAGCCCCCCGGCATGACCGCCGACTACCGCGTCCTGGAGACCAGGCGCCCCGCCGCCGACCTCGTCCTGGGGTACCTGGGCGTCGACTTCGCCTTCACCGACCGGCCGACCCTCACCGTCCACCTCGGCGTCCTGCTGCGACGCACCGAGCAGGGCTGGGCCATCGCCCACTACCAGGTCTCCCCCACGACCGCCTGACCCCGGACGGGCCCGGGCAGGAAGACCACCGGGCGACACGGCGCCGGATGCGCACGCGGCCGCCGGGCCGCCGGGCCGCCGGCGGCGGGGGCCCGGGGGCTCACCCGCCGCCGGCGCCGGACCTCCGGCGGGGTCAGCCCTTGGCGGCGGGCTTCACCACGCACACCGCGTTGCCGAGCATCGAGCCGAAGCCGCCCAGCAGGGCACTGGTGACGGACTTGCAGGCGGCCGCCTCCTCGGGTGTCTTGGGGCCGTTGTCGCCGGAGGAGGAGGTGACCGTGGAGGAGGTCACGGCGGCGGCGGGCTGGGCGAGGGCGAGCGGGGCCACGAGGAGCAGCGCGCACCACGCGGCGGCCCGTACGGACGTCCGGACCGGCTTCTTCACTGACATGGGGAACCCCTTCGGATCGGCATGGGATCGGCGGAAAGCCGAGCCATCCCTATCCGAAGGGGTTCCCCCGCTGACGGATCCTGGGCCATCCGTGGGTGTGTCCCGCCGAGCGCGGTCACCCCGCGGTCACTCCTCCGTCACTGCGCGGTCCGCTCCACCGCCCGGATCGCGGCGGCCAGTTCCGCCACCCCGTGCTCCTTCAGCACGCCGTAGTGGTCCGCGGTCAGCTCCACCACGGCCGGCGGGGCGGCGGAGTAGCCGCTGCTGCCCTCGACGAAGGAGTAGTCGTCGCCGGCGGCCTTGAAGATGGTCACCGGGGCGTCCAGCCGCCGCTCGGCCAACTCGCGGAAGCTGTACTCGAACTCGTAGGTCTCGCCGACGATGCCGGTGATCCGGCGGATCAGCTCCTCGTCCAGTTCCGGCAGCACCCGGTGCACGGAGGCGACGAAGCCGTCCTCGTCCGCCGCCGAGGCCAGGCAGCGTTCCAGGTCGGGGCCGCTGATCCGGCCGGTGAACACCCCGAACAGGATGGTCACGTACGCGGGGTTGGCGTACGAGGCCTCACGGCCCCAGCGCCGGCCCCCGTCCTGACGCACCTTCGGGTTGCCGGGGCAGATCAGCAGCAGGTTCTCCACCCGCTCGCCGGCCTGCTCCAGCTGCCAGGCGGCCTCGAAGGCGACCCGGGCACCGAAGGAGAAGCCCCACAGCGTGTACGGGCCCTCGGGCTGGACCCGGCGCAGCTCGGCGACGTCCGCGGCGGCCGTCTCCCGGATGGTCGGGTACGGCGTCTCGCCCTCGTTGATGCCGTGCGCCTGGATGCCGTAGAAGGCACGGCCGTCGCGCGCCTCCCGGCCGAGCAGGCGCAGGTTCATCGGGTAGCCGCCCAGGCCGGGCCAGCAGAACACCGGCCGACCGGACCCGCCCGGGTGCAGCGGGATCAGCCGCGAGCCGGGGGCCCCGGCGTCGCCGCAGTCGCCGGCGGTCCCGCCGCGGGCCTGCTCGATGCGTGCGGCCAGGTCGCCCAGCTTCGGGCACTGGAACAGCACCTGCAGCGGCAGGGCGGTGCCGAACTCCCGGTTGATCCGGTTGACCAGGGCCACGGCGATCAGCGAGTTGCCGCCGGCGGCGAAGAACTCGTCCGCCACCGAGACGTCCTCGTAGCCGAGGGCCCGCCCCCAGGCCTCGGCCAGCCACCGTTCCTGCGCGGTGCCCGGGGCGACGTACTCGCTGCGGACCCCGGCCGTGCGGACGGCGTCGGAGGCGGCGAGGGCCTTGAGGTCGACCTTGCCGTTCGCGGTGAGCGGCAGGGCGTCGACGACCAGCACCCGGTTGGGGAGCATGTAGTCGGGCAGCAGGGTGGCCAGTTCGTCCTTGATGATCTCGGCCGGGCCCTTCATGTGCACGGCGTCCTCCTGCATGCCCTCGCTGCGGATCTGCTCCTCGCTCACCTTGCCGCCGAGGAAGAAGTACGACGGGCCGGTGGCGATGCCGCGGTCGGTGAGGATCTCGTCGATGCGGCGTGCGGCGGGCAGCGGGTGGCCGGACCGGGAGCTGTAACCGGAGGACATGAAGCCCAGGCCCAGGCCGTTGCGCTGCAGGTGGTGCAGCCTGGTGCCGAGCGCGACGTACTGCAGCCACGCCTCCTCGGCCCGGCTGACGGCGGTGATGCCGAACGCGGCCCGGGCGTGGACGGCCTGGTTGATCGCGATCACGTGCCGGGACTCCACCACCGCGTCCGAGATCCGGGCCGGCTCGCCGTCGGCGCACCGGTAGAGCCCGCCGGGCAGGCCCTCCACCCGGCCCTCGTGGACCTGGAGGTAGAGCTCGGTGCTCTCGGCGCGGGCCGTGCCGTCGTTGCGGACGACCGCGAACCCGCCCAGGTAGTGGTCCTCCTCGGCGACGTCCAGCCGTTCCTTGACCGACGGGTCGAGGCCGAGCGGCCGCACGTCCAGCCCGTACTCGGGCAGCACCTCCTCGAAGACGCCCAGCATGTGGCCGGTCTCGAACTCCAGCACCTCGCGGATGTTGTTCTTGTACACCGGCTCGATGGCGCCGTGCCGGCCGGAGAAGTGCAGCGTCAGGTAGGCCTCCGCGCGGGCCTCGGCGGGCCCGATCCGGACCAGGACGTGGTCGACCGGGTGGTAGTAGTACAGCCCGGCCGCGAGCCCGTCCAGGCCGCCGGTCTCCAGGTACAGCTGGGTCGCGTACAGCGCGCCCGGCGAGGCGTAGGCGTACTTGGGCAGCAGCCGCTCCTCGCTGTGGAACTGGCCGAACCAGCGCAGGATGCGGCCGAGTTCGGGGAAGCTCAGCAGTTCCAGGTCCCGGCCGAAGGCGCCGGCCGGGCGCGGGGCGAGCAGCGCGCTGAGGTCCTCGCGGGTGACCGGACCGCCGTCGTAGAAGCGGTAGGTCTTGCGGGCGAAGGTCTCCCGGCGCTGGGTCTCGCTCTCGCGCCGCCCGGGCAGTTCGACCCGCTCGCGGCCGGCCAGCCCGGCCGGTTCGCGCAGGCCGGGGTCGGAGAGCTGTGCCTTGACCTGGAGTTTGCTGGCCTTGGACTGGTGGTGGCCGCCGTGGCTGCCCTGGTCCATCAGGGCGGCCTCGCGCGGGTTGAGCTCGACGCAGGCGACCAGGTTCGGGTGGCCGGTGCGCTCGTCGTCGGTGACGACCGCGGCCGAGCGGCGCACCCAGGTGTGCTCCTCGATCGCGCGGGCTATCTCGTCCAGCTCGACCCGGTAGCCGCGCAGCTTGACCTGGTTGTCGACCCGGCCGGCGAACTGGAGGGTGCCGTCCGGGTTCCACTGCGCGAGGTCGCCGGTGCGGTACAGCCGTTCGCCGGGCGCGAACGGGGAGGGGACGAACCGCTCCTCGGTCAGCTCCGGGCGGTGCAGGTAGCCGCGGGCCAGCTGGACGCCGCCGATGTACAGCTCGCCGACGCCGTCGGCCTCGACCGGCACCAGCCGCTCGTCCAGGACGTGGCACCGGGTGCCGTCGACCGGCCGGCCGATCGGCACCGAACCGGCGCCGTCGTCGAGCCCGGCCGGGTCGACCAGGTGCGCGGTGGCGTTGATGGTGCACTCGGTCGGGCCGTACAGGTTGACCAGCGAGACCCCGGGCAGCGCCCGGCCGAGGTCGCGGGCGAGCCGCCGGGAGAGCGCCTCGCCGCCGGAGAACAGCCGGGCCAGGCCGGTGCAGTCGGTGAAGCCCTCGGTGTCCAGCAGCGCCCGGAGCAGGGTGGGCACGCACTGCAGCGCGGTCACGCCGTGCCGCCGCACGGCGGCGACCAGCGCCTCCGGGTCGCGGTGGAGACCGGGCGTGCCGGCCACCACGCGGGCGCCGACGGCCGGGGCGAGGATCTCCCACTGGGCGGCGTCGAAACTCATCGGGGTCTTCTGCAGCACGGTGACCCCGGGGTCGAGGTGCCCGGCGGCGAGCAGCCAGCGCAGCTGGGAGACCACCGCGCGGTGCTCGATCATCACGCCCTTGGGGCGGCCGGTGGAGCCGGAGGTGTAGATCACGTAGGCCAGCGACTCCGGCCGGGCCTCCTCGGCGTCGGCCTCCTCGGCCGCGCCCTGGCCGGCCGGGGCGTCGGCGGCGGGGGCGTCCTCGACGGTGACGACCGCCGTCCCGGCCGGGGCCAGCCCGGCCAGCCGTTCGCGCAGGTGCTCCTGGGTGAGCACGATGCGGGTGCCACTGTCCTCGATCATGTAGCGGATCCGGTCCTCGGGGTACTCGGGCGACAGCGGCAGGTAGCCGGCCCCGGCGTACAGGACGCCCCACGCCCCGGCGACCAGCCCGACCGACGGCTCGACGTACAGGCCGACGCAGGTGTCGGTGCCGGCGCCCAGGCGGCGCAGCTCGGCGGCCAGCCGACGGGCGGTCGCCGACAGCTCCAGGAAGGTGAGGCCGGCGCCCTCGCCGAGGACGGCCGGGGCGTCGGGCCGGGTGCTCGCCTGCCGGTCGAGCAGACCGGTGAGCGCGGTGCCGGCCGGTGCGCGGCGGGCGTGCGGGACGGCGGCGGTGGCGTTGGTGGTGGCGGACGGGGTGATGCGCATGGCAGTGGCCTTCGGTACTCGGGGGGAAGGGATCCCGACGGCCTGTTCACCAGGAGCGCCGGGCACGGGATCCACCGTCGGCCGCCCGCCGTCCCGCCCGCCTGAGGCAGCGGTCCGGACCTGTGCCGCGTCCACCCCCGGACCGGGGCCCCTGCCGTCCCGGACCCCGCGTCCGGCCGTCCCGGCCCGTCCCCGGTCCGTCCCGGTCGGCGCCGGGCACACCCGGGCATTCGGCCGTTCACGATCACGTAACCGAACGGAAGCGAAGCGTGGGTAGCGTCGGCCGCATGACGGCACCGCGCACTCGCCCCGAACGGCTCTGGCACCGGCCCTTCCGCAGGTCCGACCGCAGGTGCGTGGTGCCCGAGGGCCAGACCGTCCGGCTGCCCGTACTCACCGACGGCCCGTCCCGGGTCGCCCGGCCGCACCCGCGCCCCGAGCCCGGCCGGCACCACCCGGCCCCGGAGGCGCCGTCCCGGCTGTCCCTGCCGGACGGGACCGGGCTCCTGCTGCGCCCGGCCGGCCCGGCCGACAAGGCGGCGGCCCTGGCGATGCACGGCCGCTGCTCCCCCGCCGCGCTGCGGCTGCGCTACCACGGTCCGGTCCGCGACGCCGACCGCTACCTCGACCACCTGCTGAACCCCCGGCACGGCCACAGCCTCGTCGTGACCGCCCCGGACGGGCGGGTCCTCGCCCTCGGGCACCTGATGTGGGACGACGGCGAGGCGGAGCTGGCCGTCCTGGTCGAGGACGGCTGGCAGCGCCGCGGGCTGGGCCTGGCGCTGCTGCGCCGACTGGTGGTGGCGGCCCGGGCGGCCGGGATCGGCACGGTGTACGCGGTGACCCAGTGCGCCAACGCCGGCCTGATCGCCGCGATGCGCCGGCTCGGTGCGCCGCTGGACTTCCGGACCGAGGACGGCACCCTGGTGATCACCGCCGCCCTGGGCTCCGGCGGCCCGGGAACCGGCGGCCCCGGAGCCGACGGCCCGGGCGCCCGCGCCCACCATCCGGGCCGCTGATCATTTCTTCACCAGATCCTTACCGGGAACCCGGGGACAGCCGCCGAGCGTCACCAACCAGTGCAGGCTCCGTCCGTACACCGCCCTCCTTGACGGCCCGTCAGCAGGCCCCGCCACCGCGTCGCAGCAGGCGGCGCGGGGTCCGGATCGTCCGGCCGGGCGACGGAGTCGGTAGGCTGACCCCCGTCCCCGCCGCCCGACGGCCCGTTATCCGGTCCCGGGCGGTGCCGCAGCAAGGAGGAACCACTGAGCATGGCAGGCACCGAATCGGAGCCCACAGGCGCACGCGACGCCTCGCTGCCGGCCCGCGCCAAGATCGCGGTCACGGCCGGCCGGGTCGCCGCCGCCGTGTCGCGCAAGGCCGGACGCGGGAGCGGCTCGGTGATCGGCGGAAAGGTCGCCCTCAAGCTCGACCCCGACCTGCTCGCCACCCTCGCCGACCACCTCGACGTCGTCCTGGTCAGCGCGACCAACGGCAAGACCACCACCACCCGCCTGATCGCCGAGGCGCTGCGCGCCGCCGGCCCGGTGGTCTCCAACGCCCTCGGCGCGAACATGCCGGCCGGCATCACCTCCGCCCTGGCGGGCGGCACGGAGGCCCGCTTCGGCGTCATCGAGGTCGACGAGAAGTACCTGGCGACGGTCGCCCGCGACACCCGCCCCAAGGCGATCGCTCTGCTCAACCTCTCCCGCGACCAGCTCGACCGCGCCGCCGAGACCCGGATGATGGCCGAGAAGTGGCGCGAGGGCCTGCAGGACACCGAGGCCGTGGTCATCGCCAACGCCGACGACCCGCTGGTGACCTGGGCCGCCTCCTCCTGCAAGAAGGTGGTCTGGGTGGCCGCCGGACAGGCGTGGAAGGAGGACGCCTGGTCCTGCCCCGCCTGCGGCGGTGTCATGCAGCGCCCCGGTGACGACTGGTTCTGCCAGGAGTGCGGCTTCCGCCGCCCCAACCCGCACTGGGCGCTCCAGGGCACCCACGTGATCGACCCGCAGCGCGGCGCCTGGCCGATCCAGCTGCAGCTGCCCGGCCGGGCCAACCTGGCCAACGCCACCAGCTCGGCCGCCGTCGCCGCCGTGTTCGGCGTCTCCCCGCAGGTCGCCCTGGAGCGGATGCGCTCGGTGACCGCCGTGGCCGGCCGCTACGACGTGGTCCAGTACCAGGGCCGGGACATCCGGCTGCTGCTGGCCAAGAACCCGGCCGGCTGGCTGGAGACCTTCTCGCTGATCGACGGCCCGCCCGCCCCGGTGATCCTCTCCGTCAACGCCCTCGACGCCGACGGCACCGACACCTCCTGGCTGTGGGACGTCGACTACGAGCGCCTCGCCGGGCACCCGGTGTTCGTGATGGGCCAGCGCAAGCTGGACCTGGCCGTCCGCCTGGAGGTCGCCGGGCTGCAGTTCCACGTGGTGGACACCCTGGAGCAGGCCGTCCGGATGGCGCCGCCCGGCCGGATCGAGGCCATCGCCAACTACACCGCCTTCCAGCAGCTGCGGAAGGTCGTGGCCGGCTGATGCCGCGCCCGCACACCAGTCTTTTCGTGACGGAAGGCCTTCGAGGATGAGTGAGAGCAGCCTGCGCGTGGTCTGGGTCTACCCGGACCTGCTCAGCACCTACGGCGACCGCGGCAACGCCCTGGTCGTGGAGCGCCGGGCCCGCCAGCGCCATCTCAACGTGACCCGGATCGACGTCCGCTCCGACCAGGCGATCCCCACCAGCGGGGACATCTACCTGATCGGCGGCGGCGAGGACCGCCCGCAGCGACTGGCCGCCGAGCGGCTGCGCGCCGACAGCGGCCTGGTGCGGGCCGCCGAGAACGGCGCGATCATCTTCGGCGTCTGCGCGGGCTTCCAGATCATGGGCCACGAGTTCATCAACGACCTCGGCGAGCGCGAGCCGGGCCTGGGCCTGCTCGACGTCTGGACCGCGCGCGGCGAGGGCGCCCGCTGCGTCGGCGACGTGCTCGCCGACGTCGACCCCCGGCTCGGCCTGCCGCAGCTGACGGGCTTCGAGAACCACCAGGGCGTCACCCACCTCGGCCAGGGCGTCCAGCCCTTCGCCACGGTCAGCGTCGGCCGCGGCAACGGCACCGGTGACGGCACCGAGGGCGCCTGGCGGGACACCGTCTTCGGTACCTACCTGCACGGCCCCGTGCTGGCGCGCAACCCCGCCGTGGCCGACATGCTGATCAAGCTGGCGCTGGACGTCAACGCCCTGCCGCCGGCCGACACCACCTGGTACGACGCGTTGCGCGCCGAGCGCATCGCGGCCGCGACGCGCCCCGCGTAGTACGCCGGTACGCCCCGGCCGGGTGCCCGCGATGCGGTCACCCGGCCCGCGGGCGGCCCCGGACGTACGACAATGGGGCTGCCTACTGCACACCCTCCTCGGCAGCAGGCTTCACTTCCGCGCGGGGGCGCCGACGGCGCCGCTCCCGCGTCGGCTCCTGCCCGGCCGGACCAGGGGCCGTATGCTCGACTTCACGGCCGTTTCCGGATGATCTGTCCGGATCGGCCGGTCCTTCACCCCACGGCCGCCTCCCCGCCGCCCCGGCGCGGGGGCGCCCCGTCGCGGTGACGGCTCGTCGTCCCAGCCTGTGGTCCGGCCGTTCCTCGGTTCTGCTCGGGAGTTGCAAAGCTAATGCGTATCGGAGTGCTGACCAGCGGCGGTGACTGCCCCGGACTGAACGCGGTGATCCGTTCCGTGGTCCACCGCGGGGTGGTCGACCACGGCGACGAGATCATCGGGTTCGAGGACGGGTGGCGCGGGTTCCTGGAGGGCCACCACCGCCCCCTGACCCTGGACTCGGTGAGCGGCATCCTGGCCCAGGGCGGCACCATCCTCGGTTCCTCCCGGGTCCAGCCCAGCCACCTGCGGGACGGCGTCGAGCGGGCCAAGAAGTACTGCTCGGACCTCGGCCTGGACGCGGTCATCCCGATCGGCGGCGAAGGCACCCTGAAGGCCGCCAAGCTGATGAGCGACGCGGGCCTGCCGATCGTCGGCGTGCCGAAGACCATCGACAACGACATCGCCGCCACCGACGTGACCTTCGGCTTCGACACCGCCGTCTCGGTCGCCACCGAGGCGCTGGACCGGCTGAAGACCACCGCCGAGTCCCACCAGCGGGTCATGGTCGTCGAGGTCATGGGCCGGCACACCGGCTGGATCGCGCTCAACGCGGGCATGGCGGCCGGCGCGCACGCCATCGTCGTCCCCGAGCGCCCGTTCCACATCGACCAGCTCACCGCCGTCGTCCGCGAACGCTTCGACCGTCAGAAGAAGTTCGCCATCGTGGTCTGCGCCGAGGGCGCCAAGCCCGAGGCCGGCACCATGCACTGGGAGGAGGGCAGCAAGGACATCTACGGCCACGAGCGCTTCACCGGGATCGCCACCCAGCTCTCCCGCGAGCTGGAGCACCGCCT
The DNA here is from genome assembly GCF_042735475.1 of Kitasatospora sp. NPDC059577. Classification (NCBI taxonomy): domain Bacteria; kingdom Bacillati; phylum Actinomycetota; class Actinomycetes; order Kitasatosporales; family Streptomycetaceae; genus Kitasatospora; species Kitasatospora sp. NPDC059577. Next base: position 5,143 of record NZ_JBHWBZ010000027.1, on the reverse strand, counting down.
CGGCAAGGAGGCCCGCCCGGTCATCCTCGGCCACACCCAGCGCGGCGGCACCCCGACCGCCTACGACCGGGTGCTCGCCACCCGCTTCGGCTGGCACGCCGTCGAAGCCGTCCACAAGGGCGCGTTCGGGCACATCACCGCGCTGCAGGGCACCAACATCAACCTGGTGCCGCTCGCGGAGGCCGTCGCCGAGCTGAAGACCGTCCCGCAGGACCGCTACCTGGAGGCCGAGACGGTCCTCTGACCGCCCCCCGGTCCACCCGACCGGCCCGGCCCCGCACGAAGGCCCCCGGACCCGCCCTACCGGCCCCCGGGGGCCTTCGCGCATCCGGCGGGCACCCGCGCTCCCCGCCCGCTAGCGTGTCCGCAGACGTGGCCGCCGCACCGGCCGCCGGAGCCGACTCTGGAGGGACCGCGGATGGAGATCCTCGCGTACGGGGTGCAGGCCGACGAACGGCCGCTGCTGGAACAGGCCTTCACGGGCCGGCACGGGCTGCGCTGCCTGGACGTCTTCCTCACCCGGGACACCGCGCCGCTGGCCGCCGGCTACCCGGTCGTCAGCAGCAGCGTCAACGCCGTCCTGGACGCCGCGACGCTCGCGGCGCTCGCCGACGGCGGCACCGAGCTGATCGCCCAACGCTCCACCGGCTTCAACAACATCGACCTCGACGCCGCCGCCGAGCTCGGACTCACCGTCGCCCGGGTCTCCCACTACAGCCCCTACGCCGTCGCCGAACACGCCTGGGCGCTCGCGCTGGCCGTCAACCGCCGCCTCACCCGCGCCGCCACCCGCACCCGCGAGTTCGACTTCCGCCTCGACGGCCTGCTCGGCCGCGACGTCCACGGGATGACCGTCGGCGTGATCGGCACCGGCAAGATCGGCGAGTGCTTCGCCCGGATCGCCGCCGGCTTCGGCACCGAACTGCTCGGCTGGGACATCGCCGAGAACCCGGCCTGCCGCGAACTCGGCATGACCTACACCGAACTGCCCGAACTCCTCAGCCGCGCCGACCTGGTGAGCCTGCACGTGCCCCTGCTGCCGGCCACCCGGCACCTGATCGACGGAGCCGCGCTGGCCCGGATGAAGGACGACGCGATCCTCGTCAACTCCAGCCGCGGCGGCCTCGTCGACAGCGTCGCCCTGGTCGAGACCCTGCGCGCCGGACGGCTGTCCGGCGTCGGACTGGACGTGTACGAGGAAGAGACCGGCCTCTTCTTCACCGACCGCTCCATCGAGGGCATCGCCGACGACGTCCTCGCCCGGCTGGTCACCTTCCCCCAGGTCCTCGTCACCAGCCACCAGGCCTACTTCACCCGCACCGCCGTCGGCCAGATCATCGACGCCACCGCCCGCAACGTCGACGACTTCGCCGCCGGGCGGCGCAACGAGAACACCCTCGTCCCCAAGGACTGACCCCACGAAAGCGCCCGGCAGCCGGTCCCCGTGGTCCTGCGGACGCTTCCCCGACCCCGGGGCCGGTTCATCCACCTTCGCCGAGGCGGCGCCCCGCGCACCGTGGGCCGGGATCCCCGGGGAGCGGAACACCGGTGGGCCGTTTTCCGCTTCGGGCACCCGAATTCCGACGGCCCCTCCCGCGTAGGCGCGTGCCGCTCCTCGGATCGGGCCGAACCTCGGGGCCGGACCGAGTCCGCACCGAGAACCCGGCACGGTCAGCGGCCCGACAGGGCAGGCCGCCGACCGGTTCGAAGGCCGCGGCCGACCGTACGGCGTCGACGTCCTCGCCGCCGGGCGGCGCAGCGAGAACGCGCTCGTCCCGGCGGCGGGGAGCCGAGCTAGTCGCTGCCCCCGAGCACCGTGCGGTACCACCCGGCGGCCTCCGGGAGGCGGGCGAGCGGGCCGGGGCCGGGCGGGCAGGCGGCGAGGCGCCAGACGGCCCCGCTGCGGTACCAGTGGTCACGGGCGACCAGCGAGAACTGGCGCTCCGAGACCCGGCCGGGTGCGGCGGCCAACAGCCGCCGGCACTCCTCCCACGGCACGGCCGGGCCGTCCGGGGCCGCCAGCAGGCCGAGCGAGGCCAGCGCGGCCAGCAGGTCGCCGACACGGACCGGGTCCGGGTGGGAGGCGTGGTGGACGCCGGCCGGGGCGCCGTGAGCGTCCAGGGCGAGCGCCGTGACCAGCCGGGCCAGGTCGGTGCGGTCCACGACCGAGAGCCGGGCCTCGCCGCCCGCCCAGCGGACCGGCACCCGGCGGACCAGCTCCGCCATCGCGGGCACCACCCAGCGGTCGCCCGTCCCGGTCACCAGGCCGGGGCGCAGCACGTGCGCGCCCGCGTCCAGGGCGTGCCGCTCGCCGAGCAGCCGGGTGCGACTGGCCTCGGACAGCGGGGCGGGCGGCACCTCGTCCACCCCGATGCCCGCGTGCGGGCCCTCGCCGTACACCGCCGTCGTCGACAGGTGGACGATCCGGCGCACCCCGGCGCGGGTGGCGGCCGCCATCAGCGCGGCCGTGCCGCGGACGTTCGCCGCCTCGCACTCCTCGGCGCCGCCGGAGACCCGGGAGGCCAGGTGGACCAGCACGGCGGCGCCCTCGCACAACTCCGCCAGCCCCGTGCCGTCGGCGAGGTCGCCCGGCACCCAGGTGGTGCCGGGGCCGGCGGTCTCCGGCACCCGGCGGGTCAGCGCGCGCACCCGTGCGCCGCGGGCCGTGAGGGCCGCCAGGACCCCGGAGCCGATGAAACCGGTCGCTCCGGTCAGCGCGACCGTGTCCACCCCCGTCGCTCCCCGCTCCGCCGCCGTCGACGGTTCCGTCGCCGTCCGTGGTTCCGTCGCCATGTCCGGGCCTCCCTGCCGACCGGCCGGTCAGTCTAGCCAGCGGGCCGCCCGGCGGGGAGGGAGCCGTACGGAGGGGGTGGGGGCACGGCCCGAGGTAAGGCCCACCTAGGCTGTATGCCAAGCAAAACGGGCGAACCGGACCCCCCGCGGGGACCACGAGGACGGAAAGCAGGACCCGCCGATGGGCGACGGAATGTCAGGCATGCACCACCACGGCGGGATGACCCAGCTAGGCCCGTTCACCCTCTCCAACGTGTGGACCTGGTCCCCGGACTGGTTCTTCCTGCTCGGCGGGCTGGTCGTCCTGGGGCTCTACGCGGCGGGCGTGGTCCGGCTGTACCGGCGCGGCGACCGCTGGCCCGTCGGCCGGATGGTCGGCTGGGCGGCCGGCGTCGGCACCCTGCTGCTGGTGACCTGCAGCGGGCTGAACGACTACGGCATGGTGCTGTTCAGCGCGCACATGATCCAGCACATGGTGCTCTCCATGCTGACGCCGATCCTGCTGCTGCTCGGCGCCCCGATCACGCTGGCGCTGCGGGCGCTGCGCCCGGCCGGCAAGGGCCGCCCGCGCGGGCCGCGCGAGCTGCTGGTGGCACTGCTGCACAGCCGGTACGTCCGGATCATCTCGCACCCGGCGTTCACCATCCCGATGTTCATCGCGAGCCTCTACGGGGTCTACTTCACCCCGGCGTTCGACTTCCTGATGCAGTACCGCCTCGGGCACATCTTCATGATGGTCCACTTCCTGTTCACCGGGCTGGCCTTCTTCTGGCCGATCATGGGCGTGGACCCGGGCCCGCACCGCCCCGGCCACGTGATGCGGATCATCGAACTGTTCATGGGGATGCCGTTCCACGCCTTCTTCGGCGTGGCGGTGATGATGGCGAGCCACCCGCTGGTCACCACCTTCACCCCGGAGGGGTCGCCGCCCGGGACGGACCTGCTGGAGGACCAGAAGCTGGCGGGCGGCATCACCTGGGCGTTCGGCGAGATCCCGACCGCGATCGTGCTGATCGCCCTGGTCTACCAGTGGATGGGCTCCGAGCAGCGGCACGCCCGTCGCCGGGACCGTGCCGAGGAGCGCTCCGGCGACGCCGAGCTGGAGGCGTACAACGCCTACCTGGCCTCGCTCCACAAGCGCGACCGGACCCCGGGGGCGGGCATCGCCCCGGGTGCCCCCGCGGTCGCCCCGGTGGCCGCCCCGGTGGCCGCCCCGGTGGCCGCTCCGGGCGCACCGGCCGCCGAGACCGGCTGAGTCCGGCCGAGTACGCCCCCTATCCGGAACCCTCGTTCCCGGGAACCCTCGTTCCGCCACCGGAACGGGGGTTCCGCCGTTCCGGAGGCGGGGCGGGGCCAGGCCCGAACCGGCAAGGACCGGGGCGGTGGCCGGAACGGTGGTTCCGCCGTACACGTTCGAACGGATATGCGCGCCCTGCTGATCGTCGCCGCCCTGCTCTGCGGGTACCTCCTGCTCTGGCTGCTCGGCTTCCTCGGCCTGGCCCTGCACCAGCGCCGCCGGCCCGCACCGGTCGGCTCCGACTACCTGGTCGTCCTGGGCGCCGCACTGGACGGCTGCGAGCCCGGGCCCACGCTGGCGGCCCGGCTGGACGCCGCGCTGGCGCGCCTGGCCGCCGAGGAGGCCGCCGGGTACGCCCCGCTGGTCCTGGTGACCGGCGGCAAGGGCCCGCACGAGCAGTGCACCGAGGCCGCCGCGATGGCCCGCTACCTGACCGCCCGGGGCGTCCCGGCCGAGCGGATCCGGTGCGAGGAGCGGGCCGCCAACACCGCCGAGAACCTCCGTTTCAGCGCCGCCCTGATGGCCGCCGAGCGCCCCGGCTACCGGTGCACGGTGGTCACCAGCGGCTTCCACACCGTCCGCTCCGCGCTCGCCGCCCGCCGGGCCGGCGCGCGCGGCGACGTGCTCGGCGCGGACGGACCGCTGGCGCACGGCCCGTACCTGCTGGTGCGCGAGGCTTTCGGCACCGCGCTGGCCATGCTCGGCCGGGTCTGAACCGGCCCGCCGGCGCGCGGCCGGGGACCGGTGCCGGACCGAGACCGAGGCCGGACCCGGGGACCCGGGACCCGGGCGGAACGCGGGGAGGGCCCCCGGGGGGCGCCCCACGGCCCCGCGGGGGCCCCCGGGGGCGCCGGCCATCCCGAACATCGCACGGAGGGGGTGGCCCCCCCCGATCCCGATGGGGTGCGGGTCGCCGGAGGAGATCAGCGGCAGGGTCAGGCCCTTGGTCGGCAGGATGCCCAGGTTCACGCCGATCGAGACGAAGGTCTGCATGCTGATCCACAGGCCGATGCCGAAGGCGATGTAGCCGGAGAAGTGGCGCTTCATTTCCAC
>NZ_JBHWBZ010000026.1:58660-107623 GCF_042735475.1 Kitasatospora sp. NPDC059577 | reverse complement strand
GCCGCCCCCGGCGGGGTCCCCGCCCGGGGCGCTCCCCCCCCCCCCCCGGCCCGCCCCCCCCGTCACCGCTCGGCAGCGGTGACGGACGGGCCTTCCGGCGTTCGTGGGGCGGTGCGGCCCGCTCAGCCGGCCTGGTGCGGCGGCTGGGGCTGGGCCGGCGGGGCGGGCTGCGCGTACGGGTTGTCCGCCACCGGCTGCGGCGGGACACCCGGCTGGTGCGGCGCGGCGGCCGGCGGGACGGGAGCGCCCGCGTGCGGCGGCACGGGAGCGCCCGGCTGCGGGGCGTTCGGGTTGTACGGCGCCTGCGGGGCGTTCGGGTTGTACGGCGCCTGCGGGGCGTTCGGGTCGAACGGGGCCTGCGGGGCGTTCGGGTTGAACCCGGCGGCCTGCGCGGCGGCCGCCTGCTGCTTGGCGTTGCTGCGCTCGACGATCGCCTTCACCGAGTAGACGATCATCGCGACCGGCAGGATGAAGACCTTGAAGAAGATGTAGTACGTGCCGCCCTCGAAGACGAACACGAGGTAGTAGGCGTACCCCAGGAAGCCGAGGCCGATGAGCACGTTGAGGATCCGCAGACCGGCCTTCAGCCCGCCGGCGACGGCTCCGAGGACCAGCATGATCACGCCGCTGAGCGCCAGCAGGACGGCGTACCAGGAGAACAGCGGTTCGGCGCTGAAGTCGAGATTGTTCACGGGGGATTTCCTGTGGGAGGGAAGAAACAACGGCGGAACCGTTTGGGGACGAGAGCGCACAGTACTGGAGGCGGCTGACATTCGTCGCGGCCTTTACGTCACGGTGTCGTTGCGCTCTGCCGGAGCGGCAATTGACGAGGTGGGAAATGACTGACTATGAGGTGCTGCGGGTCTTTTGCGGACCGGACGGGCGGCACGGGAACGAGCTCGGCGTCGTGCGCGCCGGCGCCGCTGTGCCGGAGCGCGCGGACCGCCGACGGCTCGCGCGCGAACTCGGCTTCAGCGAGACGGTGTTCGTCGACGACCCGGAGCGCGGGGAGATCGACATCCACACCCCGACGCTGCGTCTGCCCTTCGCCGGGCACCCGTGCGTGGGCGTCGCCTGGCTGCTCGGCCTGGACCGGCTGGTGACGGCCGCCGGTGAGGTGGGCGTACGGCGCGCGGGCGGGCTGACGCTGATCGAGGCCCGGCCGGAATGGGCCCCGCCGCGGACGCTGCGGCAGTACGGTTCGGCGGCCGAGGTGGAGGCGCTGGAGGTGCCGCCGCCCGGGGAGTGGGTCTACGCCTGGGCCTGGCAGGACGAGGCGGCGGGCACCGTCCGGGCCCGGGCGTTCCCCGGGCGGGGGGACGGGATCGACGAGGACGAGGCGACCGGCGCGGCCGCCCTGCTGCTGACCGCGCGGCTCGGCCGGGCGCTGACCGTCACCCAGGGCGCGGGTTCGCAGCTGCTGACCGGGCCGCGCCCCGGAGGGCTGGTCGAGGTCGGTGGCCGGGTGGTGCCGGGGCGGGCTCAGCGGCCGGGCGGCGTCGGCTCCGCGTAGGCGCGCGGCCGGGGGACGGGTGCGACGGCCGCCACCCGGCCGACGGCGGCCACCGGCGGGACGGTCAGCACGGACACCCGGGGCACCCGCGGCCGCCGCCCCCGCAGCAGGTGCCGCAGACCGGGGACCAGCGCGAGGTGGGCGGCGGCCACGCCGATCACGGCGAACAGGATGTGGTCCACGTTGAGGACGTGCCCGGGCGTCCAGGAGGAGAGGAACTCCAGCCCGGTCGCCAGCAGCGCGGAGACGCCGGTGGTGCGCAGGAAGGACGGCAGCCAGGGGGCTCGGAGCCGGCCGCCGGCCAGCGGCAGCAGGACGCCGAGCGGGGCCAGCAGCAGGAGTTCGCCGACCACCTGCCAGCCGGTGGAGGAGCGGAGCGAGGCCAGCGGCGTCAGATTGGCGTCGTACACCCAGGCCACCGGCAGCGGTCTCAGCACCAGCCAGAGCACCAGTGCCAGGTGGCAGGCCAGGCCCGCCAGTCCGGTCAGCCGGAGGGGACGGTGGACGCCCGCCGCCGGCCTGCTCTCGGTCCCCGCGCCGGAACGCTCGTCGCGTGTCCTGGTGCCATCTCGCTGCACGGGGGGAAGGACGTGAGCCGGTGGCACGGCGGTTCCACACCGGGCGTGAACATTCCCGGACGCGCCCCCGGCGCCCCCGCTACTTGCACGGGGAGGCCGTCGGCACGGCGCTGAACACGTTGTCCGGCGGCGGGCTGCCCGGTGTCACCGCGGCGGGCGACGGGCTCGGGCTCACGGCGCCCTTGGCGGCGCCGCGGGCAGGGGTCACGGCCGGCGCGGGGCCGGGCGGGGTGGCCAGCGCGGTCGGTACGCGCGGGGCGGTCGGGCAGGCCGTCCGGCTGGCCGGGGCCCCGGCGTCGACCGGTACGGCCGTCGGCCGGATGCCGCAGCCGGAGGCCAGTGCGAGCAGGAGCAGCACGCCGGCGGTGCGGCGCAGGGTGGTGCGGGCGGGGGCGGTCACGTGGCGTCCTTGTCCTGTGCGGCGTCGCGCGCGGGGCCGCGCTCGGCCCCGCCCGCGGCCGGCGGGGGCGGTGGGGCCGACGGCAGCGTCAGGGTGAACACCGCGCCGACCTCCCCGTTCGCCGCCGTGATCGTCCCCCCGTGTATCTGGGCGTTGGCCATCGCGATCGACAGCCCCAGACCGCTGCCCTCCGAGCGGGCCCGCCCCCGGTCCGCCTTGTAGAACCGGTCGAAGACGTGCGGCAGCACGTCCTCGGGGATGCCCGGGCCGCTGTCGGAGACCTCGACCACGACCGAGTCGTCGCTCTGCCGGACCCTGACCCGCACCGGCGAGCCGCCGTGCTTGAGCGCGTTGCCGATGAGGTTGGCGAACACCACGTCGAGCCGGCGCGGGTCGACCACGGCCAGGATGCCGCGCGGGGCGTCCAGTTCGACCGCGTCGTACCAGGCCCGCCCGTCGATGCAGGACATGATCAGGTCCGCGATGTCGACCTCGTCGGCGACCAGCTTGGCGGTGCCGGCGTCGAAACGGGTCACCTCCATCAGGTTCTCGACCAGGTCGGACAGCCGCCGGGTCTCGCTGACCACGAGCCGGACGGCCGGCTCGATCATCGGGTCCAGCGACTCGGCCTCGTCCTCCAGGATGTCGGTGACGGCGGTCATCGCGGTCAGCGGGGTGCGCAGCTCGTGCGACATGTCGGCGACGAACCGCCGGCTCTGCGCCTCGCGCGCGCTCAGCTCCTCGACCTGCTCGTGCAGCGATTCCGCGGCCATGTTGAACGTCCGGGCCAGGTCGGCGAGTTCGTCCGAGCCCTCGACTTCCAGCCGGGTGTCCAGGTGTCCCTCGCCGAGCCGCCGGGCCGCGTCGCCGAGCCGCTTGACCGGCCGCAGCACGGTGGCCGAGGCGGCCTGGGCGAGCAGCGCCGAGCCGATCAGGGCCAGCAGGGTGGCGACGGCCAGCGACCAGCCCAGCGTGTTGAGGTCGGCCCGCTCGTTCTCCAGGGACTTGAACATGTACGCCGTCGGGCCGTTCGGCACCACCTTGGTGCCGCCGATCAGGAACGGCCGGCCCTCCAGGTTCTGCCGCTGCCAGTACAGGTGGTACGGGTACGGGTTGTTCTCGGTGACCTCCCGCGGCTTGGCGACCGTGGACTGCAGCGCGGTCGGCACGTCGGCCAGCGTGAAGTGCGTCGGGTCGGAGGACGCCGAGGGGCACTCCGGGTGCGCCGGGTCGATCACCACCACGTCGTAATTCAGGCCGGAGCTGGCGACGTTGGACGCCAGCGCGGCCAGTTCCGGGCAGCCGGCGTTCAGCGGCAGCTCGGAGACGTTGCGGCTGAGTGAGACCCGGAAGTCGTTCAGCGCGGTGTCCTGGGCCCGCTTGAGCACCGCGTCGCGGTTCAGCCAGTACGCGATGCCGGAGGCCGAGACGGCGGCGAGCAGCGCGACCGCCGCGAACACCGCGATCAGCCGTACCCGCAGGGAACGCAGCCGGCGCCACCGGCTCGCCGGGAAGCGCCGGGCAGTCGTCTGATGGTCAGTCACAGGAGCCTGTCGTGATACGGGAGTTCAGGAGTCGGACGGGGCGGGGCCGGGGCGGAGGGGTCAGGCCGGCGGGTCCAGCCGGTAGCCCACCCCGCGCACGGTGCGGATCAGCGTCGGCGCGGACGGCACGTCCTCGACCTTGGCCCGCAGCCGCTGCACGCAGGCGTCCACCAGGCGGGAGTCGCCCAGGTAGTCGTGCTCCCACACCAGCCGCAGCAGCTGCTGGCGGGAGAGCGCCTGCCCGGGGCGGCGGCTGAGTTCGAGCAGCAGTCGCAGTTCGGTCGGGGTGAGCTGGAGGTCCTGCCCGTCCTTGGTGACGGTCATCGCCGCGCGGTCGATCACCACGGTGCCGTACGCGGAGGAGTCCGAGCTCTCCCGCTCGCCGCGTCGCAGCACCGCCCGGATCCGGGCGTCCAGCACGCGCGGCTGCACCGGCTTCACCACGTAGTCGTCCGCGCCGGATTCCAGACCCACCACCACGTCGATGTCGTCCGAACGCGCGGTCAGCAGGATGATCGGCAGCTGGTCGGTGCGCCGGATCCGGCGGCACACCTCGAAGCCGTCGATCCCGGGCAGCATCACGTCCAGCACGATCAGGTCGGGCCGCTGCTCCTTGAAGAGCCTCAAGCCGTCCTCGCCGGAGGCAGCGGTGGCCACGCGGTGGCCCTGGCGGGTGAGGGCGAGTTCGAGGCCGGTCCGGATGGCGTCGTCGTCCTCGATCAATAGGAGGAAAGGCACGGCCCCATTTTGGCCCACCCGCAGCCCCGAATCACCCCCCGGATCGCTCACCGGCCGCTCGGGAACCGGAAGGACCGCCACCGGCGTCAGGTACGGAGGGAGGCGGACCGGGACGAAAGGCCCCCGCCTGTGACACCCCTGTGACAGTCGGCGGACAGCGCCATCACAACCGGCGGGCAGGATTTTCCATGTCGCCGCAGGACAGCGGGCCGAAAGGGCCGGCTGGAGGGCGGCTACCGGAACCGCTCGTACCGACCCAGGGGGCGCACGATGAACGCCATGCTTCAGACCCGGACCAACCCGGCTGTCCGCACCGCGCGTTCGTCAGCCACGACCCACCGGACCCGGTACGAGGTCAGGACCGACGAGAACTCCGGTGCCGTGACCGTACGGGGGTGCGCGCACAGCACCGGTGGAAACCCCGTCGCCCGCCGGGTGAGCGGCGGCGCCAGGACGGGGGAGCTGTACGGGATCGGCCGGCTGGGGAGTTCGGCCGACTCCGCCAACACCCTCACGCTGCGGGGCATCCTCCCCGTCCGCGTCGAGGGCAAGGACACCCCGGGGGGGAACCGGGGTACCGGGGGGAACGGTCTGCGGACGGTCGGTTCGGGGGAACCGTCCGGTCGCGAGGCCGCCGGTGCGACGCTGCTGCGGCTGAACCCCGCTGCGGCCCGCACCACCGAGGCCGGACAGGGAGGCGCGCAGGGGGAGCACTCGGCCGCCGCGGAGGACCACATCACGGAGTTCACCGCGTACGTGCGCGAGCGCCGCGCCTCCCTGTACGCCACGGCCTACCACCTCACCGGTGACCGCTACGAGGCCGAGGACCTGCTGCAGAGCGCGCTCTTCAGCACCTACCGGGCCTGGGGCCGGATCACCGACAAGGCGGCGGTCGGGGGCTACCTCCGCCGCACCATGACCAACCTGCACATCTCCGCCTGGCGGCGCCGCAAGGTCAACGAGTACCCGACCGAGGAGCTGCCGGAGACGGCGGGCGACACCGACGCGATGGGCGGCACCGAGCTGCGCACCGTGCTCTGGCAGGCGCTGGCGAAGCTGCCGGAGAACCAGCGGACCATGCTGGTGCTGCGCTACTACGAGGGCAAGACGGACCCGGAGATCGCCGACGTGCTGGGGATCAGCGTCGGTACGGTCAAGAGCAGCATCTGGCGCGCCCTGCGCCGGCTGCGCGACGACGAGCACCTGAACAAGTCGGGCGACACCGTCCGGGCGTTCGGCGAGCTGGTCGCGTAACGAGGGACTCCCGTCGGGGGACGGGAACGGACGGTCGGACGGTCCGGGGGCAGCGGCTCGGGGGAGCGTGCCCGTGGGAGAACCGAGGATCGTTCGGGGAAGGCGACGGGCCCGGTGCGGGGGAGACGCACCGGGCCCGTCGTCGTGCCGTCCGGACCCGCCGGGCCTCGGCCGCGGGGACGCCGGGAACGGCCCGGCTCAAGCCGCGGAGAGCTCCGTCGGGCGGGCCGCGGTACGGATTCGCCGCTCGGCCTCCGGCCCGGCGCACGCGTACGAGCCGAGCGCGACCTGCCGGCCCACGATGGAACGCTCGGCGCGCATCAGCCGCCAGCCCCGGCGCAGCAGCACCGGCAGCGACTTGCGGCCCTCCCGGACGTCCCGGCGCAGCCGGCGCCAGGCCGTGGTGAGCGCGCCGTTGCGCAGGCACAGGGCGTCGCCGAGCAGGCCCTCCTCGGCACACGCGGCGGTGATCTCGGCGGCGAAGATGCCCTCCGCGATGAACGCGCCGACGCCGCCGAGCTCCAGGGCGCGGGTGCCGATCCGGCCGTTGTCCGGGATCGAGTACACCGGGACGTCGGTGCGGCCGCGGTCGTGCAGGGCGCGGATGGCGGCGAGGGCCTGGTCGCGGTGCCAGGCGAGCGGGGAGTCCCAGTCGACGGCGCCGTCCGGCAGCCGCGGCAGCGTGGGGTCGTCCCCGTCCTTGTAGAAGTCGTCGAGCTGGAGGACCGGCAGGCCGCTGCGCTCGGCGAGCGAGGACTTCCCCGACCCGGAGGGCCCGGAGAGCAGGATCACCCGGGCGTGCGCGCCGGGGGCGGGGTTCATGGGGGAGTCACTCACGGGACACCAGTCTGACGCATCGGGGCCCGTTGCCGAAACCGGTCGGCACCGACCTTCTGCCACGGAGGCGGCGGTGGTTGCGGCCCGTCACCGCGTCGGCGACCGCGACTACGGGCCGGCGAGGGCGGCGTGTACCAGCGGCAGGTAGCGGGTGTCGACCTGGAGGTGGACCGGGTCTCCGGCGCCGGGCGGCCGGTAGGCGGTGGCGGCCCAGTCCTGGCTGTGCCAGGTGTCGGGCTCGGGCTCGTGGAAGGTGCCCCCGGTGGGCAGGTCGAGCCGCCCGGCCTCCCGGGAGACGAAGGCCACGCCGGCGGTCCCCGGCGTGATCCGCAGGCTGCCGTTGACGTACCCGCGCCCCGGGCCGGAGCGGACCGAGCAGGGCACCCGGACCGGCCGCCCGGCGGCCAGTCGGCGCCTGCTGCGGGCCACGTGGTACCTGCGGAGGAAGCCGTCCGCGAACAGTGCGACCAGCTCGCCGATGAACTCGCCCATGGTTCCCCCCGATCGTCCCCGTCCCCGGTGATTCTGGCCGGGCCGGCCGGGCGCGCGGGAGCGGCGAAAGTCGGCGGCGGGGGTGACGAAAGTCGACGGGAACGGCGGCGGAAAGCGACGGACCCGCGCCAGGGGGGGAGAGGCGCGGGTCCGTCCAATGACCGTCCGGGCCCTGGGGGGGAGAGGGCACTGGGGACGGCCAGTCTGTGGAGTTGTCGCCCCGGAGGGCGGGTGGGTCAGATACCCATCGGGTGCCACACCGTCTTCGTTTCGAGGAACGAGAGTAGCCGGTCCGTACCGGGCGCACTGGTCCAGTCCTGGGCGAACGGGTCCAGCTCCGGACGGACCACCCGCTTCAGGGTATCCGCGGCGGCGGCTTCCAGCGCCTGCGCCGCGCCGGGACCGTCGGCGGCGATGGCCCCGGTGAGGTCCACCGCGTTGACGTCCTGGTGCGAGGCCAGGGTGGGGGCGATGTCCGCGGTCCGGCCCGAGAGGATGTTGACCACGCCGCCCGGGACGTCCGAGGTGGCGAGCACCTCGCCCAGCGACAGCGCGGGCAGCGGGGCGTCCGCGGCGGCCGCGACCACGACCGTGTTGCCGGTGGCGATCGCCGGGGCGATCACCGAGACCAGGCCGAGCAGCGAGTGCCCGTACCCGGCCTGCGGGGCGACGATCCCGACCACGCCGGTCGGCTCGGGGGTCGACAGGTTGAAGTAGGGACCGGCGACCGGGTTGGCGCCGCCCGCGATCTGGGCGACCTTGTCGGTCCAGCCCGCGTACCAGACCCAGCGGTCGATCGCGACGTCCACCAGCGCGGCGGCCTTCTTCGGGCCGATGCCCTCGGAGAGGGCCACCTCGGCGGCGAACTGCTCGCGCCGGCCCTGCAGCATCTCGGCCACCCGGTACAGCACCTGGCCGCGGTTGTACGCGGTGGTGCCGGCCCAGCCCTTGACGGCGGCGCGGGCGGCGAGGACCGCGTCACGGGTGTCCTTGCGGGTGCCCAGCGGCGCGTTGGCGAGCCACTCGCCCTTGGAGTCCGTCACCTCGTACACCCGCCCGCTCTCCGAGCGCGGGAACTTCCCGCCGACGTACAGCTTGTAGGTCTTGCTCACCTGGATCCGCACCGGGGCGTCAGGACGCGCGAAGGTCGTGTCAGACATCGAGGTAGGCCTCCAGACCGTGGCGGCCACCCTCGCGGCCGTAGCCCGACTCCTTGTAACCGCCGAACGGCGAGGTCGGGTCGAACTTGTTGAAGGTGTTGGCCCAGACCACACCGGCCTTGAGCCTGTTCGCGGTCCAGAGGATCCGCGAGCCCTTCTCCGTCCAGACGCCGGCGGAGAGGCCGAACGGGGTGTTGTTGGCCTTCGCGACCGCCTCGTCGGGGGTGCGGAAGGTCAGCACCGACAGCACCGGGCCGAAGATCTCCTCCTGGGCGATCCGGTGGGCCTGGCTGACGCCGGTGAAGATGGTCGGCTTGAACCAGAAGCCGTTGCCCGGGAGTTCGCACTCGGGGGACCAGCGGTCCGCGCCCTCGGCCTCGCCGGCGTCGGTCAGCTCGGTGATCCGGGCCAGTTGCGCGGCCGAGTTGATCGCACCGATGTCGGTGTTCTTGTCCAGCGGGTCGCCGACCCGCAGGGTGGACATCCGGCGCTTCAGGGCGTCCAGCAGCTCGTCCTGGATCGACTCCTGGACCAGCAGGCGCGAGCCCGCGCAGCAGACGTGGCCCTGGTTGAAGAAGATGCCGTTGACGATGCCCTCGACCGCCTGGTCGATCGGCGCGTCGTCGAAGACGATGTTGGCGGCCTTGCCGCCCAGCTCCAGCGACAGCTTCTTGCGGCTGCCGGCCAGCTGCTTGGCGATGGCCCGGCCGACCGGGGTGGAGCCGGTGAAGGCGACCTTGTTGACGTCGGGGTGCGCGGTCAGCGCGGCGCCGGTGCGGCCGTCGCCGGTGACGATGTTGACGACGCCCTTCGGCAGACCGGCCTGGCGGCAGATGTCGGCGAAGCGCAGCGCGGTCAGCGGCGTGGTCTCGGCCGGCTTCAGGACGACCGTGTTGCCGGTCGCCAGCGCGGGCGCGATCTTCCAGGCCAGCATCATCAGCGGGAAGTTCCACGGGATGACCTGGCCGGCCACGCCGAGCGGGCGCGGGTTGGCGCCGAAGCCCGCGTAGTCCAGCTTGTCCGCCCAGCCCGCGTAGTAGAAGAACCACGCGGCGACGGTCGGGATGTCGAAGTCGCGGGTCTCGCGGATCGGCTTGCCGTTGTCGATCGACTCCAGCACGGCCAGCTCGCGGCCGCGCTCCTGGATGATCCGGGCGATCCGGAACAGGTACTTGGCGCGCTCGCTGCCCGGCAGCGCCGACCAGTCGGCGAAGGCCCTGCGGGCGGCGGCGACGGCGCGGTCCACGTCCTCGTCGGTGCCCTGGGCGAACTCGGCGAGCACCTGCTCGGTGGCCGGGTTGACCGTCTTCAGGGCCTCGCTGCCGGAGGAGTCGACGAACTCGCCGCCGATGAAGTGGCCGTAGGAGGTGGCGATGTCGCCCGCGGCGGCGGGGGACTCGGGGGCCGGGGCGTAGGCGAAGAGGCCTCCGGCGGGCTTGGCCGCGGGCTCCTCGATGTTCTTCTTCTTGGCCATGGTGATCAGTCCACCGTCACGTAGTCGGGGCCGGAGTAGCGGCCGGTGGCCAGCTTCTGGCGCTGCATCAGCAGGTCGTTGAGCAGGCTGGAGGCACCGAAGCGGAACCAGTGCGGGGTCAGCCAGTCGTCGCCGAGGGTCTCGTTGACCATCACCAGGTACTTCATGGCGTCCTTGGTGGTCTTGATGCCACCGGCGGGCTTCACGCCGACCTGGACGCCGGTGGCCGCGCGGAAGTCGCGGACCGCCTCCAGCATCAGCAGGGTGACCGGCGGGGTCGCGTTGACGGCGACCTTGCCGGTGGAGGTCTTGATGAAGTCGGCGCCGGCCAGCATCGCCAGCCAGGAGACCCGGCGGACGTTGTCGTAGGTCTGCAGTTCGCCGGTCTCGAAGATGACCTTGAGGTGGGCGTAGCTGCCGTCGGCGCGCTTGCACGCCTCCTTGACGGCGACGATCTCGTTGTAGACGTCGAAGTAGCGGCCGGAGAGGAAGGCGCCGCGGTCGATCACCATGTCGATCTCGTCGGCGCCCGCGGCCACCGCGTCGGCGGTGTCGGCGAGCTTGACCGGGAGGGCCACGCGGCCGGCCGGGAAGGCGGTGGCCACCGAGGCGACCTGGATGTCGGTCCCCTTCAGGGCGTCCTTCGCGGTGGCGACCATGTCCGGGTAGACACAGATGGCGGCGACGCGGGGGGTGGTGGGGTCGGTCGGGTCGGGGGTCCTGCCCTTGGCGCACAGCGCGCGCACCTTGCCGACCGTGTCCGCGCCTTCCAGCGTGGTCAGGTCGATCATGGAGATCGCCAGGTCGATGGCGTACGCCTTCGCCGTGGTCTTGATCGAGCGGGTACCGAGAGTGGCGGCACGCGCCTCCAGGCCGACCTGGTCGACGCCGGGCAGGCCGTGCAGAAAGCGGCGGAGCGAGGCCTCGGACGCCGCAACGTCCTGAAGACCGCTGCCCGCAACGCCGGGGGCATTGGCTGCAACAGTGGACATAGTCACCAGACCAGCATATCTACGCGCGTAGTGGGCCGCCAGGGCACCCGCCATTCGTGGCCGGACCGAGACCTCCGTACGAGGGGCATGGGGCAGAATCGACGGCATGACCGATTCCGACGGCACGCCCCACCAGGGCAAGGCCGCCCCCGGCGGGGAACCCGAGTACGCGGACCGCGTGTACCGCTCCGTCCCCGGCGTGATCTCCGGCGTGTTCCTGCTCGCCGTCGCCGCCTGGCTGATCGGCGACGCGGCGGTGACCGGCACCGGCAAGACCCCGTACGTCGCGCTCGCCGCGGTGCCGGTGTTCGCCTTCCCGGTGATCGCCTACACGCTGCGCCCGGTGGTGCGGGCCTCCGGCGACCGGCTGGTGGTGCGCAACCCGTGGCGGACCGTCATCGCGCCCTGGGCCTCGGTGGACGCGCTGCGCGCGGGGTACTCGGTCGAACTGCTCGCGGGCGGCAGGAAGTACCAGGTCTGGGCGGTGCCGGTGTCGCTGCGCCAGCGCAAGCGCGCCACCCGCGCCCAGAGCCGCGGCAACGCCGAGCACGCCTCCCGCACCGGGCTGGGGCTGGGCCTCGCGGCCCGGACCAACCCGGTCGTCCAGGGCTCCTCGGACCCCACCCGTGCCTGGTCCGACCAGGTGACCGACGTGCTGCAGGAGATGGCCGAGCGCAACGCCAGCCGTCCCGAGGCCGCCGGTCCGGTGACGGTCCGCTGGTGCTGGTGGGTGATCGTCCCCACCCTGGTGGGGCTGGTCGCCCTGATCTCCGTCATCGCGGCCTGACGCCGCCCGCCCCACGCGCGAACGGGCCCGCCGGAAGCTTTCCGGCGGGCCCGTTCGGCGTGGCGGTCAGATGCCGGCGGCTGCGGCCAGGTCCCGCTTGACGGCGTCCAGCAGCGCGGCGGCGCGGTCGCGGGTGGCCGCGAGGTCGGCGGCGGTGGCGACCGGGAGGACGACCTCCAGGTAGCACTTGAGCTTGGGCTCGGTGCCGGAGGGGCGGACCACGATGCGGGCCGAGCGGACGGCCTCGCCGGCCAGGTAGTAGCGCAGGCCGTCGGTGGGCGGCAGGTCGGCGGAGCCCTCGCTGAGGTCGTCGGCGCGGGTGACGGTCAGGCCGGCCAGGACGGTCGGGGGCTGCTCGCGCAGGCGGCGCATGGCGTCGGCGATCAGCGAGAGGTCCTGCACCCGGACGGACAGCTGGTCGGTGGCGTGCAGGCCGTGCTCCAGCGCCAGGTCGTCCAGCAGGTCGGACAGCGTGCGGCCGGACTTCTTCAGGGTGGCGGCGAGCTCGGCGACCAGCAGGGCGGCGGTGATGCCGTCCTTGTCGCGGACGCCCTGCGGGTCGACGCAGTAGCCGAGCGCCTCCTCGTAGCCGTAGCGCAGGCCCTCGGCGCGGGAGATCCACTTGAAGCCGGTCAGCGTCTCGGCGTAGCCCAGGCCCGCCGCCTCGGCGATCCGTCCGAGCAGTGTGGCGGAGACGATGGTGGTGGCGAAGGTGCCCTCGGCCTTCTTGGAGACCAGGGCCGCGCCGAGCAGCGCTCCGACCTCGTCGCCGCGCAGCATCCGCCAGCCGGCCGTGCCGTTGCCGCTGCCGGCCGCGTTGCCGCTGGTGGGGACGGCCACCGCGCAGCGGTCGGCGTCCGGGTCGTTGGCGATCACGATGTCGGGGCCGACCGAGGCGGCGGTGCTGAAGGCGAGGTCCATCGCCCCCGGCTCCTCCGGGTTGGGGAAGGCCACGGTCGGGAAGTCCGGGTCGGGCTCGGCCTGCTCGGCGACGACGGTCGGCGCGGGGAAGCCGGCCCGGCGGAAGGCGGCGACCAGGGTGTCGCGGCCGACGCCGTGCATCGGGGTGTAGACGACGTCGAGGTCGCGCGGGCTGTGCGGGTCCACGATGGACACGGCGCGGGTCAGGTAGGCGTCGACGACGTCCTCGCCGAGCACCTCCCAGCCGTCCTCGGCGCGCGGGACCTCGTCCAGCGAGCCGATCGCGTCGATCTCGGCGGCGATCCCGGCGTCGGCCGGCGGGACGATCTGCGAGCCGTCGCCCAGGTAGACCTTGTAGCCGTTGTCCTGCGGCGGGTTGTGGCTGGCGGTGACGGTGACGCCGGCGGCCGCGCCCAGGTTGCGGACGGCGAAGGCGAGCACCGGGGTCGGCAGCGGGCGCGGCAGCAGCGCGGCGCGCAGGCCGGCGCCGACCACCACGGCGGCGGTGTCGCGGGCGAAGTCGTACGACTTGTGGCGGGCGTCGTAGCCGATGACGACCAGGTCGCCGAGGCCCTGCTCCTTGACGTACGCGACCAGGCCGGCGGCGGCCCGGATCACCACGGAGCGGTTCATCCGCATCGGCCCGGCGCCGATCTCACCGCGCAGTCCGGCGGTGCCGAACTGCAGGCGGTCGGCGAAGCGCTCGGCGAGCTCGGACCAGGCGAGCTTGCTGTCCGACTCGGCCTCGGGGCCCTCGGCCCGGGCCAGCAGGGCGCTGAGCTCCTCGCGGGTCTGCGGGTCGGGGTCCTCGGCCAGCCAGGCCCGGGCCCGGGCGAGGAGGTCGGTGGTGGGTGCCTGCGTCATGGCTGCCAGCTCCATCGGGAAGTGCGTCGGTGTGTCGGCCGGAGGGTTCGCTGAGACCGGAGGGTTCGCTGAGACCGGGGTTCCGCAAGGAAGGGGTCGAGCACGCGGACGGGGCCCACGGGAGGCGTGATCAGCGGATCACGCCGCCCGTGGGCCCCGTCACTCATGCATTCTGCGCCTGGTGGGCGTCAGATCCGCTCAAGGACCTTCGCCAGCAGCTCGCCCATGCGCTCGGCGGAGGCCTTGCCGGCCTCCAGCACCTCTTCGTGGTTGAGCGGCTCGCCGGTCATGCCGGCGGCCAGGTTGGTGACCAGGGAGATGCCGAGCACCTCGGAGCCGGCCTCGCGGGCGGCGATGGCCTCCAGGGTGGTGGACATGCCGACCAGCTCGCCGCCGATGACCCGGGCCATGTTGACCTCGGCCGGGGTCTCGTAGTGCGGGCCGCGGAACTGCACGTAGACGGCCTCGTCCAGGGACGGGTCGACCTCGCGGCAGAGCGCGCGCAGGCGCTTGGAGTACAGGTCGGTGAGGTCGACGAAGTTGGCGCCGACGATCGGCGAGTCCGCCGTCAGGTTGATGTGGTCGCTGATCAGGACCGGCTGGCCGGGGGTCCAGCCCTGGCGCAGGCCGCCGCAGCCGTTGGTCAGCACGATGATGCCGCAGCCGGCCGCGGCGGCGGTGCGCACGCCGTGGACGACGGTGGCCACGCCGTGGCCCTCGTAGTAGTGGTTGCGGCCGAGGAAGATCAGGGCGCGCTTGTCGCCGATCTTCACCGAGCGGATCGTGCCGGCGTGACCGGCGACGGCGGGGGCGGGGAAGCCGGGCAGGTCGGTGACCGGGAACTCGGCCACGGTCTCGCCCAGGGCGTCGGCGGCCGGCACCCAGCCGGAGCCCATCACCAGGGCGACGTCGTGCCGCTCGGCACCGGTCAGCTCGCGCAGGCGCTCGGCGGCGGCCTGGGCGGCGGCGTAGGGGTCGGCGGAGACGACCGACTGAGGAGAAGCGTTCACGGGTCCGAGGATAGACGGGAATCGGCTACGCGCGTAGAAAATCTGGCGCGGCATGCCGGATCGTTACCCGGTTGACCCGAAAGCACAGCTCGGTGGCGCCGTCCGGGTGACCTGCTTTGTCGCTTCCCACACAGCGGGCATTCCACGCACCGGGCGTTCCGCGCGTCCCGCCCTCGCGGCCGCCCCGGATTTCCGGGCACCCCGCTTTCCGGACACCCGGCGTTCCCCGTCCGCGCGGACCCCGCGCGGTTCAGAGCCGTTTCGCGCTGCGCAGCCCCTTCGCGTACATGCCGTTGTCGTCGAGCCGGGCCGTGCCGCCCTTGTCGCCGAAGGTCGGGCCGTCCGCCTCCTCCCGGCTGGAGATGTAGCGGGGGTGGCCGTCGGTGTCCAGGCCCAGGTAGATGCCGGTGTGGTCGAGCCGGGCGCCGGTGCGGGCGTCGATCTCGAAGAACACCAGGTCGCCGGGTTGCAGCGGGTCGATCGAGACCGGGCGCAGGGTGGTGTCCGAGCCGGCGGCGGTCGCCAGCGGGATCACCGGGACACCGGGGCCGACCCGGGCCAGGCCGTTGGCGGTGCGGGGCAGGCCGGGGCCGGCCGCGTCCCTGGAGAGCAGCGGGTAGCCGGATCGGTATCCGTACACCATCCGGACGAACCCCGAGCAGTCGAAGGAACCGAAGCGGGTCCTGTCGGGCTGCCGGGTCACCTTGTCGGCGAACGTGTACGGAACGCCGAGGTAGTCGAAGAAGTCGGTCTGCTCCAGGCGCAGGTCGTTGCCGGCCGAACCGTTCGGATTGAGCGGGCCGAAGGAGGCGTCGCCCTTGAAGCGCACGCCCTTGGCGTCCTTCTCGGCGGGCGCCCCGGCCACGTACTGGGTGGCCGCCGCCAGGACGTCGTCGGCGGTGGAGCCGAGCGACTGCTGGAACCAGGTGCGGAACCAGGCCTCCTGCTCGGCGCCCGCCTTCCAGGGCTGCGGCATCAGCCGGACCCAACTGTCGGTCACCACCGTGGCGGCGGTGGTGACCGGCTCGGCGAAGGTGCGGCTGGGGCCGGCCAGGACGGCGGTGCGGGCGCCGTCGCTCAGCGTGGCGACCACCCCGCCGCGGTCGTCCCGGACCACCGTGTGGTCCGGCCCGGCCAGCCGCTCGTAGCGGTACCGGGCGGGCGGGGCCGTGCCGGCCGGGGTCCCGGCGGCGGGGCCCGGCACGGCGGCGGTGATCAGCGGCGCGTTGCTGCCGGCCGACGGCTGCCGGTCGCGGTCCCGCAGCTGGACGGTGAGGTAGCCGCCGGCGGCCAGCAGGGTCACGGCGAGGCCGCCGCTGAGCAGGGACGTGCGGGTCACTGGCATGGGGGTTCCCCTCGGGATCAGGTGCCGGGCAGGGCGCCGAGCAGGACGCCGGCGGTGAGGACGACGTAGTTGGCGAGCGTCACCGTGCCGGTGGCCATCAGGGTGGCCGCCCGGGGCTGGCGGACCAGCTGGTAGGCGATCAGGCCGGGGACGATGAAGCCGAGGGTCTGGTTGGCGTACAGGGTGGGCAGTTCGCGCTGCAGGACCAGCATCACGGTGGCCTGCAGCAGCACGCCGATCAGCACCACGGCGGCGAACAGCCGCTTGCCGTAGAGGATCACCAGCTTCTGGACCACCCGGATGGCGAGGTAGGTCAGCACCGTCACGCCGATCACGATGGCCACCCGCTGGAGGGACTCGACCAGGGTGAGGGCCAGCCAGCCGGGGGTGATCATGCCGCCGGGGGAGAGGTTGGTGGTCAGGTAGCAGACCAGGGAGAAGACCAGGCCGAGCGCGATGCCGATGGCGGCGATCTCGGGGGTGAGCTCGGTGGGGATCACTGCTGGTCTCCGTAGGGCGCGGCGGTGCGGTGGTGGGGGTCGTACCAGGAGTCGGGGAGCGGCTCGGGGCGGTACACCGGCTCGGCGTGGGGAGCCTGTCGGGCGTGCGGTGCGTGGCCGGGGTACGGCGCCTGCCCGCCGTACGGGGCCCGGCCGGGGTGCGGGACCCGGCCCGGGTACGGGCCCGGATCGGCGTACGGGTCCGGATCGGCGTACGGTGCGGTCCCGGTGGGGTGGAACGGATCGGCGTGGTGCGCGGGTCCGGGGTGGTCCGGCTCCGGGTAGAGCGGTTCGGGCTCGTGGTACGCGTACTCCGGTACGCCCGGCCCGTCCGGCGACTCGTCGGGTTCGAGCCGGGCCAGCTCGTCCAGGAACAGCTCGCCCTGGCCGTGGATGTTGCCGACGGCCACCAGCGATGAGTCCGGCCCGAGTGCGGCCAGCAGCTCGGCGGTGAGCCGCTCCGGGTCGCGCTTGTCGCCGCCGAGGTCGACCACCCGGCCCGACCAGCCGGCCGGGATGCCGTCGCGGGCGCTCCTGGTGGGGTGGCCGATCAGGAAGACCGTGTCCGGGTCGAGGTCCGGGACGATCTGGCCCATCTGGCCGTTGCGCTCGACCCGGTCCGGGCGGCAGTTGATCACCACGTTGAGCGGGCGGTGGATCGCGCCGAGGTCCTCCAGCTGGCGGACGTTCATCAGCGTCGACTCGGGGTCGTTGGCGGCGAAGACGTTGGCGAAGCGCAGCCGCTTGCCGTCGGCGGTGCGGTAGCGGTCGACCGACAGCACGCCCGGGTCCGGCGGGGCCGCCCACATGCCCTGCAGGGCGGTCTGCCGCTCCACGCCGAGGAGTTCGGCGACGGCGAGGGCGATCGCCACGTTCTCCTTGAAGGTGAACCAGCTGAACCCGCGCAGCTCCTCGTCGGTGACCGTCTCCGGGTCCACCACGATCAGCCGGCAGTCCCGCCTGGCCGCCTCCTCGCGCAGGATGTGGGCGCGCTCCTGCTCGGCGGTGACGCACACCCCGCCGACCGGCATCGAGCGCGACAGCGAGCGGGCGACGTCGTCCAGGGTCGGGCCCATCTCGGCCAGGTGGTCCTCGCGGACGTTGCAGAGCACGCCGATGGTGGAGCGGATCAGCTTGGTCTGGTTGACCTCCTGGAGCGCCGGCATGACGGCCATGCACTCGATCACCAGGGCGTCCGGCCGGTAGGTGGCGGCGCGGCGGACGATGCCGATCTGCTCCACCACGTTGGCGATGCCGAACTTGCGGTAGACCGGTTCCTCGGTGGCGTCCGGGTGGATGAACCGGGCCGCGGTGCCGGTGGTCTTGGCGACCGTCACCAGCCCGCCGCCGCGCAGCGCGCCCGCGCACAGCCGGGTGATCGAGCTCTTGCCGCGGATGCCGTTGACCAGGACCCGGGTCGGGATCTGCTCCAGCGCGGTGAAGTGCCGCCGCTGTTCGACGATGCCGGCCACCAGCAGCACGGTGCAGCACACCAGCAGCACGACGTAGAGGAAGAGCACGGGAGATCCTTCGGGCGGGGGCTCAGCGGGCGGTTTCGGGAGTCCGGCGGACGGCGCGCTCGGCGAGCTCGGCGCGCACCAGTTCCTGCCGGACCAGCTCCAGGCTGCGGGCGACGGCGCCGACCTCGTCGTGGTGGACGGGGTAGAGCACGGTGCGGCGGTCCCCGGCGGCCAGCGCCTCGGCGCTCGCGGCGAGGCGGCGCAGCGGCAGGCCGACGGCGATGAACAGCCAGCCGAGGCAGAGCGCGGCGGCGGCCAGGCCGAGCATGCCGGCCAGCACCGCGCGGCGGTCGGCCCGGTTCTGGTCGAGGTGCAGCCAGGCCACCGGATGGGCGGTGACCACGGACCAGCCGAGCTTGGCGACGCTGCCGTTGCCGCCGAGCGGGGCGGCGGCGAGCAGGGAGGGGTCGCCGCCGTCGCGGAGCACGTCGGCGGTGGCGGACTTCCCGGCGTCGGCGAGGACCGTCCGGGCCCGGCCGTCCGGCAGTTCGCCGAAGGAGCTGTAGCCCTCGTTGGCGGCGAGCACCCGCTGCCGGCCGTCGACCAGCCAGACCCGGCCGAGGCCGGGCCGGGTCAGCAGACCGCCGAGGAAGTCGGTCTTGAACTCGCCGACCAGGACGGGCCCCTTCGGCTCCGGGGCACCCTCCGCCTCGGCGTCGGCCGGGGCGGCGGTGAGGGCCGCGCGGGCGGCGATCCGGGGCTCCTTGCCGGAGCTGTTGAGCAGCAGGACGCCGCTCGGGCCGAGGGCCTCCGGGCCGGTGCGGTGCGGGGTCTCGCCGGCGTGGGCGAGGACGCCGCCGTCGGCGCCGAGGACGTACAGCGAGCGGTAGCGGTCGTGCTCGGCGAGGGTGTCGCGCAGCAGGGTCTCGGCCTTGCCGACGGAGGCCTCGGAGAGCGCGGGGGCGACCGAACGCAGGTCCGCGTAGCCCTCGTTGAGCGCCTGGCGGATCCGGTCGGCGGCGGTGTCGGTGCGGTCGCGCTGGCCGGCCACGACCTGGGTGGGCACCCGTACGGTCGGGTCGTTGCCGCCGAGGAACAGCAGCGGGCCGGACCAGCCGAGCACCAGGACGGCGCAGAGCGCGAGCGGCAGGGCGGTGCCGGGGCGGCGCCCGCGGGCGGGGGCGGCGGCGGGCGGACGGGACGGGTCGAGGAGCTGGTGGCGCAGTTCCTCCAGGGCGCGGGCGATCCGGCCGGTCTCGCCCCGCTTCGGGCCGCGCACGGGTTGGTCCGGCCGGTCGCCGCGGGTGAGCCGGCGGGATTCCAGGAACAGGCCCAGCAGCGGGCGCTGCAGGCTGCGGACCAGGTACCAGGCGAGCAGCAGGGCCAGGACGAGCAGGGCGCCGGCGGCGGCCAGGCCGAGCATGGGGTGGCGCAGCCTGCCGGGCTTGCCGTCGACGGTGCTGGTGGAGACCACGGTCAGGCCGAGCGGGGCGGCCTGGTCGTGCCCGCCGGGGGCGGCGACGGCGGCCCAGCCGGCGACCCGGCGCTCGCCGTTGGCGTCCGCGGCGCCGGCCAGGCTGCCGGAGGCCGTCTCGCCGGGGGCGGGGTGCTGCCGGGCGGCGCGCTCGCGGGCGGTGGTGACCAGCTTGCGGTCGCCCTCGGCGGGGAGCGCGGCGCCGGTGGTGTCCAGGACGGCGCCGGTGGCGTCGAGGACCTGGATGGTCTGTTCCTTGCGGGTGGCGATGCCGGGCAGCCGCAGGTTGTCGGAGGCGACCAGCAGGGCGCGGCCGTCGGCCTTGGTGGTGACCAGTGCGAAGGTGAGCAGCCGGGTGCCGGCGGTGGAGGGCACCAGGACGGGCGCGGGCGCGGTGTCGGTGACCTTGGCGAGGTCCAGACCGGCCAGCGGGACGGTCTCGCCGCGGGCGGCCAGCAGCCGGCCGGTGTCGGGGCGGACCACCACCGTGCCGCGCCACTTGTGGTACGCCTGGCCGAGCGCGGTCAGCACGGCGGAGGGCTCGGCGGGCGCGTTCTCGTAGCGGGCGGCGGCCCGGCGCAGGTCGGTGGCGCTCTCGTGCAGTCCGGCGCGCAGTGAGGCGGCGGTGTCCTCGGCGGCGTACTGGTGGGACTCGCGGACGGCCTGCGGGGTGTCGTCGACGCGCAGTCCGCCGACGGCCAGGGCGGTGATCGCGGCGACCGCGACCAGCAGGACCAGCAGCAGCGCGATGGGCGGGCGGATGCCTCCGAGCAGCGGCATGTCGGCCCGGCGGCGGTAGCGGTGCTGCCGCGGCGGGGTGGGTGCCGTGCTCACGGGGGCCTCGTTCTCCTCCGGGCTCGCCGTGGCGGCTCCCGGGGTCGGCAGCCGGCCTTCCCGGTCAAGCAATGATCAAGAATTGGTCAAGCCGGAACAGCGTACGAAAAGGTTTCGCAAAAGTTGTCACATATCGGCTTCGATCCGATGTCCCTTGCATCTCGATTCCGCCGGACCCGGCGTGGATCATGGCGGTGGTGGTCGACGCGGTAGGTTCGACCGCCATGGAGACTCGGGGTTCGCGACGCTCGCTGCTGCTGCCGGTGGCGGCGCTACTGGTGCTGGCGGCGCTCGCCGGGGTGCTGACCCTGGCCGCGCGCGGCCGGGCCGAACCCCCGCGGGCGGTCCGCCCCCTGCCCTCCGGACCGGCCCCGGTGGACCTGGCGTCCCGGGTGGACGACTACACCGCCGACTTCGCGGCCGACGGTCCGTACACCGCGCCGGACGCGGCCCAGCGCCGGGCGGTGGCCGACGGCGTGCTCGGCGCGCTGGACGGGCAGTCCGAGCAGGCCGGGAAGGCGCTGGCCCGGGCCGGCTACCGGCTCACCGAGTTCACCGAGGCCGCGACCGGCCGCCGGGTCGCCGAGATCGCCGACATCACCGCCACCGCCGGGAGCCGCGGCTGGGGCCGGGTCTACCTGGACCTCTCGGCCCGGACGAACTGGTCCGTGCAGGTGCCGCACCCGGTGTCGGACGCCCGCACCGAGGCGCTCGGCGTGGAACTGTTCCGGGCCGCGCCGGGCGGTGTGCTGGTGCTCGCCGGGGCGCACCGCCGGGCCGGGGCCGACGGCTCCTCGGACGTCGCGCACCGCACCGACACCGTCTTCGCGGCCGTGGTCGAGGCGCTCACCGGGCGCGGGCTGCCCGGCATCCAGGTGCACGGCTTCGACGAGGGCAGCCTGCCCGGGCAGGACGCGGTGGTCTCCGGCGGTGCGGGCCAGGCCGGCCCGGCCGCCGAACTCACCGCCGCCTCGCTGGGGCGGTCCGGGTACGCGGTCTGCCGGGCCTGGCGGGAGAAGTGCGGGCAGCTGGGCGGCACCACGAACGTCGAGGGCCGGTTCGCGGCCGGTGTCGGGGTGCCGTGGCTGCACGTCGAGCTGGGCAACGGGCTGCGCACCGAGCCGGCCCGGCGCGCGGTGGTGGCCGGCGTCCTGGCGGAGACGGCGCGCAGCTGGGGCCCGCGGCCCTGACGGGCCCGCCCGGTCAGCAGGGGCGGCGGCGCAGGTCCATGACGTAGTCGTGCGGGGCGCCGGCGCTCTCGGCGGCGTCGGCGACCAGGCCGAGGTAGCGGGCCGCGGGCAGGCCGCCCTCGTAGTCGTTGAGCACGTACGTCCAGACCGGGATGGAGCCGTCCAGGGTCTGCGCGCGCAGCTTGATCTTGCGGTAGATGCCGAGCTGGACGCCCTCCCAGCGGTCCAGGCCCTCCTCGTCCACCGGCGAGACGTCGTACAGCGAGACGAAGACCTGGTCCTTCTCGTCCTCGACGACGGTGGCCAGCGAGCCCTCCCAGCCGAGCTGCTCGCCGCCGAAGGTGAGCCGCCAGCCGTCCAGCCACCCCGTGCCGCGCAGCGGGGAGTGCGGGGCTCGGCGGGTCATCTGCCGGGCATCGAGGTTGGTGGCATACGCGGCGTAAAGGGGCATGGGGGCCAGCGTAGCCGGGGTGGCGCGCGGACCGGGGCGACCGGGCGAACGGGCGGAGCCCGGACCCCGGCGTGGCGGCGCTCCCGGCGTACGGGACAATGGTGAGCGTGACTCGGATCGTGATCATCGGTGGCGGACCCGGCGGCTACGAGGCGGCCCTGGTCGCCGCACAGCTCGGCGCGGAGGTGACCGTCGTCGACCGCGACGGTCTGGGTGGATCGGCGGTGCTCACGGACTGCGTTCCGTCGAAGACGCTGATCGCGACCGCGGAGGTGATGACCACCTTCGACAGCTCGTACGAGGAACTCGGCATCCTGGTCGCGGACGACACCCCGCCGCTGGAGCAGGCCGCCCGGGTCATCGGCGTGGACCTGGGCAAGGTCAACCGCCGTGTGAAGCGACTGGCGATCGCGCAGTCCCACGACATCACCCAGTCGGTGACCCGCGCCGGCGTCACCGTCCTGCGCGGCCGCGGCCGGCTCGGCACCGGCGGGCAGGCCGCGGACGGCTCGCGCGAGGTCCTGGTGGACGCGCCCGACGGCACCGTGCACGCGCTGCGCGCCGACGCGGTGCTGATCGCCACCGGCGCCCACCCGCGCGAGCTGCCGGACGCCCAGCCGGACGGCGAGCGGATCCTGACCTGGACCCAGGTGTACGACCTGGAGGAGCTGCCCCGCGAGCTGATCGTGGTCGGCTCCGGCGTGACCGGCGCCGAGTTCGCCGGCGCGTACCAGGCGGTCGGCTCCAAGGTCACCCTGGTCTCCAGCCGCGACCGCGTGCTGCCGGGCGAGGACCCGGACGCCGCCGAGGTGCTGGAGGACGTCTTCCGGCGCCGCGGCATGAACGTGATGGGCCGTTCGCGCGCCGAGTCGGTGAAGAGGATCGGCGACCGGGTCGAGGTGACCCTGGCCGACGGCAAGGTGATCGAGGGCACGCACTGCCTGATGGCGGTCGGCTCGATCCCCAACACCTCCGAGATGGGCCTGGAGGAGGCCGGGATCAAGCTCAACGACTGGGGCCAGATCCAGGTCGACCGGGTCTCCCGCACCACCGCCCCCGGCGTGTACGCGGCCGGCGACTGCACCGGCGTCTTCATGCTCGCCTCGGTGGCGGCCATGCAGGGCCGGATCGCGATGTACCACGCGCTCGGCGACGCGGTGCAGCCGCTGAACCTCAAGACCGTGGCATCCAACGTCTTCACCGACCCGGAGATCGCCACCGTCGGCTACACGGCGGCCGACGTGGAGTGCGGCAAGATGGACGCCGTCGTGGTCAAGCTCCCGCTGCGCGGCAACCCGCGGGCGAAGATGCAGGGCATCCGGGACGGCTTCGTGAAGCTGTTCTGCCGTCCGGGCACCGGCATCGTGGTCGGCGGCGTGGTCGTCGCCCCGCGGGCCAGCGAGCTGATCCACCCGATCTCGCTCGCGGTGGACGCCAATCTGACGGTCGAACAGGTGGCCAGCGCCTTCACCGTCTACCCGTCCGTCTCCGGCTCGACCGCCGAGGCCGCCCGGCAGCTGCACATCCGCAAGCGGGCCGACGGCGAATCCTGAGCGTCCGGCGCGCAGTTGAGGGGCGGCTGCCGACCGGCGGCCGCCCTTCGCGCATGATCGACCGTCACCCGGACGGCGGGCGCAGCCCCGGGCTATTGACGGCGCGAATTGTACGGTCACGCGCCGCTCGTGCGTGAGCAATTCCCGCTACTAGCTGCAAACGCCTGAAAGCAGACGGTCACGCAGGTTACCGTCGGTTCTGTGTTTGCTGCAGAACGTCGCCAGTTGATCCTCGAAATGGTGCGCGCCAACGGAGCGGTCTCGCTCCGGGAGTTGGCCCGCGTCGTCCAGACCTCCGAAGTGACCGTGCGCCGTGACGTGCGGGCGCTGGAGGCAGAAGGGCTCCTCGACCGCCGGCACGGCGGCGCGGTGCTCCCCGGCGGCTTCAGCCGCGAACCCGGTTACCCGCAGAAGACCCACCTGTCGGCGGCGGAGAAGAGCGCCATCGCGGACCTCGCCGCCGGCCTGGTGGAGGAGGGCGACGCGGTGGTGGTCGGCGCCGGCACCACCACCCAGGAGCTGGCCCGCCGGCTGGCACGGGTGCCCGGTCTGACGGTGGTCACCAACTCGCTGCTGGTCGCCCAGGCACTGGCGCACGCCAACCGGGTCGAGGTGGTGATGACCGGCGGCACCCTGCGCGGCTCCAACTACGCGCTGGTGGGCAGCGGCGCGGAGCAGTCGCTGCAGGGGCTGAGGGTCACCAAGGCCTTCATCTCCGGGAGCGGGCTGACGGCCGACCGCGGCCTGTCGACCGCGAACATGCTGTCCGCGAGCGTGGACCGGGCCATGGTGCTGGCGGCCGCCGAGGTCATCGTCCTCGCCGACCACACCAAGCTCGGCGCGGCCGGCATGTTCCAGACCGTCGCCACCGAGACGATCACCCGGCTGGTCACCGACGAGCAGGCCACCGCGGACGACGGCACCGCCCGCGAGCTGGACGCCCTGGCCGACTGCGGGGTGCAGATCGACTTGGCGCCGATCGGGGCGGCCCCGAGCGGCGACGCCCCGGTGCACGGCACCGGCAGCGGCCCCGTGCACCAGACCCAGCCCGGTCCGATGGCCCGCCGCACCGGCCCGCCCCCCGGCGGCGCGCCGCTGCCCGGCCAGCGCCGCCCCGGCGCCCACGGCGGCCCGGTCGGCCCCGGCGGGATGCCGGCGCGGCTGGCCGAGCTGGGCCTGCCGCGCGGGCGCTGAGCGGCCCGTGCGCGGCCGCGCACGAAGACGACCGGCCCGCACGCCCCGGAGGGCGTACGGACCGGTCGGTGCCCGCCGGGCGGGCCGGGCCCCGATCAGGAACGGTCCCTGATCGGAGCCGGCCCCGGCGGGGTCAGTCCTTGATCTCGCAGAGCGCGGCACCGCTGCTGACGCTGGCGCCCACCTCGGCCTTGAGGCCGACGACGGTGCCCGCCCTGTGGGCGTTCAGCGGCTGCTCCATCTTCATCGCCTCCAGGACCACGATCAGCTCGCCCTCGGCGACGACCTGGCCCTCCTCGACGGCGACCTTGACGATGGTGCCCTGCATCGGCGAGGCCAGGGTGTCGCCGCTGACGGCCGACCCGGCCTTCTTGGCGCCCACCCGGCGCTTGGCCTTGGCGGTGCCCGTCGCACCGGCCGCCGGGGCCGCGGCGACGCCCAGCGAGGACGGCAGCGAGACCTCGATCCGCTTGCCGCCGACCTCGACGACGACGGTCTCCCGGCCCTCGGCCTCCTCGCCCTCACCGGCGGCACCGGCGAACGGCGGGATGGTGTTGTCGAACTCGGTCTCGATCCACCGGGTGAAGACGGTGAACGGTCCGTCGCTGCCGTGCACCTCCGGCGCGAACGCCGGGTCGGTGACGACCGCCTGGTGGAACGGGATGGCGGTGGCCATGCCCTCCACCTTGAACTCGCTCAGCGCGCGGCGGGCCCGCTCCAGGGCCTGCTTGCGGTCACGGCCGGTGACGACCAGCTTGGCCAGCAGGGAGTCCCAGGCCGGGCCGATGACCGAGCCGGTCTCCACGCCGGAGTCCAGGCGCACGCCCGGGCCGGACGGCGGGGCGAACAGGGTCACGGTGCCGGGCGCGGGCAGGAAGCCCCGGCCCGGGTCCTCGCCGTTGATGCGGAACTCGAAGGAGTGACCGCGGACCTCGGGGTCGCCGTAGCCGAGCTCCTCGCCGTCGGCGATCCGGAACATCTCCCGGACCAGGTCCAGGCCGGTGACCTCCTCGGTGACCGGGTGCTCGACCTGCAGACGGGTGTTGACCTCCAGGAAGGAGATCGTGCCGTCCAGCGCGACCAGGAACTCGCAGGTCCCGGCGCCCTCGTAGCCGGCCTCCTTCAGGATGGCCTTGGACGCCCGGTACAGCTCGGCGTTCTGCTCGGGGGTCAGGAACGGCGCGGGCGCCTCCTCGACCAGCTTCTGGTGGCGGCGCTGCAGCGAGCAGTCACGGGTGGACACGACCACCACGTTGCCGTGCTTGTCGGCGAGGCACTGGGTCTCGACGTGCCGCGGGTTGTCCAGGTAGCGCTCGACGAAGCACTCGCCGCGACCGAAGGCGGCGACCGCCTCGCGGACGGCGGACTCGTACAGCTCCGGGATCTCCTCCAGGGTGCGGGCGACCTTGAGGCCGCGGCCGCCGCCGCCGAAGGCCGCCTTGATGGCGACCGGCAGGCCGTGCTCCCGGGCGAAGACGACGACCTCGTCGGCGCCCGAGACCGGGTCCGGCGTACCGGCGACCAGCGGGGCACCGGCGCGCTGCGCCACGTGCCGGGCGGTCACCTTGTCGCCGAGGTCGCGGATGGCCTGCGGCGGCGGGCCGATCCAGATCAGACCCGCGTCGAGGACGGCCTGGGCGAAGTCGGCGTTCTCCGACAGGAACCCGTAGCCGGGGTGGACGGCGTCCGCACCGGAGTCGGCGGCCGCTTTGAGGACCTTGGCGATGTCCAGGTAGCTGGTAGCGGGGGTGTCACCGCCCAGCGCGTAAGCCTCGTCGGCCGCGCGGACGTGCAGCGCATCCCGGTCCGGCTCGGCGTAGACGGCGACGCTGGCGATACCGGCGTCCGAGCAGGCCCGGGCGACGCGGACGGCGATTTCCCCGCGGTTGGCGATGAGCACCTTGCGCACTGTGGCTCCCTTCTTGAACCTCGTTGAGTTTATGGATTCCTGGGCAGTACCGGCGAGTAGCCCCGGGTTGTGAACTATCCCACACGCTCGGTGATGGATTTTCCGGCCCCCGTACCGGCCGGTACGAAGACTCCGCAGGTCGCGGCGGGTGTGCCCGGAAGGGCGGGGGCCACGGCGGGTGACGGGGCCGCGGCGCGGCGGGACGGTGGCATGGGCCACACTCTCGCGCGGACGGCTCAAGCGGCGCCGGAGCGGGCGCCGGGCCGCTGCAGCGCCTCGGCGGTGACGTCGGCCACCAGCTCCACCATGTCCGGCCCGTACGCCTCCGGATTGACCACCCGCAGGACCATCGCGAAGGTGCCGTTGCGGCCGTGCCGGCGGGCGAGTTCGCGGTGGTGGGACACCAGGTAGCGCACGCCGGCCTGGTTGGCGGTGCCGGTCTGGCCGGCGATCAGGAACACCGGGCGGCCGCCGTCCGGGGTGGCGATCCGGGCCAGCAGGGTGTGCGACTGGTCGTGGTCGGCGGTGAAGTCGCGGTCGCCCACCA
The DNA here is from genome assembly GCF_042735475.1 of Kitasatospora sp. NPDC059577. Classification (NCBI taxonomy): domain Bacteria; kingdom Bacillati; phylum Actinomycetota; class Actinomycetes; order Kitasatosporales; family Streptomycetaceae; genus Kitasatospora; species Kitasatospora sp. NPDC059577. Next base: position 80,602 of record NZ_JBHWBZ010000026.1, on the reverse strand, counting down.
CGAGCACGTTGCTGCCCGGGCCGGGGCCGGAGGTGACCAGCACGCCCGGCAGTCCCCAGGCCAGGTGGGCGGCCATCCGCTCGTTGCTGACCGGGCCGCCCAGGCAGAGCTCGGTCTTGGTGCCCAGACCCCGGTGCGCGGCGTCGTGCGCGACCAGTTCGGGCCGCGCCCCGCACTCCTCGACCAGCCCGGCCAGCCACATCAGGGCGTAGGCGTCCCGGCGGGTCACGGTGTGCGCGTGCGAGCCCGTGCCGACGCTGCGCGGCACCACGATCAGGCACTCGCTGTCGGCGGGCAGCCCGAGGAACTCCCGCACCCGCTCGACCCTGCGGCGGCGCCGCACGGCCTGGGCGAGCCAGCCGAGGCCGGCACTGATGGCGCTGGCCACCAGACCCAGCACCACGTTGAGCACGCTGTCGGTCATCGCCGTGTTCCCTCCCCCGTGTGGACGGCGGTCAGCTTAGAGGCACAACTGTCGGGAGCGGGAGGTCACTTGGGTCACGGATCGGCCGGGTCGTCAGGCCCAGAGGTCGACCAGCCGGACGTCGAGGTCGGCGAGCAGCCGGCGCAGCAGCGGCAGGGAGAGGCCGATGACGTTGCCCGGGTCGCCGTCGATGCCGTCGATGAACGGCGCCGAGCGGCCGTCGAGGGTGAACGCCCCGGCCACGTGCAGCGGTTCGCCGGAGGCCACGTACGCGGCGATCTCCTCGTCGTCCGGCGTGCCGAAGCGGACGGTGGTGGAGGCGGTGGCCGAGGACTGTCGGCCCGTCACCGTGTCGATCACGCAGTGGCCGGTGCGCAGGACCCCGGCGCGGCCGCGCATCGACTGCCAGCGGGCCAGCGCCTCGGTGGCGTCGGCGGGCTTGCCGAGCGCCTGCCCGTCCAGCTCCAGGACGGAGTCGCAGCCGACCACCAGCTCGCCGCCGGTGAGTTCGGCGGCGACGGCCTTCGCCTTGGCCTCGGCCAGCACGAGCGCGAGCTCGGCGGGGGAGGCGGCGCTGATCGCGTCCTCGTCGACGCCGCTGACCACCACGCGCGGGTCGAGACCCGCCTGGCGCAGCAGCCCGAGGCGGGCGGGGGAGGCGGAGGCGAGGACGAGGGCGCGCTGGTCGGTCATGCCCACCAGAGTAGGGGGTGCCGCTGTCCGCCGTTCAGGTGAACATCCGGGCGATCATGAGCAGGACGGAGCCGACCAGTACCAGGGCGCCGAGCACCCGGCCGGCCCGCTGCATCCGTTCCTGCATCCGACGGGCCTCGGGCGAGGGCTCGTCGCGGGGGTCTGACCAGAGCACCCGTCCAGAGTGCGCCGGGCCCGGGCCCGGGCGCCTGAGTATCCGTACTCAGGTTTCGGGCGATCCGGGCCGGGCGCCCCCGGTGGTCCGGCCGGACGCAGCCCAGTGGCGCCCGGCCGGTGCGGGCGGGTACGGGCGGGTGCAGCACGGAGCGGGACGCTGGCCGGGCCGACGTCCCGCTCCGGACGCCTCAGCGTGCCCAGCCGGACGTCCGCCAGGCGTTGAGGCCCGGGTGGACGGCGGGGCGGAGCAGGCGGGAGCGGTCGTTCCAGGGGGATGCCGGGCCGTCGCCGGCCCGGCGCGCCGCCTCGGCGGCGGCCTGCGCGGCGGCGGCCCGGGCCTGGACCACCGCCAGAACGGTGGCCAGCTCCTCGGGGGTCGGCTGCCCGTGCAGCACGTGGATCGGGGACATGGCTGGTTCTCTCCCGACGGGGACGGGTCTACAGGGGGATGTTGCCGTGCTTCTTCGGCGGCAGCACCTCGCGCTTGCCGCGCAGCGCCCGCAGGCCCCGGACGATGTGCCGACGGGTCTCGCTCGGCGCGATGACCGCGTCGACGTAGCCGCGCTCGGCCGCCAGGTACGGGTTCAGCAGGGTGTCCTCGTACGAGGCGATCAGCTCGGCCCGCTTCGCCTCGGCGTTGCCGGCCGCCTCGGCCTCGGCGATCTCCCGGCGGTGCAGGATGTTGACCGCGCCCTGCGCGCCCATCACGGCGATCTGGGCGGTCGGCCAGGCCAGGTTGAGGTCGGCGCCGAGGTGCTTGGAGCCCATGACGTCGTACGCGCCGCCGAAGGCCTTGCGGGTGATCACGGTGATCAGCGGGACGGTGGCCTCGGCGTAGGCGTAGATCAGCTTGGCGCCGCGGCGGATGATGCCGTCCCACTCCTGCTCGGTGCCGGGCAGGAAGCCGGGCACGTCCACGAAGGTCAGCACCGGGATGTTGAACGAGTCGCAGGTGCGGATGAAGCGGGCGGCCTTCTCGCTGGCGTTGATGTCCAGGCAGCCGGCCAGGTCCATCGGCTGGTTGCCGACGATGCCGACCGACTGGCCCTCGACCCGGCCGAAACCGGTGATGATGTTGCCGGCGTACAGCGGCTGGGTCTCCAGGAACTCGCCGTCGTCGACGACGTGCTCGATCACCTTGCGCATGTCGTACGGCTGGTTCGCCGAGTCCGGCACGATCGTGTCGAGTTCGAGGTCCTCGTCGGTGACCGTCAGGTCGGCCTGCTCCGGGTACGACGGCGCGTCGCTCAGGTTGTTGGAGGGCAGGTACGAGAGCAGGCTCTTGACGTACTCGACGGCCTCCTTCTCGTCCGCGGCCAGGTAGTGCGCGTTGCCGGACTTGGTGTTGTGGGTGCGCGCGCCGCCCAGCTCCTCCATGCCGACGTCCTCACCGGTGACGGTCTTGATCACGTCCGGGCCGGTGATGAACATGTGCGAGGTCCGGTCCGCCATCACCACGAAGTCGGTGATCGCCGGGGAGTACACCGCGCCGCCCGCGCAGGGGCCCATGATCAGCGAGATCTGCGGGATGACGCCCGAGGCGTGCACGTTGCGGCGGAAGATCTCGCCGTACAGGCCGAGCGAGACCACGCCCTCCTGGATCCGGGCGCCGCCGGAGTCGTTGATGCCGATGACCGGGCAGCCGGTCTTCAGCGCGAAGTCCATCACCTTGACGATCTTCTCGCCGAAGACCTCGCCCAGGGAGCCGCCGAAGACGGTGAAGTCCTGGGCGAAGACCGCGACCTGACGGCCGTCGACGGTGCCGTAGCCGGTCACCACGCCGTCGCCGTACGGGCGGTTCCTCTCCTGGCCGAAGTTGGTCGAGCGGTGCCGGGCGAACTCGTCGAACTCCACGAAGGAGTCCTCGTCCAGCAGCTCGACGACCCGCTCGCGGGCGGTCAGCTTGCCCTTGGCGTGCTGCTTCTCCACGGCCTTGGACGAGCCGGAGTGCACGGCTTCGTCCAGCCTGCGTCGCAGGTCGGCGAGCTTGCCCGCGGTCGTGTGGGGGTCGTACGGCGCCTCGGTCATCCGGTGGCTCTCCCTGATCCTTGGCCGCGACCTGTTCGAGTGCGCGCGGGCCGGGTGGTGGGCCCGCGCATGAGGGCAGGGCGGCGCTACGAACTACCGCTGGGTAGCGTAGCCAGCGCGGAGGGCGATCCGGCACGTCCTGGCGTTATGGCCATCGACACAGTTTTATCGGGGCGCGTTCTGCGGGACGATGGGGCGGCCTACGCCCCGCGGCCGCGCCCACGATCTAGGGTTTCCCCCATGACCGCACCCGACACCCCTCGACGCAGCGGACTGCGCGGCTTCGGCCGCACCGGACCGTCCCCCTGGACCGATCTGGACCGTCCGCCGCTGGACGAGGAGGCGCTGCGCCACGACCTGCTCGTCCCGGGCGGGCTGTGGACCTCCCTCGACGTCGTCACCGAGACCGGCTCCACCAACAGCGACCTCGCCGCCCGGGCCAGGGCCGGCGCCGCCCAGGGCGCGGTGCTGGTGGCCGAGGCACAGAACGCCGCGCGCGGGCGGCTGGACCGCCGGTGGACCGCCCCGGCCCGCTCCGGGCTGTTCCTGTCCGTCCTGCTGCGCCCCGAGGAGGTGCCGGTCGAGCGCTACGGCTGGCTTCCGATCCTGGTCGGGGTGGCCGCGGCGAGCACGCTCGGCCGGGTCGCCGAGGTCAAGGTCGGGCTGAAGTGGCCCAACGACCTGCAGGTGGAGGTGGACGGCGCGGAGCGCAAGATCGGCGGCATCCTCACCGAGCTGTCCGGCGGCGCGGTGGTCGTCGGCCTCGGCCTCAACGTCTCGCTGCGGGCCGACGAGCTGCCCGTCCCCACCGCCGCCTCGCTCGCGCTGGCCGGCGCCACCACCACCGACCGGGGCACCCTGCTGCGGGCCCTGCTGCGCGAACTCGCCGGGCTGTACCGCGAGTGGACGGCCGCCGCCGGCGACCCGCACGCCAGCGACCTGCTGCGCGCCTACGTGGACCGCTGCACCACGCTCGGCCGTCAGGTGAAGGTCCACCTGCCCGGCGACACCGAGCTGTCCGGCGAGGCGGTGGCGGTGGACGGCGACGGCCGGCTGGTGGTCCGCACGCCCGACGGCGCACGCCGGGCGGTCGGTGCGGGCGACGTCGTCCACGTGCGCCCCGAACCCCGCTGAACGGCAGGCTTCACCTCTCCTTGACCCGGGCGGATGCCCCGGATCCGGCGATTCCGTGCGAACATTCCACCTGGCAGCGGTGTGAGGCGCGCCACTGTCCGCCCGGGTGGCGGACGGTGCGCCCGGACAGGTAGGACACGAGGCGAGTGCGGCGACCGCACGGGGACGGACCGGTGGCAGAGGACGGCAGCAGCGGCACGACGGCGGGCAGCGCCGACCCCACGGTCGCGCTCGAACTGGAACGCCTGATCCTGGACGCGCCGCGCCGTTACACGCCGTACCAGGCCGCGCGCGCCGCCGACGTCCCGATGGAGCTGGCCACCCGGTTCTGGCGGGCCATGGGCTTCCCCGACATCGGCCAGTCCCGGGCGCTCACCGACGGCGACGTGATCGCGCTGCGCCGGCTGGCCGGCCTGGTCGAGTCCGGGCTGCTGAGCGAGTCGATGGCGATCCAGGTCGCCCGTTCCACCGGCCAGACCACGGCCCGGCTGGCCGGCTGGCAGATGGACACCTTCCTGGAGAACCTCACCCAGTCCGTCGAGCCCGGACTGACCCGCGCCGACGTCGCGTACCCGCTGGTCGAGCTGCTGCTGCCGGAACTGGAGCAGTTCCTGGTGTACGTCTGGCGCCGCCAGCTGGCCGCCGTCACCGGGCGGGTGGTGCAGGCCGCCGAGGACCACGAGATCACCAGCGGGCGGCTCGCCGTCGGCTTCGCCGACCTGGTCGGCTTCACCCGGCTGTCCCGGCGGCTGGAGGAGGAGGAACTCGGCGAACTCGTCGAGACCTTCGAGAACACCTGCTCCGACCTGATCGCCGGGCAGGGCGGACGGGTGATCAAGACCCTCGGCGACGAGATCCTCTACGTCTCCGAGGACCCGGCGACCGCCGCCGAGATCGCGCTCAGCCTGATCGAGGCGCTCGCCGGGGACGACGCGATCCCGCCGCTGCGGGTCGGCATGGCCTTCGGCACGGTCACCTCTCGGATGGGCGACGTCTTCGGCACCACCGTCAACCTGGCCAGCCGGCTCACCTCGATCGCGCCCAAGGACGCGGTGCTGATCGACGGCGAGTTCGCCGCCGCGCTGGAGCAGAACGGCAGTGTCGCCCCGGCCGACTCGGAGGGCCCGGGACTGGCCGAGGCGCTGTCGGCCGCCGCCGGGATGCCCGCCTCCGGGCTGCCGATGCCGGGGCCGGACGCCGGCGCCCGGTTCCACCTGCAGCCGATGTGGCGGCGGCCGGTGCGGGGGCTCGGGCTGGTCGAGCCGTGGCTGCTCACCCGGCGGCTGAAGGCCGAGTAGCACCGTGGCGGCCGCGGGCGGTTCGGCCGCAGGAGTTCGGCTTCGGGCGGTTCGGCGGGCACGCTCCGGCAGCGGGGTTCCCCGTGTCGAACGGTTGAAACCCGTACGGCCCGAGGGTGGTCCATCCGGGCAAACGGGGCATAACCAACCGAAATCGCCATAGTCTTGGTGCAAGCGGCCGGTTGGGTGCGACCGGGCGACGGGGGTCCGGCAGGACCGAGCACGGGAGCGAGGCGAGCCGGTGAGCAGTGAGGCGATCATGACGGACCGCGGCTGCGACTGTGGCGGCTCGCCGCACCGCGACCCGCTGCCCGACCTGCGACTGCAGTCCGTGGTCGAGCTCGCCCAGGACATGGCCGGCGCGCTCACCCCGCTGGAGGCCGTCCGGGCCGCCGCCGGCCGGGCCACCGAGGCCCTCGGCGCCACCATGGCCGCCGTCTCGGTCTGGGACCGCGAATCCGGCCGCCTGCGGGTCCTGGTCAACCACGGCGACCTCGCCCCCGGCGAGGAGGAACTGCCCGAGGACGAGTCCTACCCCGTCGCCGACTTCCCCGAGATCGTCACGTACCTGGAGGAACGCTGGACCACCGGGCGCCTGCCGCGTGCCTGGCTGCAGAGCGCCGAGAACAGCGAACCGCACGCCGGCCACGTGCACCCGACCGCCGGCGCGTACTGCCGGGAGCGCGCCGCGGCGCTGCGCCGGCGCGGGCGGGCCTGCTGCGTGGTCGCGCCGATCGTGCTGCACGGGCAGGCCTGGGGCGAGCTGTACCTCGCCCGGTCCGTCGGGGTGCCCGAGTTCACCGAGGCCGACGCCGACTACGCCACCCTGCTCGCCGCCCAGGTCTCGGCCGGACTCGCCCAGACCGAACGCCTCGCCGACCTGCGCAAACTCGCCTTCTCCGACCCGCTCACCGGCCTCGCCAACCGGCGCGCCGTCGATGCCCGGCTGGACAGCGCGCTCGAAACCCACAACCGGGACAACACCGTCGTCTCGCTGGTCGTCTGCGACGTCAACGGACTGAAACGGGTCAACGACCAGCTCGGCCACGAGATGGGCGACCGGCTGCTGGAACGGTTCGCCCACCAGCTGTCGCTGGCCGCCGCCAAGCTCCCCGGCAGCCTCGCCGCCCGGCTCGGCGGCGACGAGTTCTGCCTGCTCGTGGAGGGCCACAAGGCCGACGAGGTGGTCGCCGCCGCCGAGGAGCTGTGCGCCCGGGCGCTCGCCCTGTCCGAGGGCGAGGGCGTCGCCTGCGGCGTCGCCTCCACCGGGGACTCGATCGGGCCCGTCACCACCCCCGACCGGCTCTTCCGGCTCGCCGACGCCGCCCAGTACCGGGCCAAGGCGGCCCGCGCCGCCCACCCCGTGGTCGCCGGGCGCAGCCACGGCCCCGGCTTCTCGCCCGACCCGACCGTGCTGCTCGCCGACGCCGCCGACCCGCACCACCGGGCCGACGGGCGGCGCGGGCCGAACGGACGGGCCGGTTCGGGCGACCGGCGGCGCTTCCGCGGCGCCGCCCACAGTGCCGACCCGGGCCAGCTGCTCACCGCCGTCCTCACCGCCCTCGACCAGGCCGCCACTGCCCGGGCCGTCCACCCAGCCGACACCCTCGCCAAGCTCGTCGTCGTCGCCGAGACCTCGGCCCGGCTGCTCGACGCCGTCGGCTGGTGGGTCTCCTACGTCCCGCCCGGCTCCCACCTCATGCGCACCGCCCAGCACGCCGTCTACCGGATGACCAGCGGCCCCAGCAGCACCCGCGCCGAGACCCAGCGCGCCCAGATCGAGGCCCCCGACGCGGTCTTCGACCTGCGCCACTACCCGATGACCCGCCGTGCCGCCCGCGGCGGCGCCTTCGCCCTGCGGGCCGGCGCAGCCGGCAACGACCCGGCGGAGGAGGCCATGCTCGTCGTCTCCGGCTACCGCGGCATGGTCGCCGCCGGGGGCCAGAACCCGGCCGGCGGCTGGCTCGTCGAACTCTTCGCCGACGACGCCACCCTGCCGCTCGGCCAGGCCGCCTCCGCCATGCGTGCCCTGGTCGCCGTCGCCCTCGCGGGCGCGGCCTCCCCGCCGGTGGTCTGAGGGACCGCTCCGGGGCGTCCGCGGGGCCCACCCGGCGTGCGCGGCCGCCGTGTTCGTCTGCCATGCTCTTGCCGCACTCACTCGGGGGCGGCTCGTTCGGGGCCGGCCCGGAGGGGCGAGGGGCGGGCCGCCGGACGCTGTCCGGGCGGCCCGGCCGGGCCGTGTGCCGATTCGGTGACCGGGATGTCGCGGGTGGGTCGCGGTCGGCGGCCGGGGGGTGCCCCCGGCGGGTGGGGCGGTGGCATGGTGGATGGCCGGTCGAGCGGTAACGGGAACGGGGGCGGGGTCGTGGGCAGACGGTTGACGGGTGCGGCGGTGGCCGGGGTACTGGTGTTCGGCGGCGGGGTGGCGGTGGCCGCCCCGGCGTCGGCGGCGCCGGTGGTGCGGACGGCACCGGACCGGGCGCCGCAGGTGCGGGACGGCGCGCGGGTGCACCGGATCAGCCAGGTCGCCGGATCCAAGTCGAAGTCGGCGTCCACGTCGGCGTCCAAGTCGAAGCTGAAGAAGAAGGCGAAGCACGGCTTCTTCCACGGGTTCTTCCACGGCCTTCTCGGCTGGCTGGCCACGCTCCTGCTGGTCGGCCTGCTGGCCACCGTCCTGATCGTGCTCTGGGTCAGGCGTTCGCGGTCCCAGGCGGGTTGAGGGCCCGCAGCACGGCGTCGACCAGGCGGTCCGCGTGGTCGTGGGTGAGCGGGCCGAGCCGGTACTGCCAGCGGTAGTAGAGCGGGCCGTAGAGGAGTTCGACGGCCAGGCCGAGGTCGGCGTCGGGGGCGATCCGGCCGGCCTCGCGGGCGCCGCGCAGGCGGTCGCGGGTGATCTCCAGCAACGGGTCCAGCAGACGGGTGCGGTACTCGGCGTGCAGCGCGGGGTCGTTGAGGATCTCGCCGACGACCGGCCCGACCTGGTGCTCTGCGACATCGCCGGCTTCGCGGGCCGGGCCCTCGGTGAGCGGCTGGGAGTGCCGGTCGTGCAGCTGTCGCCCACCTTCGTCGGCTGGGAGGGCTTCGAGCAGGACCTGGCCGAGATGTTCGAGGCGGTCCGGTCCGGACCGGGCGGCGCCGAGTACTACCGCCGCTTCGCCGACTGGCTGGCCGGGGCCGGCACGGTCCAGCGCGACGTCGACGCCTTCAAGAACCGCCCGGAGCGGGCGATCGCGCTGGTCCCGCGCGCCCTGCAGCCCAACGCCGACCGGGTCGACGAGCAGCGGATCGACTTCGTCGGGCCCTGCTTCGGCGACCGGGCCCACCAGGGGCGGTGGGAGCGGCCGGCCGGTGCGGAGAAGGTGCTGCTGGTGTCGCCGGGTTCGGCGTTCACCCACCAGCCGGCGTTCTACCGGGCCTGCGTCCAGGCCTTCGGCGACCTGCCGGGCTGGCACACGGTGCTGCAGATCGGCGCGCACACCGACCCGGCCGAACTCGGCGAAGTGCCGGACACCGTCGAGGTGCACCGCTGGGTGCCGCAGCTGTCGGTGCTCGCCCAGGCGGACGCGTTCGTCACCCACGCGGGCATGGGCGGCTCCAGCGAGGGCCTGTTCCACGCGGTGCCGATGATCGCGGTGCCGCAGGCCACCGACCGGTTCGCCAACGCCGACGCCCTGGTCGGTCTCGGCGTCGCCCGCCGTCTGGACACCGGCGTGGCGACCCCGCAGGCGCTGCGCACGGCCTGCTGGAGCTGGTCGGCGACCCGGCGGTGGCGGAGCGGCTGCGGGAGCTGTCCGCCGCCGGCCGGGCCGAGGGGGGCGCCGCCCGGGCGGTGGACCTGATCGAGGCGGAGCTGTAGGCCTGAGCCCGGCCCGGGCCTGCCCGGGCCCCGTCCGGCCGAGGCGGGGCGGGCGGGGGTCACGGCGTGCGGCCCGGATCCGGACGGCGGAGAATCCGGATGACGAACACCTGTTGTCATATCTCCATTCACCTGATGTGATGGTGTATATGGATATGCACAGTGCTGTGGCCCCCGACGCTCCGCTGGTCCTGGTCGGCAAGGCCGACGTCAGTGCCGAGGACGTTCTGGCCGTCGCCCGGGGCAACGCCCGGGTCGAGATCGGTCCCGACGCGCAGGCCGAGATGGCGGCCGCCCGTGCGCGGATCGACGCCCTCGCGGCCGAGCCGCGTCCCGTCTACGGCGTGTCGACCGGCTTCGGCGCGCTCGCCGTCCGGCACATCAGCCCCGAGCTGCGCGCGCAGCTGCAGCGGTCGCTGGTGCGCTCGCACGCCGCCGGCATGGGGCCGGCCGTCGAGCGCGAGGTGGTCCGCGCGCTGGTCTTCCTGCGGATGAAGACGCTGGCCTCCGGCCGCACCGGCGTGCGCCCGCTGGTCGCGCAGACCATGGCCGCCCTGCTCAACGCGGGCATCACCCCGGTGGTCCGCGAGTTCGGCTCGCTCGGCTGCTCCGGCGACCTCGCGCCGCTGTCGCACTGCGCGCTGGTCCTGATGGGCGAGGGCACCGCCACCGGCCCGGACGGCGTGGAGAAGCCCGCCGCCGAGCTGCTCGCCGCCGCCGGGATCGAGCCGGTCGAGCTGCTGGAGAAGGAGGGCCTGGCCCTCATCAACGGCACCGACGGCATGCTCGGCATGCTGGTGATGGCCATCGCCGACCTGCAGCGCCTGTTCACCACCGCCGACATCACCGCCGCGATGACCCTGGAGGCGCTGCTCGGCACCGACAAGGTGCTCGCCCCCGAGCTGCACGCCCCGATCCGCCCGCACCCGGGCCAGGCGCTGAGCGCCGCCAACATGCTGGCCGTCCTCAAGGACTCCGGCCTCACCGGCCACCACCAGGACGACGCGCCGCGAGTCCAGGACGCCTACTCGATCCGCTGCGCCCCGCAGGTGGCCGGCGCCGGCCGGGACACCCTGGCCCACGCCCAGCTGGTCGCCTCCCGCGAGCTGGCCGCCTCGGTGGACAACCCGGTGGTGCTGCCGGACGGCCGCGTCGAGTCCAACGGCAACTTCCACGGCGCCCCGGTCGCGTACGTGCTGGACTTCCTCGCCATCGCCGCCGCCGACCTGGGCTCGATCTCCGAGCGCCGCACCGACCGGCTGCTCGACAAGGCCCGCTCGCACGGCCTGCCGGCCTTCCTCGCGGACGACCCGGGCGTGGACTCCGGCCTGATGATCGCCCAGTACACCCAGGCGGCGCTGGTCAGCGAGAACAAGCGGCTCGCCGTCCCGGCCTCGGTCGACTCGATCCCGTCCTCCGCGATGCAGGAGGACCACGTGTCGATGGGCTGGTCGGCCGCGCGCAAGCTGCGCCAGGCCGTCGAGAACCTCGGCCGGATCCTCGCCGTCGAGCTCACCGCCGCCGCCCGCGCGCTGGAGATCCGTCAGCAGGCCGACTCGGCCGGCCGGATCGCCCCGGCCAGCGCGGCCGCGCTGGCCGTCGCCCGGGAGGCGGGGGTCGGCGGCGCCGGCCGCGACCGCTTCCTCTCGCCGGACCTGGAGGCGGCCGCGGCGCTGGTCGCCTCCGGCGAGCTGGTGCGCGCGGTCGAGCAGGTCACCGGCCCGCTGGCCTGACCCGTCCCGGGCGCGGGGTGGCCGGGGCTCAGTCCCAGTCGCCCCGCGGCCGGCGGTCCGCGCGGTTGCGGCGCTCGCCGAACGCGGCGGCGAAGTTGACCCCGACGATGCCCGCCCAGCAGACCAGCAGGCCGCCGAAGCCGCCGTTCGCCGGGTTGGTGGCGATCGCGGTCAGCGGGATGCCGAAGGCCATCGACACCACCGCGAGCCCGTTGCCGGAGCGCTTGCCCCAGCCCAGGCGGCGGGACCGCTGGTGGCGGTCGTGGTACCCGCGCGGCTCCTGGTCGTCCATCTGCTGGGCCACGGAGCGCTCGACCCGCGCGTCCAGGCGGGCGTCGAGACGCTTCATGAAGGAGTCGACGAGCTCGTCCTCGTACTCCTTGCCGAGCTCCTTGCGGGCCTGCAGGGTGGCGTCGAGGTCGCGCCGCAGATCGTCCTGGCGAGTGTCCATGGAGTACAGCGTGGCGCCGACGGGGCGCCCGGTCCATCCGTTCGCGGGGGGAATCCGGGCGGGCTCAGGGACAAATCAGGGTTACCCCGAGCCGTGCGGGGCGGCCGACGGGCCGTCACCCGCCGGGCGCCCCGCGAGCGCGCCCCGGCCGTCCGCGGACCGGGGCGCGACTCTCCTCCGGCCGTAATTCGGCCGCACTCCGCCCCTTCTCCGACTGTCCGCATACCGATCTTTTCCGTCCGATCCTCGGGACGTCTCACGGAGCGTTCCGCCGTACGAGACGTCTTTGCCAGGCGGGGCCCGCTGCTGCACAGTCGTCGTCCGAACCGCTCGCACCCGGAGGTACCGCTGATGACCGCCCTCGACGAGACCGGCAGCGTCGGCCCCTCCGCCCGGCTGCTCCAGCTGTTCGAGGGTCACCGGCTGACTCCGACCCAGCGCCGGATCGCGCACTCGCTGGTGCGGCACGCCACCGAGGCCCCGTTCCTGTCCAGCGTCGAGGTCGCCGAACTCGCGGGCGTCAGCCAGCCGTCCGTCACCCGGTTCGCGGTCGCGCTCGGGTACGACGGCTACCCGGCGCTGCGCAGGCAGCTGCGCGAGCTCGGCGGGGGAGAGCCCGCCGCGCCGGAGACCCCGGACGACGCGGTGCGCAACGAGCACCAGCAGGCCGTGCTCGCGGAGATCGCCCACCTGCGCCACCTCGCCGAGCTCCTCGCCGACCCGGAACCGATCATCCGGGCCGCCCGGCTGCTCGCCGCCTCCCGCCCGCTGCCGGTGCTCGGCCTGCGGGCCGCCTCGGCGCAGGCCCGTGGCTTCGCCTACTTCGCCGCCAAGGTGCACCCGGACATCCGGCTGCTGGACGAGGGCGGCAGCATGCTCGCCGACCGTCTGGAACAGGCCACCGCGGCCGGGGCCAGCGCGCTGCTCTGCTTCGCGCTGCCGCGCTACCCGCGGGAGCTGATGGACGCTCTGGCGGTGGCCCGCGAGTGCGGGCTGACGGTGCTGACCGTCGCCGACAGCGCCTTCGCGCCGGTCGCCAAGCTGTCCGACCTGATGCTGCCGGCCGCCGTCGGCACCGGCCTGGTCTTCGACACCGCGTGCGCGCCGATGATGCTCGGCCGGGTGCTGCTGCAGGCGATGTGCGACGAAATCCCGGGCGCCGAGGCCCGGTTGGAGGCGATCGAGCAGTCGGCGACGGCGCGCGGCCTGTTCCTGGAGTAGCGGCGGGCCGGAACCGGTGCGGCCCGGACCGGGCGTGGCCGGGAATAGTCGTCACGAACCCGGGCATCCCCTACTGCAGGGGGTGCCGCCCATGCGCGTGATCCACGAGATGAAGTTCGTCGCCCGGCTGTCCTCGGGTGCCGACGAATGGTCCTGCCCCGCCTGCGGACGCCGCGTCACCCTGCGGCGGCTGCCCGATCCCGAACTGACCGTCCTCGACCCGGGCGACGAGTCCGCCGTCCACGTCGGCGTCATCGAACCCGACGCCCGCGCCGCCGCGGCCGCCGAGAAGTACGGCCTCGGTCCCGTCCAGGACGTCCCCCGGCCGCCGTCCCCGCCGACGCCGGACGCGGACGACCGCCGCTGGCTCGCCGAGATCGGCATCGACTGGGACGGCGGCGCGGCGGCCTGACTCAGCTCCGGGGCGCGTACAGCGGAAGCTCGGAGGTGTCCAACTCGGAGGGCAGCGGCGAGGGCAGCGGGACGTGCTCGCCGTACTTGCCGTGCAGCACGCCCTGGTAGGCGCCGTCGCGGGGGTGGGTGTAGAGCGTCCAGGTGCCCTTGCGCGGGTCCATGGCGAGGAGGAGGGCCACGCCGGCGACGGCGTACCAGTCGGTCTTCGTGGCGACGCTCCTCACGCCTTCCGAGTTGGAGATCACCTCGACGGCCAGGGCGACCTCGTGCGGGTCGGACAACCACTCGTCGTCCTGATCCCAGTCCACCGGGAGGACGATCAGGTCGGGGGTGACGTAGTCCTCGTCGTTGCCCGGCATGCCGATGGACGACACCTCGTAGGAGCCGAGGTCGGCCGGCAGCTTCGGATCCAGCTGGATGCGCAGCCGTCGCACGGTTCCCGCGTGCTTGCCGCGAGGCGGCGGGGACATCACCAGGGCTCCTCCGATGATCTGGACGCGAAGCCCCGTGCTCTGCTCGATCTGCTCCGCCGCGTCCCGGAGTCTGCCGGGCCGCACGGTGATGGCCGGCATGGTGCCCTCCGCTCCCTGGTACTGGGCCGAGTGGCTGGTGTTCGCCGGGTTCAGGCTAGCGCCCGGAGCCGGTCGGCGGCACGGTTGATCGGATGGGACCGATCGGTTTCGGGGTCTGGTCGAAAGCCCGTTGTTTAGTTATATTCAGTCGAGCAAGGCTTGAATGAATCCATCCGCAGGGAGGCCGGGACTATGGTGCAGCAGGCGAGCGGTCCGCGCGAGGTTCGCGCGGCGCGCGGAACGGCGCTCACGACGCAGGGGTGGCAGCAGGAGGCCGCCCTGCGGATGCTGATGAACAACCTCGACCCCGAGGTGGCCGAGCACCCGTCGAAGCTGGTCGTGTACGGCGGCACCGGCAAGGCCGCGCGGGACTGGCGCTCCTTCGACGCCATGGTGAAGACGCTGCAGGGCCTGAAGCAGGACGAGACCATGCTGGTCCAGTCCGGCCGCCCGGTCGGCGTGATGCAGACCCACGAGTGGGCGCCGCGCGTGCTCATCGCCAACTCCAACCTGGTCGGCGACTGGGCCAACTGGGAGGAGTTCCGCCGGCTGGAGAGCCTCGGGCTCACCATGTACGGCCAGATGACCGCCGGCTCCTGGATCTACATCGGCACCCAGGGCATCCTCCAGGGCACCTACGAGACCTTCGCCGCCGTCGCCAACAAGCGCTACAACGGCACGCTGGAGGGCACCATCACCCTCACCGCGGGCCTCGGCGGGATGGGCGGCGCCCAGCCGCTGGCCGTCACCATGAACGGCGGCGTGGCGATCTGCATCGACTGCGACCCGTCCCGGATCTCCCGCCGGATCGAGCACCGCTACCTGGACGTCGAGGCCAAGGACCTCAGCCACGCGCTGGAGCTGGCCACCGCCGCCCGCGACAAGAAGCAGCCGCTGTCCATCGGCCTGCTGGGCAACGCCGCCGAGCTCTTCCCGCAGCTGCTCGCGATGGACGCGCCGATCGACATCGTCACCGACCAGACCAGCGCCCACGACCCGCTGAGCTACCTGCCGATCGGCGTCTCCTTCGACGACATGGCCACCTACGCGGCCGAGAAGCCCGCCGAGTTCACCACCCGCTCGCGCGAGTCGATGGCCAAGCACGTCGAGGCCATGGTCGGCTTCCTGGACCGCGGCGCCGAGGTCTTCGACTACGGCAACTCGATCCGCGGTGAGGCCCAGCTGGCCGGCTACGACCGCGCCTTCGCCTTCCCCGGCTTCGTCCCCGCCTACATCCGCCCGCTGTTCTGCGAGGGCAAGGGCCCGTTCCGCTGGGCGGCCCTGTCCGGCGACCCGCAGGACATCCACAAGACCGACAAGGCCGTGCTCGACCTCTTCCCGGAGAACGAGTCGCTGCACCGCTGGATCAAGATGGCCCAGGAGAAGGTGCACTTCCAGGGCCTGCCCGCGCGCATCTGCTGGCTCGGCTACGGCGAGCGCGACAAGGCCGGCGAGCGCTTCAACGACATGGTCGCCTCCGGCGAGCTGTCCGCGCCGCTCGTCATCGGCCGCGACCACCTCGACTGCGGCTCGGTCGCCTCCCCGTACCGGGAGACCGAGGCGATGCTGGACGGCTCCGACGCGATCGCCGACTGGCCGCTGCTCAACGCCATGGTCAACGTCGCCTCCGGCGCCTCCTGGGTCTCCATCCACCACGGCGGCGGCGTCGGCATCGGCCGCTCCATCCACGCCGGCCAGGTCACCGTCGCCGACGGCACCGCGCTGGCCGGGGAGAAGATCCGCCGGGTGCTCACCAACGACCCGGGCATGGGCGTCATCCGGCACGTGGACGCCGGCTACGACCGCGCCGACGAGGTCGCCGCCGAGCGCGGGGTGCGCGTCCCGATGGGTGAGCTGTGACAGCACCTTCGTTCGAAGAGATGTGGGCGGAGCTGCTCCCCGTGGGCCGCTCCGCCGCCTCCGGCGGCTACCGCCGCTTCGCCTGGAACTCCGCAGACGCGGAGTGCCGCGCCTGGTTCGAGCAGCAGGCCCGCAGCCGCGGCCTGACCTACGAGCTGGACCGCAACGGCAACCAGTGGGCCTGGCTGGGCGACCCGCAGGCCGGCGGGGCCGTCGTCACCGGCTCGCACCTGGACTCCGTCCCGGACGGCGGCGCCTTCGACGGCCCGCTCGGGGTGGTCTCCTCCTTCGCCGCGCTGGACGAACTCCGCGCCCGGGGAACCGAGTTCACCCGGCCGCTGGCGATCGTCAACTTCGGCGACGAGGAGGGCGCCCGGTTCGGCGTGGCCTGCATCGGCTCCCGGCTGACCGCCGGGGTGCTCTCCCGCGAGGCCGCGTACGACCTGCGCGACGCCACCGGCGTCCGGCTGCCCGACGCGATGGAGAAGGCCGGCTACGACCCGACCGCCATCGGCGCGGACGACGACCGGCTGGCCCGGGTCGGCGCCTTCGTCGAACTCCACGTCGAGCAGGGCCGCTACCTCGCCGAGGGGCAGCCGGTCGGCGTGGCCGGCGCGATCTGGCCGCACGGCCGCTGGCGGTTCGACTTCCACGGGGAGGCCAACCACGCCGGCACCACCCGGATCGAGGACCGCCGCGACCCGATGCTGACCTACGCCAACACCGTGCTCGCCGCCCGCAAGAAGGCGAAGCACGCGGGCGCGCTCGCCACCTTCGGCAAGGTCGCGGTCGAGCCCAACGGCACCAACGCGATCGCCTCGCTGGTCCGCGGCTGGCTCGACTCCCGGGCGGCCGACGAGCGCACGCTCACCGAACTGGTCGCCGAGATCGAGCGGGCCGCCGCCGAGCGCGGCGAGCGCGACGGCGTCCGGGTCGAGCTGACCCGCGAGTCCTACACCCCGGTGGTGGAGTTCGACGGTCCGCTGCGCGACCGGCTCGCCAAGCTCCTGGACGCCCCGGTGCTGCCCACCGGCGCGGGACACGACGCCGGGATCCTGGCCTCCGCGATCCCGACCGCCATGCTGTTCGTGCGCAACCCCAGCGGCGTCTCGCACTCCCCGGCCGAACACGCCGAGGTGGCCGACTGCCTGGCCGGGGTCACCGCCCTCGCCGACGTACTGGAGGACCTGGCGTGTCAGTGACCGCAGTGAGCTACTGGGCGCCCTACGCCTGGCTGCCGCACCCCAACGGGCCGGTGGTCGAGCGGGACGTGCTGATCGCCACCGGCCCCGGCGGCCTGATCACCGCGGTGACGCCGGACAGCGGGCCCTGCCCGTCCGGCGCCGTCCGCCTCGAAGGGCTGCTGCTGCCCGGCCAGGCGAACGCCCACTCGCACGCCTTCCACCGGGCGCTGCGCGGGCACGTGCAGGTCGGCTCCGGCACCTTCTGGACCTGGCGCGACACCATGTACCGGTTCGCCGGCGTGCTCGACCCGGACAGCTACCTGGAGCTCGCCACCGCCGTCTACGCCGAGATGGCGCTGGCCGGGATCACCGCCGTCGGCGAGTTCCACTACCTGCACCACGCGCCCGGCGGCGCCCGCTACACCGACCCGAACGCGATGGGCGAGGCGCTGATCGAGGCCGCCGCCCGGGCCGGCATCCGGATCACCCTGCTGGACACCTGCTACCTGTCCGCCGGCTTCGGCGCCGAGCCGACCAGGCCGCAACAGCGGTTCAGCGACGGCGACGCGCAGGCCTGGGCCGAGCGGGCGGACGCGCTCAAGCCGCGCGAGCACGCCCGGATCGGCGCCGCCATCCACTCCGTCCGGGCCGTCCCGGCCGAGCAGCTGGGCACCGTCGCGCAGTGGTCGCGGACGCGCGGGGCGCCGCTGCACGTCCACCTCTCGGAGCAGACCGCCGAGAACGACGCCTGCCTCGCCGCACACGGCGTCACCCCGACCCGGCTGCTCGCCGAGCACGGCGCGCTCGGCCCGCTCACCTCGGCCGTGCACGCCACCCACCTCACCGACGAGGACGTCAAGCTCCTCACCGACTCCTCCACGACCGTCTGCATGTGCCCCACCACCGAGCGGGACCTCGCGGACGGCATCGGCCCGGCCCGCCGGCTCGCCTCGGCGGGCTGCCCGATCACCCTGGGCAGCGACAGCCACGCGGTCATCGACCCGTTCGAGGAGGCCCGCGCCCTGGAGCTGGACGAGCGGCTGCGCACCCGCACCCGCGGCCACTGGACGGCGGGCGCCCTGCTGCGGGCCGGCACCGAGGACGGGCACGCCTCGCTCGGCTGGCCGGAGGCCGGGCGGATCGAGGCCGGGGCGCTCGCCGACTTCACGGTGATCGCGCTGGACTCGGTCCGCACCGCGGGCCCGCCGCCCCGGCTCGGCGCCGAGATCGCGGTCTTCGCGGCCTCGGCGGCGGACGTGCGGCACGTCGTGGTCGGCGGCCGGCACGTCGTCCGGGACGGTGCGCACCAGCTGGTGGCCGACGTCCCGGGCGCGCTGCGGTCCGCCATCGGCGCGCTGGACTGCTGACCCCGCCGACCCCCGCGGCGGGACCCCCGCCCGCCGCGGGAACCCCCGTCCAACCCCCATCGGAAGGCCTTGTCTTGAGCACCTTGATCACGGGCATCGGCAGCCTGGTCACCAACGACCCCGGGCGGGGCACCGGGCCGCTCGGCCTGCTGACCGACGCGGCCGTGGTGCTGGACGGCGCCACCGTCGCGTGGGTCGGCCCGGCGGACCGGGCCCCGGCCGCGGACGAGCGCGTCGACGCCGCGGGCCGGGCCCTGCTGCCCGGCTTCGTCGACTCGCACGCCCACCTGGTGTTCGCGGGGGACCGCACCGCCGAGTTCAACGCCCGGATGTCCGGGCAGGCGTACACGGCGGGCGGGATCCGCACCACGGTGGCGGCCACCCGGGCCGCGACCGACGCCGAACTGGACGCCAACCTGGACCGGTTCGTCCGGGAGGCGCTGCGCCAGGGCACCACCACCATCGAGTGCAAGTCCGGCTACGGGCTGACGGTGGAGGACGAGGCCCGGGCCCTGCGGATCGCCTCCCGGCACACCCCGGAGACCACCTACCTGGGCGCGCACGTGGTCGCCCCCGAGTACGCCGAGGACCCGGCCGGGTACGTCGACCTGGTCACCGGCGAGATGCTGGACGCCTGCGCCCCGCACGCCCGGTGGGTGGACGTCTTCTGCGAGAAGGGCGCCTTCGACGGCGACCAGGCACGGGCGGTCCTGACCGCCGGCATCGAGCGCGGGCTCACCCCGCGGGTGCACGCCAACCAGCTCACGTACGGTCCCGGCGTGCAGCTCGCCGTCGAGCTGGGGGCCGCCTCGGCGGACCACTGCACCCACCTCACGGACGAGGACGTGGCGGCGCTGGCCGGCTCGGGGACGGTCGCGACCCTGCTGCCGGGGGCGGAGTTCTCCACCCGGGCCGAGTACCCGAGCGGGCGTCGGCTGCTGGACGCGGGGGCCGTGGTGGCGCTGTCCACCGACTGCAACCCGGGTTCCAGCTTCACGAGTTCGATGGCATTCTGCATCGCGGTCGCGGTGCGGGAGATGGGGATGACGCCGGACGAGGCGGTCTGGGCGGCCACCGCGGGCGGCGCCCGCGCGCTGCGCCGCACCGACGTCGGCGTGGTCGCCCCCGGCGCCCGGGCCGACCTGCTGCTGCTCGACGCGCCCTCGCACGTCCACCTGGCCTACCGGCCGGGCGTGCCGCTGACGGCCGCGGTCTGGCGCGCGGGTGTCCGCGAGGTCTGACCGACGGTCTGCGGGAGCCTCCCGCCATGTCTTCGCGTCCGGCCGGGCAGGTGCTTCCCGCTACGCCGGCGTCCGCGGCGCGGGGCCCAGGGAGCGCCGCAGGAAGTCCAGTTCGTGGCCCAGCAGGTTCTCCACCACCGACTCGTCGCCCGGCCGGTGCCCGGTGGCGGCGAGCGGGAGGACCTCGTGCGGGCGGCCCGCGGCGAGCAGGGCCCGGGAGAGCCGCAGGGCGTGCGCGGGGAAGACGTTGTCGTCGGCGAGGCCCTGGACCAGCAGCAGCGGCCGGCGCAGGCCGGGCGCCGCGGTGATCAGCGAACCCTCGTCGTAGTGCGCGGGGTGCTCGTCGGGGTGGCCGAGGAAGCGTTCCTGCCAGTGGGTGTCGTAGGTGCGCCAGTCGGTGGGGGCGGCCCCGGCCGAGGCCGCGTGGAAGACGTCCGGGCGGTGCAGGACGGCGTAGGCGGCGAGGTACCCCCCGAAGGACCAGCCGCGGATGCCGACCCGGCCGGTGTCGAGCAGCCCGGGCCGTAGCCGGTCGGTCTCCCGCAGGCCCTCGATCTGGTCCTCCAGCACCGGGCCGGCCTTGTCGCCGTACACCGCCTTCTCCCAGCGCGGCCCGCGCCCGGGGGTGCCGCGGCCGTCCACGACGAGGACCGCGAAGCCCTGGTCGGCGAACCACTGCGAGACCAGGTCCCACCAGAGGCCGCCGGAGGTGGCCTTCTGCATCGCGGGCCCGCCGTACGGGTCGAGCAGGACGGGCAGCGGGCCGGCGCCGGGGCGGTGGCCGGTGGGCAGGAAGAGCGAGGCGCGCAGTTCGCGCGGGCCGAGCCGGAGCAGTTCGGGCCGGGCGGCGGACGCGGGCGGCCGGGCGTGCGAGACGAGCGGGAGCTCCGGACGGCCCTCGCGCAGGACGGTGCTGCGACCGGCGGGGTGGCCGTCGGCCCGGGTGGTGAGTACCAGCGTGCCGCCGTTCCGTACGCCGGTGTGCAGACCGGGGCCGCTGCTCAGCCGACGGAGGCCGGTGTCCGGCCGGTACGTCCAGAGGTGGGTCTCGGTGGGCTCGTCGGAGGCGGTGAACAGCACCTGCTCGCCGTCGGTGCCGAGCACCTCGCGCAGCTGCAGCCCGGCCGGGGTGACCGGCTCGCCGTCGACGGTCAGGTGCCGGGTGTCGGCCAGGTCGGCGGAGCCGACCAGCGCGCCGGCGGCGGTGCGGGCCGGCAGGCCGGGGAGGAGTTCGACCCAGTGCTCGTCGCGCTGCTCGGCGAGCACCCGGGTGGTGCCGTCCGGTCCGACCGCCAGGGTGCGGACGGTGCGCTGGTCTCGGCTCTGCACGGCGGCGTACGGGCCGTGGGCGTCCCAGCCGGCGGCGGTGAGGTACTCGAAGGCGGTGCGGTCCCAGCGGACCTCGGTGCGGCTGCCGTCGAGGCCGAGCAGCCACAGCGAGACGTCGGCGTTGGCGGTGCCGGCCAGTGGGTAGCGCAGGGCGCGCGGCGGGCGGTGCGGGTCGGAGGGGTCGGCCACGAAGACCCGGGTGACCGGGCGTTCGTCGACCCGGGCGACGAGCAGCGCGGTGCCGTCGGGGGACCACCAGTGGCCGCGGGTGCGGTACATCTCCTCGGCGGCGACGTACTCGGCGAGGCCGTAGGAGACGTCCTCGGCCTCGGGTTCGGCGAGTGCCCGGTCGTCGGTGCCGTCGACGGAGACCACCCGCAGGGCGCCGGCCGTGACGTAGGCGATCCGGCGGCCGGTCGGGTCCGGACGGGGGTCCTGTGGCGGGCCGGGGGCGGCGGTCGGGACGGCGCGGACGGCGGCCTCGGCGGGGCCGTCGGCGGGGGCCGTGGTGTCGGCCGTGGTGTCGGCCGTGGTGCCGGCGATCCACAGGGCACCGCCCAGGGTGAAGGCGGCGAGCCGACCGGTGGCGTCGGTGTCGTACGCGGTGATGCCGCTGTCGGCGCCGAGGGCGGCCGGGTCGGCGACCACCCGTTCCGCGCCGGTGGCGGTGTCCAGGGCCCAGAGGCAGTCCAGTGGATCGGTGCCGCCGCGGCTGCGCAGGAACAGGACGGTGGTGCCGTCGGTGCTCGGTCGCGGCCGGGTGGGGGCGCCGAGGGTGAACCGCCGGGTCCGGGCGAGGCTGCGGGGCAGGGAGTCGGTGGGCATGCTGCACGGTAGGCAGAAAACGGCCGGGGGGGGGCGGGGGGGGGGGGGTGAAACCCGCCCCCCCCGGGCGGGGGGGGGGGGGGGGGGCGGCGGGGCGGGGGGGAGTGTAAAAAAAAAAAACTCCGCCGCAACATA
>NZ_JBHWBZ010000026.1:0-58650 GCF_042735475.1 Kitasatospora sp. NPDC059577 | reverse complement strand
AGTGGTGTGTGGTGGTATTTTATAGACAACCCCCGCGCGGAGGGGGGGGGCGGCCGCGCGGGCCCCCCCCCCCCCGGGGGGGGCGCGCGGCGCCCCCCCCCCCCCCCCCCCGGCCCCGGAGTCGTGAGCCGGTCGTCAGCGCGTCAGTGCACGTCGCCCATGAGCTTGACGACCTTCTTGCGGTACAGCGCCAGCGCGATGCCGGCGAGGATCGCCATGGCGCCCTGGACCGCGAAGTACGCGGTGCCGCCGACCACCTTGTCGCCCAGCACCAGCTGGAAGATCGCGGCGACGCAGTCGCCCGCGGTGACGGCGAGGAACCAGACGCCCATCATCTGGCTGGCGTACTTGGTGGGCGCCAGCTTGGTGGTGACGGACAGGCCGACCGGGGAGAGGGTGAGCTCACCGACGGTCTGGACCAGGTAGACCACGGCCAGCCACAGCGGGGTGACCTTGGTGCCGCCGGAGGCGGCGCCCATCGCCAGCATCATGACCATGAAGGAGACGCCGATCATCAGCAGACCGAAGGCGAACTTCATGGTGGTGCTGGGGTTCTTCGACCGGCGGGCCAGCGCGACCCAGATCCAGGCGAAGACCGGCGCCAGCGCCATGATGTACAGCGGGTTGAGCGACTGGAACCAGGTGGACGGGAAGTCGATCCCGAACAGCGTGGACGCGGTGTGCTCGTCGGCGAAGATGCTCAGCGTCGAGCCGGACTGGTCGTAGATCATCCAGAACACGGCGGCGGCGACGAAGAACCAGATGTAGCCGCTCATCTTGGACTGCTCGGTGGAGTCGAGGTCCTTGTCGCGCTTCACCTTGGCGAAGACGAGCACCGGGATCGCCAGGCCCGCGATGGACAGCGGCCAGATCGCCCAGTTGATCGTGAAGTGGCCGGTGAAGCCGACGACCGCGTAGAAGGCGGCGGCGACGGCCAGCCAGATGCCGGCCTTGGTGAAGATTTTCCGCTTCTCGTCCGCGCTGATCGGCGAGGTGACGATGTCGCTCTTCGGGCTCAGGTGGCGGGTGCCCAGCAGGAACTGGGCGAGGCCCAGGGCCATGCCGACGCCGGCCAGGGCGAAGCCGAGGTGCCAGTTGACGCTCTGGCCGACGGTGCCGATGACCAGCGGGGCCGCGAAGGCGCCGAGGTTGATGCCCATGTAGAAGACGGTGAAGCCACCGTCACGGCGCGGGTCGTTCGGGCCGTCGTACAGGTGGCCGACCATCGTCGAGATGTTGGCCTTGAGCAGGCCCGAGCCGACCGCGATGAAGGCGAGGCCGACGAAGAACGACGCGCTGAACGGGACCGCCAGCAGGAAGTGGCCGATCATGATGATCGAGCCACCGAGTGCGACGGTCTTGCGGGCGCCGAGGAAGCGGTCCGCGATCCAACCGCCCGGGAGGGCCAGCAGGTAGACCATGGCCGTGTAAACGCTGTACACGGCAGCGGCGACCGCCGTCTTCATGCCGAGGCCGCCGTCCGTGAGGGAAGCGGTCATGTAGAGCACCAGCAGGGCGCGCATGCCGTAGTAGCTGAAGCGCTCCCACATCTCGCTCATGAAGAGAGTGGCGAGTCCTCGGGGGTGGCCGAGAAAGGTCTTGCCGCTGGGAGAGGCCGACGTGACGTCGGCGTCCAGGGTCGTAGACGCCATGTGTAGTGGTTCCTTGCCTGACAGCGTCCGCCTGGGGGGGTGGCGGCGGACGTGGACTTGAACCACTCTACGTGGCGATATTTGGCTCTATCAGATGACAAAAGCCACGAATTAGGTATGGCAATGGCAAAGAGATCAACAGATCTTCCCGATCGATCCATGGTAGACGGGGTTCTCTTCCTTCAGATTCAAGATCCAGAAGGGGATTCTTTGCTGAACCGGCGGTCTGCAACACCCTGTTGAGTTCAGTCGGATGCCCGTATAACGATCACGCTCTGTGAACTACCTCACAGGGCGTCCGGCCATACCCCGGCGGACTACCATCACCACATGACCTGTGTGCTGCTCGCCGAGGACGATCCGGCGATCTCCGAACCGCTCGCCCGGGCCCTGCGACGCGAGGGCTATGAGGTGCTCGTCCGCGAGGACGGTCCGACCGCACTCGCCGCCGGCCTCACCGAGGAGGTCGACCTCGTCGTCCTGGACCTCGGCCTGCCCGAGATGGACGGCCTGGAGGTCTGCCGCCGACTGCGCGCCGACGGCAAGAGCTGCCCCGTCCTGGTGCTCACCGCCCGCGCCGACGAGGTGGACACCGTGGTCGGCCTCGACGCCGGCGCCGACGACTACGTCACCAAGCCCTTCCGCCTCGCCGAACTGCTCGCCCGCGTCCGGGCCCTGCTCCGCCGCGGCAACGTCGACCAGCTCACCACCGGCGCACACGGGGTGAAGATCGACATCGAGTCCCACCGCGCCTGGCTCGGCGACGAGGAGCTCACCCTCTCCGCCAAGGAGTTCGAGCTGCTGCGCGTGCTGGTCCGGGACGCCGGCCGGGTGGTCACCCGCGAGGAGATCATGCGCCAGGTCTGGGACACCACCTGGTGGACCTCGACCAAGACCCTGGACATGCACATCTCCTGGCTCCGCAAGAAGCTCGGCGACGACGCGGCCAACCCGCGCTACATCGCCACCGTGCGCGGGGTCGGGTTCCGGTTCGAGAAGAATTAGTCCCGTACGGAGATCGGGACCGGGCCACGGCCGGTGAAGCGGAACACCTCGGGGAGCGGCAGCGTGAAACGCCGGATGATCAACTCGCTGCTGGGCGTCGTCCTGGTGGTGGTCGTGGTGTTCTGCGTGCCGCTCGCCCTGGTCGAGAAGCGCACCATCGTCAGCTCGGCCCAGGACCGGGTCGACGCCGCCGCCGTCCGGGTGCTCGCCCTGGTCGAGAGCCGGATCGCGGCGGGCGAGTCGGTCACCGAGGCGCGGGCCTTCGAGAGCCAGGTCACCGAGGGCAGCTACGTCGAGGTACAGGTCCCCGGCCAGCAGGTGGTCTCCGCCGGCGCCCGCCCGGCCGGGGACCACCTGCTGAAGGCCGTCGAACGCGGCAACAGCGGCGAGACCGTCACCGTCGAGCAGTCCCGCGCGGACGTCGACCACGAGATCGCCAACAACCTGCTGCTGCTCGGCGTCGTCGCGCTGCTCGCCGTCCAGGCCGCCGTGGCGCTCGCGGTCTGGCAGGCCAAGCGGCTCGCCCGCCCGCTCACCGACCTCGCCGAGACCGCCGAACGGCTCGGCTCCGGCGACCCGCGCCCGCGCGACCGCCGCTACGGGGTGCCCGAGCTCGACCGGGTCGCCGAGGTGCTGGACACCAGCGCCGAGCGGATCGCCCGGATGCTCACCGCCGAACGCCGGCTCGCCGCCGACGCCTCGCACCAGCTGCGCACCCCGCTCACCGCCCTCTCCATGCGGCTGGAGGAGATCACCGCCCTCGCCGAGGACCCGGAGACGGTCAAGGAGGAGGCGACCATCGCCCTCCAGCAGGTCGAGCGGCTCACCGACGTCGTCCAGCGACTGCTCACCACCCAGCGCGACCCGCGCAGCCCCACCGCCGTCGCCTTCGACCTGGACGAGGTCATCAAGCAGCAGGTGGAGGAGTGGGGCCCGACGCTGCGCGAGAAGAACCGGGTGCTGTCCCTGGAGGGCCTGCACGGGATCACCGCGGTCGGCACTCCGGGAACGGTCGCCCAGGTACTGGCCACCCTGATCGAGAACTCCCTGATGCACGGCGCCGGGACGATCACCCTGCGGGTCCGGCCGTCCGGCACCTCGGTGGTGGTCGAGGTGCAGGACCAGGGCGCGGGGGTGCCGCCGGACCTCGGCAACCGGGTGTTCGAGCGCGCGGTCAGCGGCCGCAACTCCACCGGCATCGGCCTCGCCGTCGCCCGCGACCTCGCGGAGGCGGACGGCGGGCGGCTCGAACTGCTCTCGCTGAAGCCCCCGGTGTTCGCGCTCTTCCTCGGGCGCAGCCACGCCGACTGAGGCCACGCCGACCGAGGCCACGAGGACTGAGCCACGAGGGCCGGGGCCCGGCCTGCGCTCGGGAGGACCGGGGCCCGGCCGGCCGCGCTGCGGGAACGACGAACCCCGGCGGCCTGGTCGGCCTGCCGGGGCTGCGTGCGGTCTGCGCGGGAGGTTCGCGGGGCCTACTCGGCCTTGGCGTAGCGGATCTGCTCGGCGGCCAGCATCAGCTCGGCCTGGGCGGCCAGCTCCTGGCCGCCGGCGGCGCCCGCAGGCTGCTGGGCCGGCAGTTCGACCGGCTCCGGCACGGACTTGAACACCCAGGTGCGGTACGAGACGAAGCGGAACACGGTGGCCACCGCGAGGCCGATCACCTTGGCGCCCAGCTGCTCGTAGTGCGAGTCCAGCTTCAGCACGTACACCGAGAAGCCGAGCACGCCGGTCTCGATCAGCATGCCGATGCCGCTGTAGACCAGGAAGAGCGTGATCTCGCGCTTGCGGGAGGCGGCGTCGCGGTCCCGGTACAGCCAGTAGCGGTAGCCGAGGTAGTTGGTGGCGATCGCGATCACCGTCGCGGCGATGTTGGAGCGCACCGAGGCGAGGCCCAGGCCGTTGATGCAGACCCAGAAGACGGCGAAGTTGACCACCACGCCGCTCAGGCCGACGATCCCGAACTTCACGACTTCGCCCTTGAGCCCACGCAGTTTCTGCGCGAGCGACGATTTCGAAGCTGCGGTCGTCGCCATGCCGGACTGCCTCCATGTACCTGCGGGTCGAGAGGGCCGATCGCGGCGGCGCGGTCGCCCCTTGAGCCCTGCGTGCACGCACATGATCGGACCGCGTAGACCAGGACCTGGCCGTCCAGGCTACCCGCTTCCGCCGAACGGCTCAGCCCCGAGGGGGCCGGGTCCGCATCTACGCGCGTCCGCTTCCGAGGGCCCACCAGCGGCTCCACCGCCCCCCACCGGCCCGGATATCCTGGCGAGGTGACTTCCCCGGGCAATGTGAATTTTCCAGTGGTGGGCATGATCGGCGGCGGGCAGCTGGCCCGCATGGCACACCAGGCGGGCATCCCGCTCGGGGTCAGGTTCAAACTCCTCGCCGACACGCCCCAGGACTCCGCCGCGCAGGTGGTCTCCGACGTCGTCCTCGGTGACTACCGCGACCTCGACACCCTGCGCCGCTTCGCCGCCGGCTGCGACGTGGTCACCTTCGACCACGAGCACGTCCCCACCGAGCACCTGCGGGCCCTGGAGGCCGACGGCATCGCCGTCCGCCCCGGCCCGGAGGCGCTCGTCAACGCCCAGGACAAGGGCGTGATGCGGGCCAAGCTGGACTCCATCGGGGTGCCCTGCCCCCGGCACCGGATCGTCGCCGACCCGGCCGACGTCACCGCGTTCGCGAACGAGGGCGACGGCTACCCCGTCGTCCTGAAGACCGTCCGCGGCGGCTACGACGGCAAGGGCGTCTGGGTCGTCGACGGCGAGGAGGAGGCGCAGGCCCCGTTCCTGGCCGGAGTCCCCGTGCTGGCCGAGGAGAAGGTCGACTTCGTCCGCGAGCTGGCCGCCAACGTCGTCCGCTCGCCCAGCGGTCAGGCCGTCGCCTACCCGGTCGTGGAGAGCGTCCAGGAGAACGGCGTCTGCGCCGAGGTCACCGCCCCCGCGCCGGACCTCGACCCCGCCCTGTCCGACGAGGCCCAGCAGCTCGCCCTGCGGATCGCCGGCGAACTCGGCATCACCGGCCACCTCGCCGTCGAACTGTTCCAGACCCGCGACGGCCGGATCCTGGTCAACGAGCTCGCCATGCGCCCGCACAACTCCGGGCACTGGACCCAGGACGGCGCCGTCACCTCCCAGTTCGAGAACCACCTGCGGGCCGTCCTCGACCTCCCGCTCGGCGACCCCCGGCCGCGCGCCAAGTGGACCGTCATGGTCAACGTCCTCGGCGGCGACTACCCGGACATGTACCACGCCTTCCTGCACTGCATGGCCCGCGACCCCGGGCTGCGGATCCACATGTACGGGAAGGACGTGAAGCCCGGCCGCAAGGTCGGCCACGTCAACGTCTTCGGGGACGACCTCGAAGACGTCCGCGAGCGCGCCCGCCACGCGGCCGCCTACCTGCGAGGAACGATCACCGAATGAGCGCCTCCGCCTCCCAGCCCGTCGTGGGCATCGTCATGGGCTCGGACTCCGACTGGCCCGTCATGGAGGCCGCCGCCCAGGCCCTCGACGAGTTCGAGATCCCGTACGAGGTGGACGTCGTCTCCGCCCACCGGATGCCGCGCGAGATGGTCGCCTACGGCGAGAACGCCCACAAGCGCGGCCTGAAGGCGATCATCGCGGGCGCCGGCGGCGCGGCCCACCTGCCGGGCATGCTGGCCTCCGTCACCCCGCTGCCGGTCATCGGCGTGCCGGTGCCGCTGCGCTACCTGGACGGCATGGACAGCCTGCTGTCGATCGTCCAGATGCCGGCCGGCGTCCCGGTCGCGACCGTCTCGGTCGCCGGCGCGCGCAACGCGGGCCTGCTCGCGGTCCGGATGCTCGCCGCCTTCGACCCCGAGCTCACCGAGCGGATGACCGAGTTCCAGGCCGAGCTGAACAACCAGGCCACCGACAAGGGCAAGAAGCTCCGCGCCAAGGTGGCCGGTTCGTCCTCCTTCGGCTTCGGCAAGTAATCACGGTCACGGCGGTGGGGTAGAACAGCTCGCATGACCTCTGAGCTGGACAACCCCGCCGCGCTGGACCGCGCCCGAGCCCTGCTGCGCACCGCCCCCGTCGTGGACGGCCACAACGACCTCCCCTGGGCGATGCGCGAGCAGGCCGGGTACGACCTCGGCGCGCTCGACCTCGCCGCCGACCAGAGCGACCGCCTGCACACCGACCTCGCCCGCCTCGCGGAGGGCGGGGTCGGCGCGCAGTTCTGGTCCGTCTACGTCCCGGCCTCGCTGGCCGGTGACCACGCGGTGAGCGCCACCCTGGAGCAGATCGACTTCGTCCACGCCCTGGTCGAGCGCTACCCCGACCGGCTCCGCCTCGCCCGGACCGCCGACGACGTCGAGGCCGCCCGCGCCGAGGGCCGGATCGCCTCCCTGATGGGCGCCGAGGGCGGCCACTCCATCGACTGCTCGCTCGCCACCCTGAGGGCCCTGTACGAGCTGGGCGTGCGCTACCTGACGCTCACCCACAACGACAACGTGCCCTGGGCCGACTCCGCGACCGACAAGCCGGTGGCCGGCGGACTGACCCGCTTCGGCGAGGAGGTCGTCCGGGAGATGAACCGGCTCGGCATGCTGGTCGACCTCTCGCACGTCTCCGCCGACACCATGCGCGACGCCCTGCGGGTCACCGAGGCGCCGGTGGTCTTCTCGCACTCCTCCGCCCGCGCGGTCTGCGACCACCCGCGCAACGTCCCGGACGACGTGCTCGCCCAGCTGCCCGCCAACGGCGGCGTGGCGATGGCCACCTTCGTGCCCAAGTTCATCCTGCCCGCCGCCATCGAGTGGACCCTGGCCGCCGACGAGAACATGCGCGCCCACGGCTTCCACCCGCTGGACACCACCCCGGCAGGCATGGACCACCAGCGCGCCTTCGAAGCCGCGCACCCGCGCCCGATCGCCACCCCCGCCACCGTCGCCGACCACCTCGACCACATGCGCGAGGTCGCCGGCATCGACCACATCGGCATCGGCGGCGACTTCGACGGCACCGCCTTCCTGCCGGACGGCCTGGACTCGGTGGCCGGCTACCCCAACCTGGTCGCCGAACTCCTGCGCCGGCACTGGTCGGAGGCCGACCTCGCCAAGCTCACCTGGCACAACGCCGTCCGCGTGCTGCGCGACGCCGAGTCGGCCGCCGCCGGACTCCGGGCGAGCCGCCGCCCGTCCATCGCCACCATCGCCCAGCTGGACGGCGCCGGTTCCTGAGCCGGCCCCGGCTAGGCGAGCAGCGGGATCTCGATGGCCGGGCACTTGTCCATCACCATCGAGAGCCCCGCGGCCCGGGTCCGCTCGTACGCGGCCGCATCGACCACACCGAGCTGGAACCAGACCGCCTTCGCACCGACCGCCACCGCCTGGTCGGCCACCTCACCGGCCAGCGCGCTGTTCACGAACACGTCCACCACGTCAACCGGGAACGGGATCTCGGCGAGCGAGGCGTAGCCCTGCTCGCCGAGGACCGTCTCGGCCTTCGGGTGCACCGGCACGATCCGCTTGCCGTACTTCTGGAGGACCCGGGCCACCCCGTACGCCGCCCGGGCGGTGTTGGTGGAGAGGCCGACCACGGCCCAGGTGTCCCCGGTGCCGGTGAGGATCTCGCGGACCGTCGCGTCGTCGCCGTAGCTCGTCATGCCGGTACCAACGGGGTGCCCCGGAGGGGCATTCCCGGCTCAGGCGTCGAAGGCTTCAAGGGTGACGCGGGCCGTCCCGTCGCCGTCGTAGACGGCCTTCAGGCTGACGGTCGAGGCCTGCCCGCCCGGGGGCGTCGCGTGCGGTCCGAGCGCGTTGCCGAAGTCCAGGCCGCGCGCCGTGTCGCCGGTCAGCCGTACGCGAGGGAAGGCCGCCGTCAACCGCTGGGCCAGTTCCTCGCGGGGCATCCGGAACTCGGCGAGGTAGCCGCGGTCCTGCCAGCCGCCGTTGTCGGTGCAGCGGGCCTCGGTGGCCCGGGCGGGCAGCTCGCCGTCCGCGAAGGCCATGACCTCGGAGCAGTCGGCCGCGCCGGGGCTCCCGTCCCAGTTGCCCAGAGCCCACCCCGCGTAGGCGAAAGGCGAGACGAGGGCGGCGGCCGCGGAGCCGATCAGCCACGTGAGCCGTGCGCGCATGGAGGATCCCCTGGTCGACGCGGAACGTGCCGCAATCCTCGCACGCGATCTGAACGTGTTCAATATTGCCCGGGGGTCAGCTGAAGTGGTCCTGCACCTGCCGGAGGAAGGCGGGCCAGCGATTGCCCGGCGGTCGGGCGCCGAGCTTCGCGTGGTTCAGGCTCGCCCGCAGGCTGTCCTTCAGCCGTACCGGGGAGTCCATGACGGCCTCGTTGCGCCCGGCCAGCCGGTCGAGTTCGGCGGGGGTCGGCATGCGGTCGCTCTTGGTGCCGTTGCAGGCCTCGTGGGCCGGGGCGAGGTTCCAGGGGCGGTCCAGGTCCGGCTGCGGACCGCCCGGCACGACGTCGAAGCGCTTCATCAGCGCGAACGGGAAGACGTGGTCCACCGCGACCTTGTCCCCGGGCGTGATCGGCTCGTCGCAGATCAGGCAGCGGCCGTGCTGGAAGCCGACCAGGGCGTCGGCGACCCCGGTGACGGGTCGGCGGCGACGCCGGTCCAGCAGGAGCCACCGCTCCACGTCCACATCGAGGTCGTCGGCGAGCAGACCGCGGCTGACGCCCGAGGCGAAGGCGGACTCCACGATGCTCCAGCGCGCCGCCAACTCGGCCCGCAGCCCGGCGGCCTGCTCCGGGACGGCGATCTGCCGGAGGGCGGGAGTGAGCAGGACGAGGCGATTCCGACCCTTCCCGGTCTCGTTGTAGAAGCGGTGCCGGACTTCGGAGCCGCCCGTGAGGTTGTGGAAGCGGTCCATGACCATGCCCGGCATCGACCGGCGGGCGGCGTCGACGAGCCGTTCGGTGGGCCGCCCGGCGGCCAGGGACTGCTCGGCCTCCCTGGCGGCGACGGAGAGGAAGTCGTCGTCCCCGCCCACTGCCGGGGCCTGCGGCGCGTCGCGCAGTCGTGAGGCCAGGGCCATCGCGTACGGCTCCGCCAGTTCGGCCAGTGGCACCTCGGTGCGCCCGGCGGCGGCGCATTCCAACAGGGCGGCGCCCAGGGCGAATTTGTACGTGCGGCTGTTTCGGCCCATCAGGATGGCCTGCCGCCAGGCGGTTCGGGGCGCCGGATCCCGCAGGTAGAACTCCGCTGTCGTCATCGCGCGCTCCAGGTCGGTCGAACGGGGGCCGGAACTGTGCAACGAAGGACGGTAACCGAACGCGCCCGCCCCCGGATCTCCAGGGGCGGGCGCGTTGTGGGCGGAGGGTCAGCTGGGGCGGCCCAGGGCGCGGTAGGTCCAGCCGGCGGCACGCCAGGCCTCGGCGTCGAGGACGTTGCGGCCGTCGAGGAGGCGGCGCTCGGCGACCACGGCGCCCAGCTCGGCCGGGTCCAGCTCGCGGAACTCCGCCCACTCGGTGAGGTGGAGGACGACGTGGGCGCCCTCGGCGGCCTCCAGGGCGGAGCCGGCGTAGGCCAGGGAGGGGAACATCTTGCGGGCGTTGTCCACGGCCTTCGGGTCGTAGACGGTGACCTGGGCGCCCTGGAGCTGGATCTGGGCGGCCACGTTGAGGGCGGGGGAGTCCCGGATGTCGTCCGAGTTGGGCTTGAACGCGGCGCCGAGGACGGCGATCCGGCGGCCCAGGAAGCCGCCGCCGCACTGCTCGCGGGCCAGCTCGACCATCCGGGAGCGGCGCCGCATGTTGATCGAGTCGACCTCGCGCAGGAAGGTCAGCGCCTGGTCGGCGCCGAGTTCGCCGGCCCGGGCCATGAAGGCGCGGATGTCCTTGGGCAGGCAGCCGCCGCCGAAGCCGAGGCCGGAGTTGAGGAACTTGCGGCCGATCCGCTCGTCGTGGCCGAGTGCGGCGGAGAGCAGGGTGACGTCCGCACCGGCCGCCTCGCAGACCTCGGCCATCGCGTTGATGAAGGAGATCTTGGTGGCCAGGAAGGAGTTGGCGGCCGCCTTGACCAGCTCGGCGGTCGCGTAGTCGGTGACCAGGAACGGCACCCCGGCCGCGATCGGCTCCGCGTACACCTCGCGCAGCAGCCGCTCGGCCCGCTCGCTCTGGGCGCCGACCACGATCCGGTCCGGCCGCAGGGTGTCCTGGACGGCGAAGCCCTCGCGCAGGAACTCCGGGTTCCAGGCGAGTTCGGCGCCCTCGCCGACCGGGGCCAGCGCGGTCAGCCGCTCGGCCAGCCGGGCCGCCGAGCCGACCGGGACGGTGGACTTGCCGACGACCAGGGCCGGGCGGGTCAGGTGCGGCGCCAGCTCGTCGATCACGGTGTCGACGTACGACATGTCGGCGGCGAACTCGCCCTTGCGCTGCGGGGTGTTGACGCAGACGAAGTGCACGTCGCCGAACTCGGCGACCTCCTGGACGGAGGTGGTGAAGCGCAGCCGCCCGGTCGATCCTTCGTGCCCGGCCACGTGCTTGAGCAGCAGCTCGGACAGGCCCGGCTCGTACATCGGGACGCGGCCGGCGGTGAGCATGGCGATCTTGTCGGGGTCGATGTCCAGGCCCAGCACCTCGAAGCCGAACTCGGCCATCGCGGCGGCGTGCGTGGCGCCGAGGTAGCCGGTGCCGATCACGGAGATGCGGAGGGTCACGGGTTCTCCCTGGGTGCGGACTCGACCGGTCCGGATGTGGACTCGGACCGGCGCGGACGCCCCCGATGCTATCCGCCCCGCCCGGGCGTGCAGGGATCGCCCGTGCGCCCGGGGCGCTAGGCAGCCGCAGGTGGGAGCCCTAGGATCTCTACTGAACGGTAGTTAACCCCGGATTCGACGTCGATCGGACCGGTTCGAACGGACCGGATCCGACTTCGGTCACTGGGCTCCGGCCACTGGACGACGAGGCAGGCATCATGGCTGGCAGCGCAGGGGCGGCTGACTTCGATCTCTTCCGCATCTCCGAGGAGCACGAGATGCTTCGTGAGGCGGTGCGTTCGCTGTCCGAGGCGAAGATCGCTCCGTTCGCGGCGGAGGTGGACGAGCAGGGGCGGTTCCCGCAGGAGGCGCTGGACGCGTTGCAGGGCAATGACCTGCATGCGGTGCACGTGCCGGAGGAGTACGGGGGTGCGGGTGCGGACGCGCTGGCGACGGTGATCGTGATCGAGGAGGTCGCGCGGGTGTGCGCGTCGTCGTCGTTGATCCCGGCGGTGAACAAGCTGGGGTCGTTGCCGGTGCAGCTGTCGGGTTCGGAGGAGCTGAAGGCGAAGTACCTGGGTGCGCTGGCGCGGGGCGAGGGGATGTTCTCGTACTGCCTGTCGGAGCCGGAGGCGGGTTCGGACGCGGCGGGGATGAAGACGCGGGCGGTGCGTGACGGTGATTTCTGGGTGCTGAACGGTGTGAAGCGCTGGATCACGAACGCGGGTGTGTCGGAGTTCTACACGGTGATGGCGGTGACGGATCCGGAGCTGCGGTCGAAGGGGATCTCGGCGTTCGTGGTGGAGAAGGGCGACGAGGGTGTGTCGTTCGGTGCTCCGGAGAAGAAGCTGGGGATCAAGGGGTCGCCGACGCGTGAGGTGTACTTCGACAACGTGCGGATTCCGGCGGACCGGATGATCGGTGCGGAGGGTACGGGTTTCGCGACGGCGATGCGGACGCTGGACCACACGCGGGTGACGATCGCGGCGCAGGCGATCGGGATCGCGCAGGGTGCGCTGGACTACGCGAAGGGGTACGTGCAGGAGCGCCGGCAGTTCGGGAAGGCGATCGCGGAGTTCCAGGGTGTGCAGTTCATGCTGGCGGACATGGCGATGAAGCTGGAGGCGGCGCGGCAGCTGACGTACGCGGCGGCGGCGAAGTCGCAGCGCGGGGACGGGGACCTGACGTTCTTCGGTGCGGCGGCGAAGTGCTACGCGTCGGACGCGGCGATGGAGATCACGACGGACGCGGTGCAGTTGCTGGGCGGGTACGGGTACACCCGTGACTACCCGGTGGAGCGGATGATGCGGGACGCGAAGATCACGCAGATCTACGAGGGCACCAACCAGGTCCAGCGGATCGTGATGGCCCGCAACCTCCCGTAACCCGGCCCGGCCGCGGCACGCGGTCCAGGTGCTCTGCACGGCCCCCGATCGCCCGTCCGCGGTCGGGGGCCGTCGTTCGTCCGGCGTCGAACCGTCCTGGACGGATCCCCCCGTCCGGTGTCATAAATGATCGTCAACTGACAGGCAGCGCACGACGATCGCGGGAGATCACGGATCATGGGCGACACCTCCGAGCAGCACCCCGCCGGCAAGGTCTGGCTGGTCACCGGCGCCAACTCGGGCTTCGGGCAGGCGATCGCGGAGGCCGCCCTGGCGGCCGGTGACACCGTCGTCGCGGCCGCCCGGCGCCCCGAGACGCTGGCCGAGCTGGCCGCCGCCCACCCGGACCGGCTGGTCCCGGTCCGGCTGGACGTCACCGACCAGGAGCGGATCCCCGCCGTCGTCGCGGAGGCCGTGCGGCGGCACGGACGGATCGACGTCCTGGTGAACAACGCCGGGCGCGGCCTGATCGGCGCCGTCGAGGAGTACACCGACCGCGAACTGCGGGACCTGATGGAACTGCACTTCTTCGGCCCGGCCGCGCTCACCCGGGCCGTGCTGCCGCACATGCGCAACCAGGGCTCGGGCGCGGTGGTGCAGATGAGCAGCATGGGCGGCCGCTTCTCGTTCCCGGGCGTGGGCGCCTACTCGGCCACCAAGTTCGCACTGGAGGGGCTGTCCGAGGCGCTCGCCCAGGAGGTCGCCGGGTTCGGGATCAAGGTGCTGGTCGTCGAACCGGGCGCGTTCCGGACCGGCTTCGCGGGGGGCGGCGCACTCGCCCACACCACCCCGATCGCCGCGTACGAGCCGGTGGTCGGCCCGGTCCGCACCGGCCTGCCGGACTCCGACGGCAAGCAGCCCGGCGACCCGGCGAGGGCGGCCGCGGCGATCCTGGCCGCCCTGGACGCCGAGCGGACCCCGCTGCGGCTCGCGCTCGGCAGTGACGCCGTGGACGCCGTCCTCGGCAACCTGGACGGCGCGCGGCAGGAGGCCGAGGCCTGGGCGGCGGTCGGACGCGACACCGACTTCCCGGCCGGCGAGTGACGGTCACGACGGCGGCGGGGCCCGTGCCGGCCGCGGTCGCGCCGACGGAGCCCTCCCCGGCCCGGGCCTGAGGGCCCGTGGCCGGGGAAAACCGTGCGACGGCGGGCGGCCCGCTCCGTAGGCTGCCCGCCATGTCCTCCACGCTGAGCCTGGCCCCCATCACCCCCGGGAACATCGACGCCGCCCTCGCCCTGCGGGTACGCCCCGGGCAGGAGGACCTGGTCGCGCCGGTGGTGAAGTCGCTGGCCGAGGCGTACGCGTACGGGGAGACGGCCTGGCCCCGGCTGGTCCTGGACGACGGCAGGCCGGTCGGCTTCGTGATGGCCTTCTTCGACGTCCGCTTCCACCCGGAGCGGCCCGACGACCGCCCCCGCTCCGGCCTGTGGCGCCTGCTGGTCGACGCCGACGCGCAGCGCGGCGGCTACGGCCGCTTCGCCGTCGAGCAGGTGTGCGCGGAGATCCGCCGCCGCGGCGGCACCCGCGCCACCGTCACGTACGTGCCCGGCCCGAACGGCCCGGCGGAGTTCTACGCCCGCCTCGGGTTCCGGCCGACCGGTGAGCTGAGCGGTGACCAGACGGTGGCGGAGCTGGACCTCTAGGTCCGCCGCCGTTCGCTCACCGCCGCCTGCTCACCGCCGTTCGCTCACCGCCGCCCACCCGCCGGTACGGCCCGCCCGCCGGCCCGGTCTGCGGCCGGGCCGTTCCGCCGTCGGCCTCAGTCGAGCAGCGCCGCCGCCTGCTCCCGCGCCTGCCGCAGCCACTCGGCCCGCAGGGCGTCGGAGGACTCGGTGACGGTGCGGAACACCGTCCGCCGTACGTCCGTGACCCCGACGTACGGCAGCACGCAGGCCGCCCAGATCCGCTCCAGCGGGTCGCCGAACTCGTCGCGTTCGCGGGCCTCGGGCGTGTCCGAGGTGTTGAGCACCAGGGCCCGTCCGGCCCGCAGCAGCCCGGCCGGTTCGCCGTCGGCCGTGCCGAGCTTGTACGCGACGCCGGGGGCCAGCACCCGCTGCACCCAGCCGGCCAGGACGGCGGGCGGCATGCCCCACCAGTTGGGGTGGATCAGCACCAGCGCGTCCAGGGTGGCCACTTCGGCGCGATGCAGGGCGAGCCGGTGGTCGGTGGTCTCCTCCGCAGAGTCCACCGTGCCGGTCTCCTCGGCGGTCAGCAGCGGCGCGAAGCCGTCCGCGTAGAGGTCGTGGGCCCGTACCTCGCAGCCGCGCTCCCGCAGTTCGTCCACCACGGCCCGGTACAGCGCGTGGTTGAAACTGCCCGGCCGCGGATGCGCCAGGTAGACCCCGATCGTGCTCATCGTCCGTTCCCCTCCCGCTGGTTGGCGATGGCGATGTTACGTCCAGGGGGCGGCGGGTAGGGTCCCGGACCGTGACCGAGCCGGACTTCCTCACCACGACCAGGGCGTTCTACGACGCGATCGCCGCCGACTACGCCGACCGCTTCCGGGACGCGATGGACACCATGCCGACGGACCGGGCCGTGCTGGCGCTCTTCGCCGAGCTGGTCCGCGCCGAGCGCCCGGACGGCCGGACGGCCGAACTCGGTTGCGGCCCGGGCCGGGTGACCCACCACCTGCACGAACTGGGCCTGGACGTGCGCGGGATCGACCTCTCGCCGCGGATGGTCGAGCTGGCCAGGGCGGCCTACCCGGAGGTGCCGTTCGAGGTCGGCTCGCTGTTCGACCTGCCGTTCCGGGACGGCGAGTTGACCGGTGCGGTGGCCTGGTACTCGATCATCCACACACCGGCGGAGCGCCTCCCGGAGGTGTTCGCCGAGTTCGCCCGGGTGCTCGCCCCCGGCGGCCGGCTGCTGCTGGCCTTCCAGGTCGGCGACGAGCCCCTGCACCTGGAGCGGCCCTTCGGCCACCCGGTGTCGTTGGACTTCCGTCGGCTGCGGCCGGAGCACGTCGAGGAGCTGGCCCGCGGGGCGGGCCTGCCGGTCACCTCCCGTACGGTTCGCGAGCCGGACGGCGAGGAGAAGAGCAGGCAGGCCTACCTGCTGGCCCGCAAGCCCGGCGGTCGGTAGCCCGGCGCCCGTAGCCGCCGTCCGGACCCGGACCCAGGCCCTGTCCGGACCCGGGCCCCAGGCCTGACCTAAGCGGCCTCGGTGGACGGCTGCCCGGAGGCGGTCGCGATCACCTCGTCCAGCACCTCGCGCGAGCGCAGCAGGTCGTCGATCGTCCGGTCGATCCGTTCGCGCTCGGCGGCGAGTTCCTCGACCAGCAGGGGGGTGGCGGTCTCGCTCGGGCCGCCGTCGGAGTCCCGCATGCAGGGGAGGATCTTGTAGATGGTGCGGCTGTGCAGCCCGGCCGCGAACAGTTCCTGGATGTGCACCACCCGGTCGACGGCCGCCTCCGGGTACTCCCGGTGGCCGCCGGCGGTGCGCCGGGCGACCAGCAGGCCCTGCTGTTCGTAGTAGCGCAGCGAGCGCTCGCTCACGCCCGTCCGCCGGGCCAGTTCGCCGATCCGCATGCCGTCCACCCCGTCATCCGATCCGAGCCGCGACGTTCCGTGGCCCGAGGGGGTCCTGCCCCGGAGGGGCGTCGCCTCGCAGGGCCTTGAACCTGACATCGATGTTAGCTTCTACGGTTCCGGCATGACGACGAACACCGAGACCGCCGGCCTCTTCCAGCCCGCCGACCTGGGCCCGCTGCGCCTCCCCAACCGCCTGGTGATGGCCCCGATGACCCGCACCCGGGCCGGCGCCGACGGTGTTCCGCAGCCGGTCATGGCCGAGTACTACGCGCAGCGCGCCGGTGCGGGGCTGATCGTCGCCGAGGCCACCACCCCCAACCGGGTCGGCCGGACGTACGCCGACATCCCCGCCGTCCACGCCCCCGAGCACGTGGCCGGCTGGCGCACCGTGACCGGTGCGGTCGCCGCGGCCGGCGGCCGGATGTTCCTGCAGCTCCAGCACGGCGGCCGGATCGGCCACCCGGAGAACAGCGGCCTGCACCCGGTCGCGCCCTCCCCGGTCGCCCTGCCCGGGACCGTCCACACGCCGAGCGGGCACCGGGAGGCCGTCGTCCCGAGGGAGCTCACCGCGGCGGAGATCCGGCAGACCGTGGCCGACTTCGCGTCCGCCGCCCGCAACGCCGTCGAGGCGGGCTTCGCCGGGGTCGAGGTGCACGGCGCCAACGGCTACCTGCTGCACCAGTTCCTCGCCCGGAACACCAACCGGCGCACCGACGCGTACGGCGGCCCGGTGGCCAACCGGATCCGCTTCGTGGTCGAGGTGGTCCGGGCGGTCGCGGCCGAGATCGGGCCCGAGCGGGTGGGCCTGCGGGTCTCGCCCGGCTTCACCGGCCAGGGCATGGAGGAGGGGGACACCGCGGAGATCTACCGGGCACTGACCGGCGAGCTCGCCGACGACGGCCTCGCCTACCTGCACGTGGTCTTCGCCGACCCGCAGGACGCCGTCTTCCGGGAGCTCCGCAAGGCCTGGCCGGGGACCCTGATCGCCAACCCGGCGCTCGGCTGGGGCGGGCCGCTGCCCGAGGACGGCGGCCTGGCCGCGGCCGGGCGGCTGCTGGCGGCGGGCGCGGACCTGATCTCCTTCGGCCGCGGTTTCCTCGCCAACCCCGA
Organism: Kitasatospora sp. NPDC059577; assembly: GCF_042735475.1. Taxonomy (NCBI): domain Bacteria; kingdom Bacillati; phylum Actinomycetota; class Actinomycetes; order Kitasatosporales; family Streptomycetaceae; genus Kitasatospora; species Kitasatospora sp. NPDC059577. The sequence goes on along the minus strand of NZ_JBHWBZ010000026.1, from coordinate 41,276 downwards.
CCTGGTCGAGCGCCTGCGCACGGGTGCGCCGCTCAATCCGCTCCGTGACGGGCTGATGTACACCGGGGGAGTCGAGGGGTACACCGACTACCCGGCGCTGGCGGGCCGGCGGGCCGGATAACACGGCGTCCCCGGCCCGCTCCTTTCCGGGGGTACCGCGCGGGAGCGGGCCGCTCGTGCCATGATCCCTGCATGAGTTCCAACGTTTTCTTCGACATCACCATCAACGACGAGCCGGCCGGCCGTATCGTTTTCAAGCTGTTCGACGAGGTCGTCCCGAAGACGGCCCAGAACTTCCGCGAGCTGGCCACCGGCCAGAACGGCTTCGGCTACGAGGGCTCCGGCTTCCACCGCGTGATCCCGTCCTTCATGCTGCAGGGCGGTGACTTCACCAACCACAACGGCACCGGCGGCAAGAGCATCTACGGCGAGAAGTTCGCGGACGAGAACTTCCAGCTGAAGCACGACCGCCCGGGCCTGCTGTCGATGGCCAACGCCGGCCGCAACACCAACGGCTCGCAGTTCTTCATCACCACCATCGTGACCGACTGGCTGGACGGCAAGCACGTCGTCTTCGGCGAGGTCGTCGAGGGCATTGACCTGGTGAAGAAGATCGAGTCGCTCGGCTCGCAGAGCGGCCGCACCTCGGCCACGATCAAGATCGCCAAGTCCGGCGAGGTCAAGTAGTCAACGCTGCCCCCGGCACGCGTACCGCCCCGGAGTGGGACGTCGGATCCGCCGACTTCCCACTCCGGGGCGGTGGCGCTTCCGGCCGCCCGCCCGCCCGGGGTGACGGGACCTAAGCCCAAGGACCGATTGGCCCGGTGCCCCCGGCCCGGCTGGAATGGGCGGATGGACCACGACAAGGCGTACGAGGAACTGGCGCCCGCGGCGCGGACGGCCTACCTGGAGCGGATCGGCGTGCCGGACCCCGGGGAGCCCTCGGCGCGGGAACTGGCGCGGCTGCAGCAGGCCCACCTCCGAGCCGTCCCCTTCGAGAACCTGAGCATCCACCTCGGCGAGCCCGTCGTCCTGGACCCGGCGGCCCTGGTGGCCAAGCTGGTGGACCGGCGGCGCGGCGGGTTCTGCTACGAACTGAACGGTGCGTTCGCCGAGTTGCTGCGCTCCCTGGGCTACCGGGTGAGCCTGCTGGCCGGCCGGGTCTTCGACGGGGAACGCCCCGGCCCCCCGTTCGACCACCTCGCGCTGCGGGTCGACCTGGACGAGCCCTGGCTGGCGGACGTCGGGTTCGGCCGGTTCAGCCGGCTCCCGCTGCGCCTCGACGAGCGGGGCCCGCAGTCCGACCCGCACGGCACGTTCACCGTGGTCCCGTACGGCGCCCACGGCGAGCTGGACGTTCGGATGGACGGCGCCCCGCAGTACCGCCTGGACCCGCGGCCGTACCCGCTCGCGGACTTCGCCCCGACCTGCTGGTGGCAGAGCACCTCGCCGGACTCGCACTTCACCCGCTCGACCACCTGCTCCGTCCTCACCGAGGACGGCGGCCGGACCACGCTCAGCGCCACCCGGCTCATCCGCACCGCGCCCGACGGCACCCGCTCCGAGCGGCAGCTCACGGCCTCCGAGACGCTGACCGCCTACCGGGAGCACTTCGGCATCGCGCTCGACCGGCTGCCAGGCTGAGGCTGAGGCCGAGCCGAGCCGAGCCGAGCCGGACCGGACCGGCGCGGGTGCGGGCGAGGTCGTGGACGGGCGGGTGGTCGGGCCGGGACGCGGGAGGGGCAGGGTAGCCGGGCGCGCGACCGTGCGGGGGCGGAACCGGTCAATCCACCGGCCGTCGTCGCCGTCGTCCTACGCTCCTCGCAAGCGGGTCGTGCCGCGACCGAACTCGACTTTCCGGCAAGGTGGTTCACCGATGATCGAGCAGAGCGCCGACGACGGCGAGGTGACGTACGAGCAGGTGACGGTGGTCTCCCTGGCCTCCTGCGAACCGGTTTCCGGCGAACCGGCGGCCTCCTTCGAAGCGGTCGGCCCGGCCCGGTTCGCGGTCCGGGTCGTCCGCGAGGGCATGACCGTCAAACGGGTCGCGGGCTACTGGGTGCGCTGGGACGAGCGCCGGGACGAGGAGGAGACCCGCCACCACGCGCGCTGGGTCGCCGACGAGGAGTACGTCCGGCCGGACACCGGCAGCCTGGACGGCACGCTCGCCGTGACGGTCGCCGCGTACTGGACGGACGGCGCGCGCGTCTTCTCCCGCCGGCCGAGCACGGAGACCGCGGTGATCTTCAGGCCCGGTGAGACCGAGCACGTCCTGGTGCTGGAACAGGCCGCGCCGCACCGCCCGGCCGCCCTGTCGGTGCAGCTGGCGCACGCCCGCTGGCTGGGCGGCGACGGGCAGCCGATCCACTACGGCTACTCGGGCGCGACCGAGGCCGCGGGCGGCGAGGGGGAGTGGCTGGTCCGCTTCCCGGAGTGCGGCACGGGCCTGCTGCCGTACGCCAGCCGGTCCGAGCCGGGATAGTCCCGGGCCCGCGCCGGCCGGGAGACGGCCCGATCCGGGAGACGGCCGGGGGCGGCCCGACGGCGATCCGACGGCGGCCGGAACGTGAGCGCCTCCCGGACCGAGTGGTCCGGAAGGCGGCGGCGTCGGCCCACCGGGCCGTGGCTCACTTGACGTCCGGCACCGCGGTGTCGTTCTTGAAGGCGTCGAAGACCTGCTTGGACTTGTTGGCGTCCCACAGCACGGCGGACTCGCCGGTCTTGGTCCGGTAGTCCGGGTTGCCGATCGGCACGGTGATGCTCTTGCCGCTGCCGCCGTTGACGTCCTTCATGGCGAGGAAGAGCGAGCCGAGGTCGGTCAGTCCGCAGTCGTCGTCGACGATCAGGGTGCCGAGCGCCGAGTCGACCAGCGGGTAGAAGGTGAACGGGTCGAGCAGGTTGCCCGGGGAGGCGGCCTGGTGGGCGAGGGCGCCGAGGAACTTCTGCTGGTTGCGCATCCGGCCGAGGTCCTGGTCGGCCATCTGGTGGCGCTGGCGGACGAAGGCCAGGGCCTGCTTGCCGGTGAGGGTCTGGTCGCCGGCCTGCAGGTCGAGGCCGGAGTCCTTGTCCTTGACGGGCTGGTCGATCTTCATCTCGACGCCGCCGATCGAGTCGACGACGCCGACGAAGCCGGCGAAGCCGATCTCCGCGTAGTGGTCGATGCGGATGCCGGTGTTCTGCTCGACGGTCTGGACGAGCAGGCGGCCGCCCCCGGCACCGAAGGCCGAGTTGATCTTCGCGGAGGTGCCCTTGACCGGCTTGCCGTTGCTGCCCGCGTGCTCGGGGATCGGCACCCAGGAGTCGCGCGGGATGCTCATCAGGGTGTTCCCGTTGTCCCCGACGTGCAGGATCATCATCGAGTCGCTGCGCTTGCCCTCGGTGTCGTGCCCGGTGTGCAGGTCGTCCTGCTCGGAGTCGGTGAGGCCCTGGCGGCTGTCGGAGCCGACGATCAGCCAGTTGGTGCCCTTGCCCGCGGCCGGGCGGCCCGGGTAGTCGGCGAGCACGTTCTCGTGGTTGAGCTTGGAGTCGGCCCAGAACCAGGTCGAGACGGCGGTCACCATGACGGCGATCAGCAGACCGAACACCGACCACTTGACGATCCGCCGCCGCGGCCAGCGCCCGGCCCGCGCACCGGCCGGCCGGGCACTGCCGGGCCCGCCCGGGCCACCGGGGCCTCCGGGGCCGCCGGGACCACTCGGCCCGTCCGGGTGCCCGGGACCGGTCGGGCCGCCGGGCCGGGTGCCCGGCGCGCCGGTCCCCTGCTGCGGGACGCCGCCGAGCCGGGACGGCCCCGGCTGCGCCGGCTGCGCGGGCGCGGACGACCCCGGGCCGCGCGGGTTCAGCGAGGCCGGCAGCGGCGGCTCGGCCGCCGAGCCGCCGCCCCCGGTGCCGCCGTACGGGTTCCCGCCGCCCCCCGGGCGGCCCTCCTGCCACGTGTTCATGCCGTCGAGGATGCCCGACCCCGGTGGGGCTGACTCCCCCCGGGGGGCCCACCGGGCCTCTTGTAGCCGTTTTGATGCACGCACCGGATCGTTCCGCCGCAAGGTCCGCAGAGCCCCTCGGCAAAGCCCACACGGCCCTCGGCAGAGCCCGCGCGGCCCTCGGCAGAGCCCGCGCGGCCCTCCGCAGAGCCCGCGCGGCCCTCCGTAACGTTCGGACACCCGGCGTTCCGGAGGCTGAAACGTTTCTTGACCGGCTCGAACACGGCGTGTTTGCATTTCGGACATGGATCAGCCTGCACTCACGCGTCGGCGGTACGTCGACCTGCGGCGCGGTGTGGCCTGTTCGCTCTGTCGCGGCTGACGCGCGCCCGTCGAAACCCGCACGTCCACCGACGTAGCGCCCCCGGCACCGGCCCCACCCCGGTGACCCCGCCGCAGCGCCTTCCCCCGCTGCGCAGCGCCGCCCCGCTTCCAGCCAGAGGTGAACCCATGGCCGTCGTCCTGTCCGTTTCCGGCTCCCCGTCCGCCACCTCCCGCACCACCCGCCTGCTGCGCCACGTCGACGCGCGGCTGGCGGACCGCGGCCACCACGTCGTCCCCTTCGAGGCCCGCAGCCTGCCCGCGCACGCCCTGCTGTCGGGTGACTTCGACCACCCCGAGATCGTCGCCGTCACCGAGCTGTTCGCCCGTGCCGACGGCGTCGTCATCGGCACCCCCGTCTACAAGGCCGCCTACTCGGGCCTGCTGAAAGCCCTGCTGGACGTGCTCCCGCAGTACGCGCTCGCGGGCAAGACCGTCCTGCCGCTGGCCACCGGCGGCTCGTCCGCGCACGTCCTCGCGGTGGACTACGCGCTGCGTCCGGTGCTCAGCTCGATGGGTGCCGGCCACATCACGCAGGGCTGGTTCGTGCTCGACCGCCACGTCACCGCCCGGGAGGACGGCACGACCCTGCTGGAGCGCGAGACCGAGAGCCTGCTGACCCCGGTCGTCGAGGGCTTCGCCACGGCCCTGGAGCGGCTGTCCGCTCCGGCGCTGAGCGGCTGCTGACCGGCCGCCGGTCGGCGCCGACCGGTCGGTGACCGGTCGGTGACCAGCGCCGCGGCCCGTACGGGGCGTCCCCGATACGGGCCGTGGCGACCCCTAGGGGGAGGCGCGCCGCGCCCCGTAGAACCTTGGTTGAGCCGCTTCATTCCGTCGGATGACGAGCCGTCCGCCGTCCGCTCCTAACGTGGTTCACACATCCCCGCCCGCCAGGAAGCGGCCCGATCCGGTCGGGTCCGGCAGCCCGGTCCACCGGGAGGGTGGGGCTGACTCCCGGTCGAGGACTACCGCTGGCACCATGTCGCCAGGCGGGCGGACCCGTGAGGCTGGGGCAACGGGTGAGCGCATCTTCTTAGGAGACTCCAGTGACGACGGCAGCAGCAGCCGTGTACGACCCCCAGCTTCCCGGCGGAGCCCCCGCCGTCGCCGCTTCGGCCCGTCAGGTCACCAAGGCGTACGGCTCGGGCGAGACCAAGGTGACCGCGCTCGACGCGGTCGACGTCGACATCCAGCGCGGCCGCTTCACCGCGATCATGGGCCCGTCGGGCTCCGGCAAGTCGACCCTGATGCACTGCCTGGCCGGGCTCGACACGGTCAGCGGCGGGCGGATCTGGATCGGCGACACCGAGATCACCGGCCTCAAGGACAAGCAGCTGACCAGACTGCGCCGGGACAAGATCGGCTTCATCTTCCAGGCGTTCAACCTGCTGCCGACCCTGAACGCGCTGGAGAACATCACGCTGCCGATGGACATCGCGGGCCGCAAGCCCGACCAGGCCTGGCTGGACCAGGTGGTGGAGACCGTCGGCCTGGCCGGCCGGCTGAAGCACCGTCCGACCCAGCTCTCCGGCGGCCAGCAGCAGCGCGTCGCAGTGGCCCGGGCGCTGGCCGCCCGCCCCGAGATCATCTTCGGTGACGAGCCCACCGGGAACCTGGACTCCCGGGCCGGCGCCGAGGTGCTGACCTTCCTGCGCCGCTCGGTGGACGAGCTGGGCCAGACCATGGTGATGGTCACCCACGACCCGGTCGCCGCCGGCTATGCGGACCGCGTGCTCTTCCTCGCCGACGGCGTGCTCGTCGACGAGATGCACGCGCCCACCGCCGACTCCGTCCTCGAACGCATGCGCCGTTTCGACGGCAAGCGCACCAGCTGAGCGGCGGGACGACGACCATGCTGCTCAAGACCTCACTGCGGAGCTTCTTCGCCCACAAGGGCCGGATGGCGCTCTCGCTCATCGCCGTCGTGCTGTCGGTGGCCTTCGTCTCCGGCACCCTGGTGTTCTCCAACACCGCCACCAGCACCTTCGACAAGCTCTTCGCCGCGACCGCCTCCGACGTCTCGGTCCAGCCGCCCAAGCCGGCCGAGGACGACGACCAGCAGGCCGCCGTCAAGCCGCCGACGGTCCCGGTCGCGCTCGCCGACCAGGTCGCCGCGGTGCCCGGCGTGAAGAAGGCCGTCGGCCAGGTCATGGTCGGGAACGCGATCCTGGTCGACCCGGCCACCAACAAGCTGGTCGGCCCGACCAGCGGCGCGCCCACCCTGCTCGGCAACTGGACCGACACCCCGCGCAACCCGCTCACCATCACCTCCGGCCACGCGCCGCAGAACTCCGGCGAGCTGGTGCTGGACGCGGACACCGCGAAGAAGGCCAAGCTCGGCCTCGGCGCCAAGGTCCGGGTCGAGAACTCCGGCGGCAAGCACGACTTCACCGTCGTCGGCATCGCCACCTTCACCGCCACCAACCCGGGCGCGGCGCTCGGCTTCCTGGACACCCCGACCGCCCAGCAGCTGCTGCTCGGCGAGCCGGCCTACACCTCCGTCGAGGCCTTCGGCGACGGCAGCCGCAGCAACGACCAGCTCAAGGCTGCGGCGGCGGCCAAGATCGGCGGCGACTACCAGGTCAAGACCGCGGCCGAGCAGAAGGACGAGAACGCCAAGCAGGTCGGCAGCGGCCTCGACTTCATGAAGTACGCGATGCTCGGCTTCGCCTTCGTCTCGGCGATCGTCGGCGGGTTCCTGATCATCAACACCTTCTCGATGCTGGTCGCCCAGCGCACCCGGGAGATCGGGCTGCTGCGCGCCGTCGGCGGCAGCCGCCGGCAGGTCAACCGCTCGGTGCTGGTCGAGGCGCTGATCCTGGGCGTGCTCGGCTCGACCCTCGGGGTCGCGGCCGGCCTGGGGGTCGCGGTCGGCCTGATCAAGCTGATGAACGCGATCGGCATGGACCTCAAGGCGGCCGACCTGCAGATCGGGCCGGACGTGTTCGTCGCCGGCTACGCGCTCGGCATCGTGGTCACCCTGGTCGCGGCCTGGTTCCCGGCCCGCCGGGCCAGCCGGATCTCGCCGATGGCCGCCCTGCGCGACCACGGCACCCCGGCCGAGGGCCGCGCCAACGCGGTCCGCACGGCGGTCGGCCTGCTGCTGACGGCGGGCGGCGGCGCGCTGCTGGTGCTCGGCGCGCGGTCGGAGAAGGCGGCCACCGGCGGGCAGTACCTGGGCCTGGGCGTGGTGCTCACCCTGGTCGGCTTCGTGGTGCTCGGCCCGCTGCTGGCCTCGGCCATCGTCCGGGTGCTCGGCGCGGTGCTGCCGGCCGTGTTCGGGCCGTCCGGCAAGCTGGCCCAGCGCAACGCGATGCGCAACCCGCGCCGTACCGGTGCCACCGCCGCCGCGCTGATGATCGGCCTGGCGCTGGTGATCGCCTCCGCGGTGTTCAGCTCCTCGGCGGTCACCTCGGCCAGTGCGCAGATCGACAAGTCGGTCGGCGTGGACTACATCATCGCCGGCGGCCGCACCGAGGTCACCCCGGAGATGCTGGACATCGTGCGCCGGACCCCGGGCATCGACCACGTCACCACCCAGAAGGGCTTCCAGGCCGCCAAGGTCCAGCTGTCCGACGGGCAGAAGGCGAAGACCGACCTGACCGCCGTACCGCCCGCCTTCTTCGCCACCGACTTCCGGCCGACCGTCAAGTCCGGCGCGGTGGACTCGATCGGGCGCGGCTCGCTGGGCATCGGCGAGGCCTTCGCCAAGGCGCACGGCCTGAAGGTCGGCGACCGGGTGACCGTCGACTACGGCAAGGGCCGCACCCAGGAGCTGCCGGTCGGCGCGGTCTTCGCCAAGGGCGAGCTGTTCGGCGACGGTTCCTTCGTCGCCATGGACACCATGGCCGAGGTGGTCCCGGCCGCCGAACAGCCGCCGGTGTGGACCTTCTTCGCCAAGGCCTCCTCCGGTGCGGACGTCGCCAGGACGCTGACCGCCCTGCAGGACGGGCTCAAGGAGTACCCGCAGCTGACCGTCAAGGACCAGGCCGGCTACAAGGAACTGGTGCAGTCCCAGGTCAACACCCTGCTCTACCTGATCTACGGGCTGGTCGCCCTCTCGATCACGGTCGCGGTGCTCGGCGTCGTCAACACCCTGGCGCTGTCGGTGGTCGAGCGGACCCGGGAGATCGGCCTGCTGCGGGCGATCGGGCTCTCCCGCCGCCAGCTGCGCCGGATGATCCGGCTGGAGTCCGTGGTGATCGCGGTGTTCGGCGCCGTCCTCGGCACCGGGCTGGGCCTCGCCTGGGGCGTCGCCGTGCAGGGGGTCCTGCGGGACCAGGGCCTCGCGACGCTCTCCGTCCCCACCACCACGATCGCGATCACCCTGGTCTCCTCGGTGGTGATCGGCCTGGTCGCGGCCCTCGTCCCGGCCTTCCGGGCCGGACGGATGAACGTCCTCGCCGCCATCGCGACGGACTGATCCGGCGCCGGGGGGCGCCGGACCGGGACCGGGCAGGGGCCGGGTGCACACCGCACCCGGCCCCTGCCGCGTGCCGTGCCGGGCCCCTCTGCGGGGCCGCTCCGTCCGGGCCCGCCGGGGCACCGCCCCCGCTGCCCCTGACGCGCGTTCAGCCCCAGGGCGGCTGAGATGATCGTCCGATGTTCCCCTCGGACGCCCCGCCACTGCCCAGCGCCGCGCCCCTCACCGTCGCGGCCGCCGCCCGCTGGCGCGTCGCCCGCACGGCCTGGCGGCTGGACGGCCGCTGGCTCGCCCTGCTGCCGGTCGCGTTCGCGGTGCTGGCCACCGCGGTGGAGCCCGCCGCCGCCCGCTGCAACGTCCAGGGGGTCTGCCGGGACACCTGGGGATCGGCGCTGGCCGGTTGGTCGGTCCTGGCCGAGGTGGTCCTGCTGGCCACCAGGATCCGGATCCGGGCGCTGGTCCCGCCCGTGGTCCTGGCCCTGCTCTGGTACCTGCCGGAGGGCCTGGTCACCCCGCTCGCCCGCTGGTCGGCGGTACTGCTCCACGTGCTGCTCACCGTCGTCCTGCTGAGCGCCGAGGCGGGCCGCCGCCGCGCCCGCCAGCAGCTGGACGAACTGATGGCCCCGCCCGTCCCCTTCCCGTGGACGGCCGCGGGAGGGCCCTCGCCCGTCCCCTTCCCCTGGACGGCCGCCGGCACGCACCCGCCCGTCCACCGCGACACCCCGCCCGCGCTGAGCCGCACCCTCGGCGTCCTGCTGCTCGTCGTCGCCGCGGCCTTCCCGCTGTACGGGTTCTGGGCGCAGGCCCGGGCGGACGCGGCCGCCGACCGGTCCGTCCGGGTGACCGGCACCGCGGGCACGACCGACCGGGACGACGTGCTGACCGTCCGCTTCCAGCCGCCCGGCGGCGGCCCCGAGCGCACCGCCGCCCTGGACGTCTGGTGGCAGCGGCAGCCGCAGCCCGGCGAGACCGTCCCGCTGCTGGTGGACGGCGACTCCGTCCGCGCCCTCGGCGACGACTACGACGTCTCCGGCCAACTGAGCGCCGGCGGTCTGATCGCCCTGCCCGGCCTGGTGCTGCTCGGCACGGCCGCCGTCGGCCGCGCCCGCCGCGCCCGACCGGCCTTCGAGGGGTCCGCCCCCGCGCTCGCCGTCCGGGTCCGCGCCGACGCCCGCGGCGACCTGCTGGTCCAGCCGCTGGACGGCCCGCCGGACGGGCCGGGGCTGTGGCGCCTGGTCGAGCGCGACCGCTACCGCTGGGCCGCCGCAGGCGCCCCGGACGAGGCGGGACCGGCCTGGGTGCCGGAGTTCCACAAGACCGCCGGCGAGGAAGCCGACTACCCCGACCTGCTGCGCGGCCACGAGGACGACAGGGCGGAGGACGAAGACGACTACGACGACTACGACGACTACGAGGACGACGCGGACGACGACGAGGTCTTCGACCGCGCGACCCCCGCCGAGGCCGCCGCGCTGCTGGCCCGGGCCGGCCGCAGCGTGCCCGCCGTGCTGTACCGCGGCCCCGACGGCATCGACCACCAACTCCTCGTCCGCCCCGGCCTGTTGCACGGAGACCCGCACTGGGTGGCGGCCGTGGTCGCCCCCGCCGCCCGGGCCCCGCGGCTCAGCCGCCGCACCGAGCGCTACCGCGAGCGCGAACTCGCCGTCGCCGCGTTGACCGCCGAGACGGTGGCCGCCGCCCCCGCGGCCGGCCCGGGCACCGCGCCGGTGGCCGCCCGCCGCTGGGAGATGCCGACGCCGCTGCGGGCGGCCGCCGGGCCGGTGGCGGCGCTGCTGGTCGCCGCCGCCGTGGTGCTGCTCGACGACGACGGCTGGTGGGAGAACCTGGTCCGCCCGCTGTGGATCGGTTCGACGGCGATCCTCGCCTGCGCCCAGACGCTGTCCTGGCAGATGGTGGCCGACCGCCACGGCCTGCGGGTCGCCACCGCGCTGCGCACCCGCAGCTTCCGCTGGGCGGAGATCAACGCGGCCGCGGTCCACCGGAACCTGCTCACCATCCGGCTGCGCGACGGCAGGGAGTTCTCCGTCGCCAGCCGCCCCGCGGTCTGGCTGGCCGGCCACTTCGGCGACCGGTACGACCCGGTGGCGCTCGCCCGGACGGTGGCCACCGCCGCCCACCGGCCCGACCTGCGCCCGGACCGCGTCCTGCCGGACCGGCTGGGCGGCCCGCAGCACCTGGTGAACCGGCTCTCGCTGGTCGGCTACGCGGTGTTCACCGTGGCCCACTACGCACTCTGAACCCGTACCGGACCCGTGTCGCAGGGGCGCCGGAACCACCCCGTCCGGGCCCGCGCCGCCGGGCGGGCACGTGTTCTTGATCACAGTCCCGGCGCGGGGGCGCGAGGGGCGCGCGGCGGCCCGGACCGGGACGAGACGAGGACGCGTCCGCACCGGTACGGTGGGCCCCGATGAACACCAAGGCTGCTGAGGAGCTGCCGGCTGTCTCCGTGATCATGCCGGTGCTCAACGAGGAACGTCACCTGCGCACGGCCGTCCGGCGCATCCTGGACCAGGAGTACCCGGGGCCGATGGAGGTGGTGATCGCGCTCGGCCCGTCCCGCGACCGCACCGACGAGATCGCCGCCGAGCTGGTCGCCGAGGACCCGCGGGTGCGGACGGTGGCGAACCCCACCGGCCGGACGCCCGCCGGGCTGAACGCCGCGATCCGGGGCTCCCGCCATCCGATAGTGGTGCGCGTGGACGGCCACGGCCTGCTCACCCCCGGCTACATCGCGACCGCGGTCCGGCTGCTCGGCGAGATGGAGGCCGCGAACGTCGGCGGCATCATGCACGCCGAGGGCGAGACCGAGTGGGAGAACGCGGTCGCCGCCGCGATGACCTCCAAGCTCGGCGTCGGCAACGCCGCCTTCCACACCGGAGGCCTGGCCGGCCCGGCGGACACCGTCTACCTCGGGGTGTTCCGGCGCGAGGTGCTGGAGAAGCTCGGCGGGTACAACGAGGAGTTCATCCGCGCCCAGGACTGGGAGCTGAACTACCGCATCCGCCAGGACGGCGGCCTGGTCTGGTTCACCCCGCAGCTCAAGGTGACCTACCGCCCCCGGCCCTCGGTGCGGGCGCTGGCCAAGCAGTACAAGGACTACGGTCGCTGGCGCCGGGTCGTCACCCGCTACCACCGCGGCTCGGTCAACCTGCGCTACCTCGCCCCGCCGTCCGCGCTGCTGGCGGTCACCCTCGGGCTGGTGCTCGGCGCCGCCGTCCACCCGGCCTTCCTCGCGGTGCCCGGCGCCTACCTGCTGGGCATCGTCGGCGGCGCCGTGACCGAGGGCCGCGGCCTGTCCGCCAAGGCCAGGGCGATGCTCCCGGTGGCGTTCGCGACCATGCATCTCAGCTGGGGCTTCGGCTTCCTCACCTCGCCGCGTTCGCTGGCGCGCCGGGTGATCGCCAGCGTCGGCCCGTCCGCCGAGGACGTGCTCTCCAAGACCGGCTGACGCCCCGTCGCGACCGCCGTCTCCGCCGTCTCCGCCGCTCGCGGGGGCGGCGGAGCCGTGTGGAGGGCCGAGCCGGGCGCGGGCGTCGACGGCCGGGCGGGCCGGGCCTCGTCGGGCCGCGGGACCAGCTGCCGGTGCACCGGCCGCCGTCGGCCCCCGCCGCCCGCGCGGCGGCCACTACCGGCCGCGGCCGTCCGCGTGCGGGCGTAGCGTTCCCGCTCCCCGGCCGGGGGCTACTTGGCGCAGAGGTCGGTGTCGTCCGCCTGCACCCGCTGGAGGTCCTCGGGCGCCTCGGTCGGCGCCCCCTCCGCGGTGGAGGAAGCGGTCAGGGCGTCCTTGCCGAGCACCAGCTGCAGCCCGGCCTTCGGGTCCGCCTTCGCGGCCGGCCGGACGGCGTCGGCCGGCAGGCCGAGGGCGGCGGCCAGGGCTCCGGCCGCGGCCTCCTGGCCGGCCTGGTAGGAGACCGTGGTGCCCGCCGCGACCGGGGCGTCGGTGCCGACCGCGGCCTTGGCGAAGCCCTTCGTCCGGAGCTTGTCGACGGTCGGCCCGGACAGCCCGCGCTTCCCGCTGCCGTTGCGGACCGTGACCTGGACGTCCTTGGTGTCCACCGCCGGGGCGGTGGCGGTCGGTGCCGCCGGCGCGGCGGAGGCGGCGCCGTCGGGGGCGGGCGGGGCGGCGGTCTCGGTCAGCGAGCGGTCGCCGGCGACCATCGCGAACACCTGTTGGGCGTCCGGCTGCTTGAAGATGACCCGGTCCTTGTCCTTGGGGTCCTCCAGGACGGGCGCGGTGGCGAAGGTGATGTTCTTGGTGTCCACCTTGCTGATGTCCTGCGCGAGGTTCTTGAGCTTCTCCACGCTGCCGATGCCGTCGTCCACGGTGAGCGCCTTGGTGGCGGCGTCCGCGAGCTTGTAGAGCTTGGTCGGGCTGGTCAGGGTGTCGTCGCTCTTGATCTTGCGGATCATCGAGCTGATGAACTGCTGCTGCAGCGGGATCCGGCTGAGGTCACCGCCGAAGCCGACGGCGTGCCGGGTGCGGACGAAGGCCAGCGCCTCCTCGCCCTGGACGACGTGCCGGCCCTTGGCCATCTTGAGGTGGGAGTCCGAGTCGTTGATGTCCTTGGCGGCGCACACCTCGACCCCGCCGACCGCGGTGGAGAGCGTCTTCACCGCCTCGAAGTTGACCTGGATGAAGTGGTCGACCCGGATCCCGGTGTTCTTCTCGATGGTCTTCCAGGTGCAGCCGGCGTCGCGCCCGCCCTGGCCGAGGCTGTTGTTGAACATGTCCCGCGCCGAGCCCGGGATCTTCTTGCCCTGGGGGGTCTGGCACTCCGGGATCGGCACCATGAGGTCGCGCGGGAAGCTGACCACCGTCGCGTTGGAGCGGTCCTTGGAGATGTGGAACAGCAGGGTGGTGTCGGCGTGTCCGGTGCTGCCCTCGTCGCCGTACTCGCGGCCGAGGCCGGCCCGGCTGTCGGTGCCGATCACCAGGACGTTCAGCGCCTCCCCGGCGGCCTTGGGGCGCTCCGCCTCGTCGCCCAGCTGGACCTTGACGGAGGTCAGATTGCTGTTGAAGTGCCGGTACAGGTAGTACGCCCCGCCGCAGCCCGCGACCATCACCAGGGCGCCGGCGCCGGCGGTCCACTTGAGCGCCCGGCGCCGCCGCTGCCGCTTGGCGAGGGCGGCGGCCCGCCGCCGGCTGTCCCGGCGGCCCTCGCCGGCCGGCGCCTCGGGCGTTCCGGCGTTCCGGCGGCGCTGCCGGGGGACACCGGGGGCCGGGTCCACGCGGTACCGGCCGGTTTCCGGTTGCTCCTCGTGCACGGGGGTTCCCTACGTTCGACCGGTCACGGCTCCGGCCCGCCCGTTCTGACGGGCCGATCCGGAACACAGTAGACGAGTCGAACGGGGGAATGGTTCCTGCTGTGATCTGCATCATGTTTGAACAAAGTGGAGGTAAATTCCGTTCGCCGCCGGACATTTGCAGGGCATTCGCCGGACGTACCCGCGCCGACCGGCGGCTCCGCGCGGCCGGGTTCCGGACGGCCGCGCGGCCCGGTCAGTGCTGCGCGCAGGCGTCCACGTCGGCGGTGCGCCCCTCGAAGGTGGGCGAGGCGGTGGCCGAGGGCGACGCCGCCGTCGCCGCCTCGGCGGAGCCGGCGCCGGGGGTCGCACCCGGGCTCGCCCCGGCGCCCGCGTCCGCGCCCGTGGACGGCGTCGACCCGGGCGGCCGGACGGAGACCGGCCGGTCGTCCCGCAGCGCCGTGAACAGCTGGCCGGTCTGTGGCTGCACGAACTCGTCCCGGTCCGAGTCGTAGCGGTACGGGCGGCGCGGCGCGGTCAGGAAGACCACGTTGGGCGTGGGGATGCCGCGCAGGTCCTGGGTGAGGTCGTACAGCGCGCCGAGCGAGGACAGCCCGCCGTCCGCCCGGACCGAGGAGGTCGCCGCGTCCAGCACCGGCCACAGCCGGGCCGGGTTCAGCAGTACCCCCTGCGACTCCACCTTGCGGATCAGCGAGGCCAGGAACTGCTGCTGACGGCCCATCCGCTGGGTGTCGCTGCCGTCCCCCAGGCTCTCCCGGGCCCGGACGTAGCCGAGCGCCTGCTCGCCGTGCAGGGTCTGCCGCCCGGCGGGCAGGTCGAGCCTGGCGTCCTTGTCGTGGATCGGCTGCGGCACGCACACGTCGACCCCGCCGATCGCGTCCACGATCGTCTTGAAGCCGCTGAAGTCGACGATCACGTAGTGGTCGATCCGGATGCCGCTCAGCTGCTCGACGGTGCGGATCGAGCAGGCCGGGCCGCCCGTCTCGAACGCCCAGTTGAACTGCATCAGCGCGGGCTTGCTGCGGGTGCCGTCCGGCTTCTCGCAGGCGGGCACGCTGACCATGACGTCGCGCGGGACGGAGACCGCCGTCGCGTGCTTCCGGTCGGCGGCCAGGTGCAGCAGGATCGTGGTGTCCGAGCGCTGGGTGCCCGCCTCGCCGCCGTAGGAGCCGTTCGAGCCGGAGCGGTCGTCGCTGCCGATCAGCAGGATGTTCTCGGCGCCCCGCGCGCCGGCGGTGCGGCTCGGCCGTTCGGCCTCCAGCTTGGCGAGCAGCCGGTCGGTGGCCGAGTCGGTCCGGATGTTGCCGTCCAGCTTGCGGTAGGCGACGTAGAGCAGCACCCCGGTGGCGACCAGCAGGAACGCGACGACGCCGGCGGTGATCATCAGCCACCGCCGGCGTCTGCGCGGGCGTCCGGCCCCGCCCGGGGAGGCGTCCGCGGGGGGACGGTCCGCGGGCGGGCCGTCCGTCGGGGGAGTGTCGGTCGGGGGGTGCTCGGTGTCGTCCTCGGCCATGGCAGGGATCCCTACCCGCCCGGCCGGGGCCTGGGGGTCACCCGAGGCGCAGTGTCACCCGTTCGGAGTCGATCCGCTTCTCCCACTGCTCGGCGTCCAGCGCCTGCGAGTTGCGGCACAGCACCACCGAGGCGCCGGCCGCCAGCGGCGCCAGCAGGCCGGCCTCCAGGCCCGCCCAGTCGTCGTACGAGAGGGTGGACAGCACCCGGTCGCCGGGCTTCACGCCGAGGCGGACCGCGCCTTCCCGGGCCAGTGCGACGGTCTGTTCGCCCGTCAGCTTCAGCGGCAGCCCGTCCACCAGGGTCTCCAGTGCCTGCCCCTCCGGGGCGACGGGGGAGTACGGGGCGAAGCGGTCGCCCTGGCCGGGCACCTCGGCGGCGTAGTCGAGGAAGCCGTCCGGGCGCTGCGGGAAGCGGCCGCCGAGCGGACGCAGGGCGAGCGCCACCCGCTCGCCCTCGCAGGCCTGGGCGGCCGCGAGTCCGTCCGGGCCGCTGACGACCAGGTCCGTGGTGGCCGGGTCGCCGCCCGGCACCGCCGCCACCCCCACCGACCAGCAGGCGAGCAGCCAGACGGCGCTCTGCCAGTGGGCGGGCAGCAGCAGGGCGGCCCGGTCGCCCGGGCCGGCGTTCAGCTCGTCCTGTAGGAGGTTGGCGGTCTTGGCGACCCAGTTGTCGAAGGTCCGGGCGGACAGCTCCACCCGTTCGCCGGTGGCGTCGTCGTAGAAGGTGACCAGCGGGGCCGCGGGATCGACCGAAGGGGTGCCGCCGCGCAGGAATGCGTGCAGCAGCTCGACGGGGGTGCGGGCATCGGCAGCGAAAGGCGCAGTCATGGTGCGCCCCAGCCTACGGCCTTCGAGTGGGAGGCCGGGAGGGGCGGCCGAACGGGCGCGGGGCGGCGTGGCGGCATCGGTCATTTGTCGTCAATATCCGTTTTATGCGTATCTCACTTCTCGCCGGTGCGGCCACGAGCTGCATCGCCGTCCTGCTGCTCCAGTCCACCGCCGTCCCAGCCGTCGCCGTTCCTGCCGTCGCCGAGCCGGTCCCGGCCGAGCAGACCTCCGCCGGTGGCGGCACCGTGACGAGCCTGTCGCTGACCTCCGCCGAACACAGCGTCACGAAGCGCACCACCAAGCCCTTCTCGCTCATCGGGGTGAGCTGGGACGATCCCCGGCAGTCCCTCGCCGGCACCTCGATCCGGGTCCGCACCCACCGCGCCTCCACCGGCACCTGGACCGACTGGCACCAGCTCGCCGTCGAGGGCGAGGACGCCCCCGACGAGCGGGACGGCCGGTCCGGCATCCGCGGCTCGACGGCACCGCTGTGGACCGGCCGCAGCGACGGCGTCACGATCGAGGTCACCCCCGGGCCGAACGGACTGCCCGCCGGGCTCCGCGCCGAACTGGTCGACCCGGGCAAGGGCGCGGCATCCTCCGCCCCGCGCACGCTGCCGGCCGAGACCGCGGCCGCCCGGATGCCGCAGGACCACGAGGCGCCGCGCCCGGGCATCGTCACCCGGGCCGGCTGGGGCGCCGACGAGTCGCTGCGCGACCCGGGCTTCGTCTACACCGGGACGGTCAAGGCGGTCTTCGTCCACCACACCGACACCACCACCGACTACGCGTGCGGTGACGCACCGCAGATGATCCGCGCGATCTACCAGTACCACGTCCAGAGCAACGGCTGGCGGGACATCGGCTACAACTTCCTGGTCGACCGCTGCGGCACCATCTACGAGGGCCGCGCCGGCGGCGTCGCCCAGCCCGTCCTCGGCGCACACACCCTCGGCTTCAACACCGACTCGGCCGGCGTCGCCGCGCTCGGCACCTTCACCACGGACGGGCCGCCGCAGGACCTGGTGGACGGCGTGAGCAAGATCGCGGCCTGGAAGCTCGGCCTGACCGGCCAGGACGCGGCCGGCCACACCAACCTGACCTCCGGCTCCTCGCAGAGCCGCTACCCCAAGGGCACGGTCGTCTCCTTCGACACCGTCTCGGGCCACCGGGACGCCTTCGCCACCGAGTGCCCCGGCGACGGCCTCTACGACCGGCTCGGCGACATCCGCTCCTGGGCCGCCCACCTCCAGGGCCGCTGAACCCGCTGAACCCGCTGAACCCCGTCAGGACCCCTGGGGCCGGACCGGGTGCTCCTGCGCCGGCCCCGGGCCCCGCCCGATCAGCCCCCGCAGCTCCCGCGTCAACGCCTCCGCCCGGTCCGGCTGCAGGTCGAAGCGCGCCGGTGTGTTCTGCAGCAGTGCGATCCGCCACCCCGACCCGGCGTTCACCGCGATCACCGTCTGCACCGCGTTGAGCGCCGGGTCCAGGTCCTCCGCGTCGTCCGCCACCATCCCGGCGACGCCGTCCAGCTGCACCACGTCCGCCCCCAGCGCCCGGACCCGCCGCACCTTGGCCACGTACTCCGGCGTCGGGTGGTCCGCGAACACCCGCCCCGTCTCGGCGGCGATCGCCGAGCGCCCGCGGTAGCGGGTCCCGTCGAACTCGATCACTTCGCCGTCCTCCGCGAACGGCCCGGCGAAGGCCGCGCCGTCCCGCTGGTTCCACCCCTCCAGCACCCGGCGGTACAGCCCCCGCACCGCGCTCTCGTCCCCGGAGGGCAGCTCCGGCAGCCGCGTATCGTTCATATCCCCATGGTCGGCGACGGGGGCGAAGGAGGCGACGGCAGTGGCGGGCGGGACGGACGGTACGGGCGGCGGCGCGGTGCGGCGCTGGCGGCCGGGCTTCCCGCTGGACGCGGCCCGGACCCTGCTGCCGCTGCGCCGCGGCCCGGCGGACCCGGCGTACCGGACCAGCGGGGACGGCGCCGTCTGGCGCGCTTCCCGCACCCCCGGGGGCGTCGGCACCCTGCGGGTGCTGTCCCGTCCCGCCGCCGGTGAGGTCGAGGCGACCGCCTGGGGCCCGGGCGCGGACTGGCTGCTCGACCGCCTGCCCGCGCTGCTGGGCGCGGAGGACCGGCCGGAGGCGTTGGTGCTGCCGCCCGGTCCGCTGCGGGACGCCCAGCGCCGCACCACCGGGGTGCGGCTGACCCGGACCGGCCTGGTGCTGGAGTCCCTCGTCCCGGCGGTCCTGGAGCAGAAGGTCACCACCGACGAGGCGTACCGCGCCTGGCGCACCCTGCTGCGGGACTTCGGCACCCCGGCGCCGGGGCCGGCCGAGGGGATGCGGGTCGCGCCGTCGGCCCGGGAGTGGGCGCTCATACCGAGCTGGGAGTGGCACCGGGCGGGCGTGGACCCGAAGCGCTCCGCGACCGTGATGCGGGCCGTGCGGCTGGCGCCGCGCCTGGAGGAGGCGTCGGCGATGGGGCACGAGGAGGCGTTCGCCCGCCTCACCGCCGTCCCGGGCATCGGCGTCTGGACGGCGGCGGAGACCCTGCAGCGCAGTAACGGCGACCCGGACGCGGTCTCGGTCGGCGACTTCCACCTGCCGAACCTGGTCGGCTGGGCGCTGGCCGGCCGGCCCCGCAGCGACGACGCCCAGATGCTCACGCTCCTGGAGCCCTACCGGCCGCACCGCCACCGGGTCTGCCGCCTCCTCCTGGCCACGGCCGTCCACGCGCCCCGCTACGGCCCCCGCCTCGCCCCCGAGGACCACCGCCGCCGCTGACCGGCGGCCGCGTCCATCGGGAACCGGAGGGGTGGTGCAGCCGCTACCGGACCGCGATGAAGGCGGCGGCGTCGCGTTCCGGGCGGGAGCGCGGGGGTTCGGCGGGGCGGCCGACGGCGACGGCGCCCATCGGGTCCCAGCCGGCCGGCAGGTCCAGGGCGGCGCGGACGGTGTCGCGGCAGAACATGGTGGACGAGACCCACGCGGAGCCGTAGCCCTCGCCGGTGAGGGCGACGAGCAGGTTCTGCACGGCGGCGCCGGCAGCGACGGTGAACATCTCCCGTTCGGCGGCGGCACGCCGGGCGTCCGGGTAGTCGTGCGAGCCCTCCGTCACCAGGCAGGGCACCACCAGGTAGGGCGCGTCCCGCAGGACGTCGCCGCGGGCGGTGCGGCGGGCGATCCTGGCGTCGTCCCAGCCGTCGAGTTCGCGCAGGTCGCGCTGCCAGGCGGCGAGCATCGCGTCGAGCAGCCGGGTGCGAGTGTCGGGCGACTCCAGCAGCACGAACCGCCACGGCGTGGTGTGGTGCGGGGCCGGCGCGGTGACGGCGGCCGCGACCGCGCGGCGGACGGCGGCGGGGTCGACCGGCTCGGGGGTGAAGGAGCGGACGGTGCGCCGCAGGGTGACGGCCTGCCGCAGGGCCTCGGAGGTGCCGAGCCGGAACATGTCGTCCGCGGCGGGCCGGACCAGGGGCCGGGTGCCCTCGCCGTCCTCGACGGTGACCAGCCGGCTCAGTCCGCGCACGACCGCCACCGGTACGTCGGTCGCCTTGCCCTTCACCAGGTCGGCGGCGGCGGCGAGTTCGTCGGCGATCGCGGTGACGGTGAGCGTCAGCTCGTTGCCGTGGCTGTCGGTGCGTCCGCGGTGGTCGTCCAGTACGGACAGTCCGGCGGCGCCGATCGCGACGTCGGTGAGCCCGTTGCGCCACGGCCGCCCGAAGGTGTCGGTGACGACGACGGCCAGGCGGCGGCCGGTGAGCTGCTGCAGCCGGGCCCGCAGCGCGCGGGCCGAGGCGTCCGGGTCCTCGGGCAGCAGCAGCACGGTGCCGGGGGCGGTGTTGGAGGCGTCGACCCCGGCGGCGGCCATGACGAAGCCGTTGCGGTTCTCGACGATCCGGGCCGGTCCGCGCCGGGCGACGACCCGGACGGTCTCGGCGTCGATCGCGGCCTCGCGGTCGGCGGCGTGCAGCAGCCGGCCCTCGGCCTTGCTGACGACCTTCGAGGTGACCAGCAGGATGTCGCCGTCCAGGTACGTGCCGGCCTTGGAGATGAGCGCGGCCAGGTCGTCCCCGGCGTCGACCTCCGGGATCCCCTCGACCCCCAGGACCTCCAGCGGGCCGGTCACGCGCGGACCCGGTCCGCCAGTGCCAGCGCGGCCCGTGCCATCGCGGCGGTGGCCTCGACGTCGGTCATCAGCAGCGGGACGGCCCGGCAGGCGATCCCGGCGTTCTCGACCGCGGCCACCGACGCCTCGTCGGCGGTGTCGACCAGCCAGCCGTCGATCAGGTCGGAGCCGTAGTTCCGTGCGACGGCCTCCGCCGTGGCCTCGACGCCGACGGCGGCGAGCACCTTGTCGGCCATGCCGCGCACCGGCGCCCCGCCGATGATCGGGGAGAGCCCGACGACCGGTGCCGGGGCGGCGGCGACGGCCTCCCGGATGCCGGGGACGGCGAGGATGGTGCCGATCGAGACGACCGGGTTGGACGGCGGGAAGAGGATGACGTCGGCCTCCGCGATCGCCTCCAGCACGCCGGGCGCGGGCTTCGCGGTGTCCGCGCCGACCGGGATGATCGCCTCGGCGTCCACGGCGGCGTGCAGCCTGACCCAGTACTCCTGGAAGTGGACCGCCCGGGTGCCCTGCTCGTCGGTGATCCGCACGTGCGTCTCGACCCGGTCGTCGCTCATCGGCAGCAGCCGCACGCCGGGCTTCCAGCGCACGCACAGCGCCTCGGTCACCTGGCTGAGGCTGTACCCGGCGGTGAGCATCTGGCTGCGGACGAGGTGGGTGGCGAAGTCGCGGTCGCCGAGCCCGAACCACTCGGGGCCGACGCCGTACTCCTTCATCTCGGCCTTGATCGACCAGGTCTCGTCGGTCCGGCCCCAGCCCTGCTCCTCGTGGATGCCACCGCCGAGGGTGTACATCACGGTGTCGAGGTCGGGACAGACCTTGAGGCCGTAGAGGTGGATGTCGTCGCCGGTGTTGCCGATGACGGTGATCTCGTCCTGCGGTCCGACCGCCGCGAGGAGCCCGCGCAGGAAGCGCGCTCCGCCGATTCCGCCTGCCAGTGCCACGATGCGCATGGGCTCATCCTGCCACGGCCCGACCGTCCGTCAGCCTGCGCTCAGTGCCGCTCGGACGGCGCCCGCCGCGGCTCCGCGTGCTGTTCGGTGTGCTGTTCAGTGTGCTGTTCGGTGTGCTGCTCGGGGACGACGTGGGCGCCGTACTGGTTCATCTCGGTGAGGCCCGGGGTGTACAGGTGGATGGAGACGGCGGGTTCGAGCGCGCCGTTGACCACCTCGTGCAGGTAGCCGGAGGAGAACACCCTCCCCCAGCCTCCGGCCGGGGGGACCCCCATCCCGCCGGGCCGCAGGGTTCGGGAGGTCTCGCCGGCGTGCGTGAGGGAGCGCTCGACGAGCTCGCCGCGGACGACGGTCATCACGCCGGAGGACTCGCCGTGGTCGTGGAAGCCGCTGCTCTGGCCGGGCAGCCAGCTGAGCAGCCAGACCTCGTAGCCGGGGCCGGTCTCCAGCCGGGCGTACCAGCGGGTCAGCGCGTCGTAGCGGACCAGCGGCTCCCAGCGGGCGCGGTCGGCGGCGATCTCGCGGACCAGCCGGGCGTACCCGGCGACGGTGGTGGGGTGGGCCGGCAGGTCGGTCCGGGCCAGGTGCGGGAAGGCGAGCGGGTCGCCGGCGATGGAGACGTCGCTGAGCCCGTCCGCCCAGCGCTGTCCGCCAGTGGGGCGCGGGGAGTGGGCGGTGAGGCCACGGCGGGCGAGCTTGTTGCGGTCGCGGTTCCGCCTGCGGATGCGGATCATGCGCACGGGAGTCGTCCTCGGAGGTGTCGGCTGGTTCGTCGGGATCAGCCGGATCCGGGATGTCCTGGGGCGGGAATCGCGGGCGGCCTCTGTGTTTCCTGGGGCGGCGCGCGGTGGGACGCGGGCGCCTAGATACAGCAGGAACAGAGGCGACAACAAGAGTTCACGGCACGGCGAAGCGTGGAACCGCTTCGGGGGCTGGTGGACTCTGACATAGGGGCAAGGACACCGCATCCGCGGTGCCGGTGTCAAACCCATGGATGCGGCATTCGAGGGGGTTAGGCCCGGATCTTGCCCTGATGGGGTGATTCATCACTCTCTATGTTTCGATGAGAAGATCGCCGGGAAGGCAGGCCGATGACCGGCCTGTGGTGGTGACCGGGCGTCACCTGGCGAATGGTTGCGGACGGTTCGGCGCAGTTCAGGGCCTTGAGGCGGAAGGTCCGTTGTGTCCGAATATGTACACTATTCGTAACGGCTTGGTGCCGGGGAGTGAATCCTGGCCCCAATACCAGAGCTCGGCTTGACTGGGCCAGAGTGACGCAACTGTAATTTCACTCGTGTCGTCAGCCGCACGAGGCAACGGCAACCACGGGGACGCCAAGTAGGGGCAGAGGAGGCGCGCCACATGAGCGAGCTCTTTGAGCTGTTGATCGGGGACGGCATCACGGAGGACGAGGAGGAACTCGGCTGGCAGGAGCGCGCGTTGTGCGCCCAGACCGACCCCGAGTCCTTCTTCCCCGAGAAGGGCGGCTCGACCCGCGAGGCCAAGAAGGTCTGCCTCGCCTGCGAGGTCCGCTCGGAGTGCCTGGAGTACGCCCTCGCCAATGACGAGCGCTTCGGCATCTGGGGCGGTCTCTCCGAGCGCGAGCGCCGTCGGCTCAAGAAGAGCGCGGTCTGACGGGCCGGCCCACCGGCCCCGCTGACCTTTCGACAACGACGGACAACCGCACAGCTGTACGGGCGCCTCACCGCGGTGGTGGGGCGCTTTCGCGTTCCCGGCCCCTTCCCGCCTCCCCGCCGCCGCTGCCTCCCCGCGGCCTCCGCCGCCGCCTCCCCCGTAGCCTCCGCGGTCCCCTCCGCCGTCTCCTTCACCGTCCCCGCACCGGCCTCCCGGACGAAGCGTCCACCCGGAGCCGTTAGTGTGGTGCGCCATCCGGTTGCCGTTCACCGGCTGTGTCCACCGAGAACTGGGGCCCGCGCACTCGATGACCGTCTACAGCCACCAGAGCGGCTTCACCGCTTCCCGGCCACCCGCCTACCCGCGCCACCTGGTCACCGCGGTGATCGTCTCGCACGACGGCGCCCGCTGGCTGCCCCAGGCGCTGGCGGGACTGCTCGGGCAGGACCGCCAGGTCCAGCGCGTCCTCGCGGTCGACACCGGCTCCACCGACAGCTCCCCGCAGCTGCTCGCCGACACCCTCGCCGACTGGCTCCCCGAGAGCGGCCCGCTCGTCCTCGGCCGCAGGGCCGGCTTCGGCACCGCCGTCGCCGAGGCCGTCTTCAACAGCCCGCCGCTGCGCCCCGAGGACCTGCCCTACCGGCTCGACCCCTCCGGCTACGACCCGGTCACCGGCGGCTGGGACGACTTCGGCGACCCGCTCGCCCAGGAGGACGACCTCGGCCGCGGCGGCCCGCGCGAGACCCAGCCGGTCGAGTGGCTCTGGCTGCTGCACGACGACTGCGAGCCGCAGACCGACGCGCTGCGCCGCCTGCTCCAGGTCGCCGACTCCACCCCCAGTGCCGCCGTGGTCGGCCCCAAGCTGCGCAGCTGGTACGACCGCCGGCAGCTCCTTGAGGTCGGCGTGACGATCGCCCGCTCCGGGCGGCGCTGGACCGGCCTCGACCGCCGCGAGCAGGACCAGGGTCAGCACGACCAGGTCCGCCCGGTGCTCGCCGTCTCCAGCGCCGGCATGCTGGTGCGCCGGGACGTCTTCGAGGAGCTCGGCGGCTTCGACAAGGCCCTCCCGCTGATGCGGGACGACACCGACTTCTGCTGGCGGGTCAACGCCGCCGGCCACCGCGTCGTGATCGCCCCCGACGCGGTGCTGCGGCACGCCGAGGCCTCCGCCCGCGAACGCCGCGCCATCGACTGCGCCTCCTCCCACCCGCACCGGGTGGACAAGGCCGGTGCCGTCTACTCGCTGCTGGCCAACTGCCGGGGCGCGCTCTTCCCCTACGTCCTGCTGCGACTGGTGCTCGGCACCCTGCTGCGGGCCGTCACCAACCTGCTCGGCAAGGACCCGCGCCAGGCCGTCGACGAGCTCGCCGGTCTCGGCCACGAACTCGTCCGGTTCCCGAGGCTGCTGGCCGCGCGCAAACGCCGCGCCCGGACCAGGGCGGCGGACGCCCTGGACGACCGCACGCTCTTCCCGGCGCCCGGCGCCACCACCCGGCTGGCCGTCGAAGGCGTCATCGGCTCGCTCGGGATAGGGGGCAGTGACGACACCGGCAGCCGGCACGGCTCGGCCGAGGCCGGCGGCGACGACGACTCCGAGGACCTGGTCGTCGAGCAGTTCGCGCTGATCAAGAAGCTCGCCCGGCGCCCCGCGCCGGTGCTCTTCGCGGCCCTGCTGGTGTTCGCCCTGATCGCCTGCCGCGGCCTGTTCGGCAGCGGCGAGCTCTTCGGCGGCGCGCTGCTGCCCGCCTCCGACGGCGCGAGCGGCCTCTGGTCGATGTACGCGGACGCCTGGCACCCGGTCGGTACGGGCTCCACCGCCGCCGCACCGCCGTACCTCGGTGTGCTCGCGGTGCTGTCCTGGCTGCTGTTCGACCACGCCGACCTCGCGCTCACCCTGCTCGTCGTGCTCACCGTCCCGCTGTCCGCGGTCAGCGCCTACCTGGTGTCCCGGCCGCTGCTGGACTCCAAGCTCGTCCGCGCCTGGGCCAGTGCCACCTACGCGCTGCTGCCCGCCGCGACCGGCGCGCTCGCCCAGGGCCGGATCGGCACCGCCGTCCTCGCCGTGCTGCTGCCGCCGCTGGCCCGCGCCGCCGCGATCGCGGCCGGTCTCGGCATCCGGGACGAGAGTGCCGCCAAGGGCGCCCGCCCGGGCTGGCGGCCGGTCTGGATGGCCGTCCTGCTGCTCGGTCTGGCCACCGCCTTCGTCCCGCTGACCTGGGCGCTCGCCGTTCCGCTCTGCCTCGCGATGCTCGTCGCCGCGGTCGTGCGCGGCGGTGCCTTCGGCTCCGGCGGTACGGCGCTGCGGCTGCTCGGGCTGCGCGTCCTGGTGATCCTCGCGGTCCCGGTCGCGGTGCTGGCCCCGTGGTCGCTCAAGGTGCTGTCGCACCCGCAGTCGCTGCTGCTGGAGGCCGGGCTGCCCGGTCTGCACGGCACCGGTGCGAGCGCGGCCGGCCTGTTGCTGGTCAACCCGGGCGGCGCCGGCGTGCCGCCGATCTGGCTGTCGGTGGGCGTCGTCCTCGCCGCGCTCGCCGCGCTGCTGCGCGCCGACCGCCGCCGCGCGGTGCTCGCCGCCTGGGGCGCGGCCGGCGCGGGCCTGGTCTTCTCGGTCGTGGTGGCCGGTGCCTCCGTCACCCCGGCCTCCGGCGGTCCGGCGGTCCCCGCCTGGGCCGGCCCGGCCACCCTGATCGCCGGTATCGCCCTGCTGGCCGCGGCCGCGATCGGCGCCGACGGCGCCAACGCCCGCGTCGCCGGGATCGCCTTCGGCTGGCGCCAGCCGGTCGCCGCCCTGGTGGTGGCCACCGCGGTGCTGGCCCCGCTGGGCACCGGCCTGTGGTGGGCGCTGACCGGCGCCGGCAAGCCGCTGCACCGCGCCGACAGCGGTCAGGTGCCCGCCTTCATCGCCGAGGAGGCCGGCACCACCGACCGTTCCCGCACCCTCGTCGTCACCGGCGAGAAGAGCGGCGGCGCCGTCCGCTACACCGTGGTGCGCGGCGCCGGCCTGACGCTCGGCCAGGCCGAGTCCACCGTCGACCCGGCGACCGGCACCCAGGACGGCCTCAACCGGATGGTCGGCAGCCTGCTGGCCGGCTCCGGCGCCGACCAGGCCAACGCCCTGGCCGGCTACGGCATCGCCTACGTGCTGGTCGAGCAGCCGGTGATCGACGTCTTCCGGGACGTCCTGGACACCACGCCCGGCCTGGTCAAGACCAACCAGGACAACGGCACCGCGCTGTGGCAGGTCAGCGGTGCCCCCGCCGTCCGCGCGGTGATCACCGGCCCGGGCACCACCCCGGTGGTCGTCCCGTCCGGTGCCCGCGACCTCGCGGCCACCGTCCCGGCCGGTCCGGACGGCCGCGTGCTGCGGCTCGCCGAGTCGGCCGCGCCCGAGTGGAAGGCCACCGTGGACGGCACCGCGCTGGAGCCCACCACGGTCGACGGCTGGGCGCAGGGCTTCAAGCTCCCGGCCGGCGGCGGCAAGCTGACCGTCACCCGGGAGGGCAGCCTCGCCCACACCGGCTGGATCTGGGGCCAGGTGCTGCTCGGCCTGACCATCCTGGTGCTGGCCCTGCCCGGCCGCCGCAACCACAACGACGACGACCTGCCCGAGGAGGTGGTGGCCGCCGCCGCGCTGGCCGCCGCCGCCCAGGCACAGGCCCCCGCCCCCGGCAGCCGCCGGGCCCGCCGGATGGCCGAGCGCGGCGAGGGCGGCGAGCCCGGCGCCGACGAGGCCGGGGTGTACGAGGGCCGGCCGGGCGCGGTCCCGGCGCAGCCGGCCGGCGAACCGGTGACCGAGGCGGTCCAGGCGGCCGCCGCCGTCCAGGAGGCCGAGCCGTACAGCGACCCGTACCAGACGTACCAGCAGGCCGACCCGTACAGCTACGACCAGTACGCGGCCCAGCAGCCGGTGGCCGCGCCCTACGGCGGCCAGGGCTACGAGACCCAGGGCTACGAGACCCAGGGGTACGACGGACAGGGCTACGACGGCGGACAGGCCTACCCCCAGCAGGGCTACGAGCAGCCGTACCCGTCGGAGCAGCCGCAGTACGGCTACGACGGGTACCAGCAGCCCGAGCACCAGCAGCCCTGGCTGCCGGGGCAGCCGCAGGCCGAGCCGTACTACGACCCGAACGACCCCAACGGGACCGGCCGGTACCCGCACCAGCCCGGATCGGGGAGCTGACCCGCGATGAAGAAGCCCGCATTCAGGAAGAAGCCCGGCGCCGACGAGGCCCCCGAGCCGGTCGGCACCGCCCCCGCGCCGGAGTCGTCCGCGCTCGACCCGGCCGGCGCGCCCGGCCGGTTCGCCGGCAAGGCCGGCGGGACGAGGACGACCCCGTCCTTGCTCGCCGCGGCCGTGGTGCTCGCGGCGGTGTTCGGGATCGCCCAGGTGCGCCCGCCGGCCGCCCCGGCCTCGGCGGACGGGGGAGCGGCCCCCAGCACCGCGCAGGTCGAGCGGACCGGCGCGGTCTGCCCGCAGCCCCTGCAGGGCCTGACCGGCTCGACCACGCTCTCCGCCTACACCCCGCCCGGGAGCGGCTCCGCCACCGGCGGCTCCGGCTGGCTGTCGGACGCGGCCGCGCCCGCCGTGCCCGCCGCCCAGCCCTCCGGCACCCCCTCGGCCCCGGCCACCCCGACGGCCACCACGCCGGCCCCGACCGGCTCGGGCGCGCCGACCACCGCCCCGGCCCAGGACAAGAACGCCGCACCCGCGGACGCCCGGCTGACCCTGACCAAGCCCGGCACGCCCGCGACCGGCCCGGCGGCCAACGGGGACACCGCGTCCGGCACCGGAGCGGTCGCCACCGGCGCCCTCGCCCCCGGCTTCACCGTCACCCAGACCACCGTGGTCACCGAGCAACGCGGCCTCGGCCTGTCCGGCCTCACCTGCACCCCGGCCGGCACCGGCTTCTGGTTCGCCGGGGCCAGCACGGCCGGCGACCGCGTCGACTACCTGAGCCTGGTCAACACCGAGTCCTCCGCCGCGGTGGTCGACATCAAGCTGTACGGCGACAAGGGCCTGATCGAGAACGACGCCGCCAACGGCCTGACCGTCGCCCCGGGCAGCTCCCAGGCCGTCCTGCTGTCGACCCTCACCAAGGGCGCCGTCGCCGACCTCGCCGTGCACGTGGTGGTCCGCTCCGGCCGGATCGGCGCCGCCCTGCACGCCGCCGACGGCAACAAGGGCGCCGACTGGATCCCCGCCTCGGCCGCCCCGGCCGACACCCAGGTGCTGCCCGGCCTGCCGGCGGACACCGCCTCGGCCCGCCTGGTGGTCTGGGCGCCGCCGGAGGACGACGCCGACCTGAAGATCCAGCTCTCCGGCAAGAACGGCTGGTTCACCCCGGCCGGCAACGAGTCGATCCACGTCAAGGCGGGCATGGTGGCCGCCGTCGACCTCGGCAAGGTCACCCGTGACGAGGTCGCCGGCCTGCGGCTGTCGCCCAGTGACCCCAAGCACCCCACCCCCGTCGTGGCCGGGCTGCGGGTCGACCGGGCGGCGGCCAACGGCAAGTCCGACGCGGCCTGGCTCACCGGCAGCAACCCGGTCGGCGCCCGCGCCACCGTCGCCGACAACCGGACCGGCGCCTCCACGCTCTACCTGACCTCCGCCGGCGACGCCGCCACCGTCCGGGTCACCGCCTCGGCCGGCAGCGGCGGCGGCACCCCGGCCACCAAGGAGGTCCAGATCCCGGCCGGCGGCACCGTCGCCCTCCCGGCGCCCGAGCCCGCCGGGCTGAACGGGGTCTTCGCGCTCACCGTGGAGACCGTCTCCGGCGGCCCCGTGGTCGCCGCCCGGATGCTCTCCATCCCCGCCAAGGACGTGCCGATGTTCACCGTCCAGGCGCTGCGCGACGACCACAGCACCGTCAAGGTCCCGCAGGCCGCCCAGGACCCGGGCGTCGTCCTGCGCTGAGCAAGCCGAAGGGGCGGCACCGCGTGGTGCCGCCCCGGACCCCGGCCGAACCGGCCCCGGCTCAGTCCTCGTCGTAGCGCGGGTCGATGGCGTCCGGCGAGAGGCCCAGCAACTCGGCGACCTGCTCGATCAGGATCTCGTGCACCAGCGCCGCGCGGTCCTCCCGGGTCTTCGCCCGGATCTCCACCGGCCGCCGGTACACCACGATCTGACTCTTGCGCCCCTGCGTGCCCGGGGACACCCGCCCCAGCGGCACGCCGTCCTCGGCGTCGGCGCCGTCCGGCTCGTGCAGCGGCACCTCCTGGACGGCGAACTCCACCTCGATCAGCTGCGGCCAACGCCGTTCCAGTCGTTCCACCGACTCGCGCACGTAGTCGTCGAACAGTTCGGAGCGGGTGAGCGAGATCGGCACCTGCGGGGGCGCCAGCGGGCCGCGCAGCCCCCTGCCGTGCCGGTCGCGGTGCCGGGGGCGGCGCGCTGGGCCTGTCGATGACTGCGGTGCGGAGCTGTCCATATCACTGCCGAGAGTAGTCCTTGGACGGTCGGAAGTGGACCACTCCGACGGGGAAACGCCCGGGGCGGCCGATACGCGGCCCCGGCGCCCGGAGGGCGACACGGCACACCCTCCGGGCAGGCGGTCTTCGCTCCCCGGCGGGGAGTGCGGTACCGTCCACCCTCGTGAGCTCTGTACGTCGTTGTTCGCGGACCGCGTGCGGCCGGCCGGCCGTCGCGACGCTGACGTACGTCTACGCGGATTCCACCGCCGTCCTGGGCCCCCTCGCGACCTACGCCGAGCCGCACTGCTACGACCTGTGCGCCGAGCACGCCGAGCGCCTCACCGCCCCGCGCGGCTGGGAGGTCGTCCGGCTCGCCGCCGAGGCCGGGCCGCTGCGCCGCAGCAGCGACGACCTGGAGGCCCTCGCCAACGCCGTGCGCGAGGCCGCCCGCCCGCAGACCCCCCGTCAGGGCCGCGCGCCCGAGGGCGATTCCACCGAGGGCAGCCGCCGCGGCCACCTCCGGGTCCTGCGCTCGCCCGACAACTGACGACTCTCCCGCACGGGGCGTTCGTCCGGCCCGGGTACGCTGCCCGTCTACCGCCACTGCGTCCGTCGACCGGACGGGCGGTGGGCCCCGACGTATCCCGACCGACCAGTACAGAGACCAGGGTGGAGCCGCAGTGCGCGACCTCAAGCAGCTCGTGAAGGCGTACGACGTCCGAGGCGTCGTCCCGGACCAGTGGGACGAGAGCCTGTCCCGGGCCTTCGGTGCCGCGTTCGTCCAGGTCACCGGCGCGTCCGCGATCGTGGTCGGCCACGACATGCGCCCCTCCTCCCCGTCGCTCAGCCTGGCCTTCGCCGAGGGCGCCGCGGCCTACGGCGCCGACGTGGTGCGGATCGGGCTCTGCTCGACCGACCAGCTCTACTACGCCAGCGGCAAGCTCGACCTGCCCGGCGCGATGTTCACCGCCAGCCACAACCCGGCCCAGTACAACGGCATCAAGCTGTGCCGGGCCGGCGCCGCCCCGGTCGGTCAGGACACCGGCCTGGCCGAGATCCGCGAGCTGGTCGAGTCCTGGACCGCCGCCGACGACACCGTCACGGTCCCGGCCAGGGACGTGAAGCCCGGCGCGCTCTCCGAGCAGGAGACCCTGCGCGGCTACGCCGACCACCTGCTGGGCCTGGTCGACCTCACCGCGATCCGCCCGCTCAAGGTCGCGGTCGACGCCGGCAACGGCATGGGCGGCCACACCGTGCCGACCGTCTTCGACGGCCTGCCGATCGACCTCGTCCCGATGTACTTCGAGCTGGACGGCACCTTCCCCAACCACGAGGCCAACCCGCTCGACCCGAAGAACCTGGTCGACCTGCAGGCCAAGGTCCGCGAGGTCGGCGCCGACGTGGGCCTGGCCTTCGACGGCGACGCCGACCGCTGCTTCGTCGTGGACGAGCGCGGCGAGCCGGTCTCCCCGTCCGCGATCACCGCCCTGGTCGCCGCCCGCGAGATCGCCCGTGCCCAGGCCGCGGGCGAGGCCGAGCCGACGATCATCCACAACCTGATCACCTCCTGGACCGTCCCCGAGGTGGTCCGCGAGCTGGGTGCCAAGCCCGTGCGCACCCGGGTCGGCCACTCCTTCATCAAGCAGGAGATGGCCGTCACCGACGCCGTCTTCGGCGGCGAGCACTCCGCCCACTACTACTTCCGCGACTTCTGGCGCGCCGACACCGGCATGCTGGCCGCGCTGCACGTGCTGGCCGCGCTCGGCGGGCAGCCGGGCACGCTGTCCGAGCTCACCGCCGAGTACGACCGCTACGCGGCCTCCGGCGAGATCAACAGCACCGTCGACGACCAGGCCGCCAGTACCGCCGCCGTCCGCGCCGCCTACGCGAACGCGGAGGGCACCACCGTGGACGAGCTGGACGGCCTGACCGTGGCCGGCCCGGACTGGTGGTTCAACCTGCGCGCCTCCAACACCGAGCCGCTGCTGCGCCTGAACGTCGAGGCCAAGGACCCGGCGAAGATGGCCGAACTGCGCGACGGCGTGCTCGCCCTCGTCCGCGGCTGAGCTCCGCAGCTGCGCTCCGAGCCTGAGCTCGGCGACTGAGCGAAGCGCGCCTCACCCGAGGCGCTCGTGCCCCGGCCGGTAGGGTTGCCTATCGGCCGGGGCACCTCCGTGCCACCACCGAACTATGGAGAGCCCCATGAAGCTCGAATCCTTCCTGCTGGAGATCCTGGTCTGCCCGCAGTGCCGGGCCGCTCTCGCCGAGGGCGGCACCGAGGAGCAGCCCGAGCTGGTCTGCACCGGCGCGGACTGCGGCCTCGCGTACCCCGTCCGCGACGGCATTCCGGTCCTCCTGGTGGACGAGGCCCGCCGCCCGGCCTGATCCTTGGGGCGAAGCCCCACCCCGCCAGCCGCCCAGGACCGCAGCCGGAGGCCCGCCGCATGCTCGACGACACCCTGCTCGACGACCCGGCCGCCCTCCAGCGCGCGGACCGGGACGGTGCCCTGCTGGCCCTGGCCGGCGCCGGTGCCCGGGTCCGCACCGCGCTGCGGCAGGCCGACGCGGCCGGCCTCGACCGGCTGCGCCCGGACGGCCGCCCGCGCGCCGTCCTGGTCGCCGGACACGGCAGCGCGCTCACCGCGGCCGGGATGCTGGCCGCGCTGGCCGGCACCGCGAGCCTGGTCGTGCCGCTGCCGCCGGCCGAGGCGGCCGCCCCGCGCGCCGACCGGGCCGGCGCCCCGCCCGCCTTCACCACCGGGCTCGGCTGGCAGCTGCCCGGCTGGGCCGGCCCGCTCGACCTGCTGGTGATCAGCTCCGCCGCCGGCGGCGAGCAGGGCCTGGTCGGCCTCGCCGAGCAGGCCTACGCGCGCGGCTGCGCGGTCGTCGTCACCGCCCCGGCGGGCAGCGCGCTGGCCGAGGCCGCCCTGCAGGTGCGCGCGCTGCCCCTGCCGTACGTGACCTCGGTGCTGCCCGAGGACGGGCGGCCCGCCGTCGCGGCCGCCGAGCCCGACCTGCCGCCCGAGGACCCGGCCGCGCTCTGGTCCCACCTCGCCCCGCTGCTGGCGCTCGCCCAGAAGATCGGCCTCACCCAGCTGCCGTACGACGCGCTGCCGGGCGTCGCCGACCTGCTGGACGCCACCGCCGTGCGTTGCCGCCCCGACGCCGCCGCGTACACCAACCCGGCGAAGGGACTGGCCGCTCGGCTGGCCGGGACGGTTCCGCTGCTGTGGGCCGAGGGCCCGATCGCCGGCGCCGCCGCCGACCGCTTCGCCGCCCAGCTGGCCGACCGGGCCGGACGGCCGGCGCTGGCCGGGGAACTGCCGCAGGTGCTCACCGCCCACCGCGGCATGTTCACCGGGCAGCTGGGCGCGGGCGCCGACCCGGACGACTTCTTCCGTGACCGGGTCGAGGAGCCGGACCCGCTGCACCTGCAGGTCCTGCTGCTGAGGCACGCCCCGGGCCCGGCCGGCGGAGCGTCGGACGAGCAGAACGGGCCGGCCGAGGTGCCGGAGGAGGACACGGGCCCGCGCAGCTTCGGGGTGACCCGGGCACACCGGCTGGCCGCCGCGCACGACGTCCGGCTGACCGAGTACGCGAGCGCCCGGCCGGACGTGCTGCACGCCCTGGTCGACCTGGTCGCGCTGACCGACTTCGCCGCCGTCTACCTGGGCCTCGCTGCCGCGCAGTCCTGAGACGGTCGAACGGGCCGGGCCGCGCGGCCGGTACGGTAAGCGGTCGACGACGCTGACCGACCCCGTGAGGACACCCAGGCATGAGCACCGAAGGCGGCACCAAGGCACTGGTGGCGGCGCTGTCCGCGAACCTGGCGATCGCGGCGGCCAAGTTCGCCGCCTTCGGCTTCACCGGCTCGTCCTCGATGCTGGCCGAGGGCGTGCACTCGGTGGCCGACTCCGGCAACCAGGTGCTGCTGCTGGTCGGCGGCAAGCGGGCCCGCCGGGAGGCGGACGAGGAGCACCCGTTCGGGTACGGCCGCGAGCGCTACGTGTACGCCTTCCTGGTGGCCATCGTGCTGTTCAGCGTCGGTGGCCTGTTCGCGATCTACGAGGGCTGGCACAAGGTCAACCACCCCGAGGCGCTGGACTCCTGGGTCTGGGCGGTCGGCGTGCTGGTCTTCGCCATCGCGATGGAGGGCTGGTCCTTCCTCACCGCCGTGCGGGAGTCGGCGAAGCTCAAGGGCAACCGGGGCTGGGTGCAGTTCATCCGCACCGCCAAGGCGCCGGAGCTGCCCGTCGTGCTGCTGGAGGACACCGGTGCGCTGATCGGCCTGCTGCTCGCACTGTTCGGCGTCTCGCTCACCGTGATCACCGGTGACGGCGTCTGGGACGGCATCGGCACCCTGTGCATCGGTGTCCTGCTGGTGGTGATCGCCGTGGTGCTCGCCATGGAGACCAAGTCGCTGCTGCTCGGCGAGTCCGCCGACAAGGACGCGGTGCGCCGGATCCGCGAGGCGCTGGTGGACGGCCGCTCCGTGACCCGGGTGATCCACATGCGGACCATGCACCTCGGCCCGGAGGAGCTGCTGGTCGCCGCCAAGATCGGCGTCAACGCCGAGGACAGTGCCGCCCTGGTGGCGGAGGCCATCGACGCGGCCGAGGAGCGGGTCCGGGCCGCCGTCCCGATCGCGCGGGCCATCTACCTGGAGCCCGACGTCTACAGCGCGGAGAAGGCCGCGGCGGGCGAGGACCCGGCCGCCACGCCCGGCGGGCCGGGCCCGGAAGCCGCGCAGTGACGCCCCTCCGTCCCGCCCCGAGCGGGCGGCGGAGCCGCACTGGAGCCCCGGTCGGGCCGGGGGCCGAAATCGGTCATCGGCAGACGGCCGGTGGGGCCGTCGGTGTAGATTCGTCACCAGAGCCAGAACGTCGCTGCTGATGGCGGTCGATCGGCGGTCCGCGCCCGTAGGGTGTGCGCCGGTCGAGGGAGAGAGGTCCTCCGACGGTTTGTGCTGCGCAACAGGGAGCCGGTCCGCCACCGCGGGGATCCGGCGGCCCGGGCGTAGCCGTGCACCCGTACGGCCTGCCGCGCGCGACACACGACCGGACCTTCGGCCCCACCCCATCAGCGAGGAGCAGACGCATGTCCAGCGACACCACCGGTGACTTCAAGGTCGCCGACCTTTCCCTGGCGCCGTTCGGCCGCAAGGAGATCCAGCTGGCCGAGCACGAGATGCCCGGCCTCATGTCCATCCGCGCCGAGTACGCCGAGTCGAAGCCGCTGGCCGGCGCCCGCATCACCGGCTCGCTGCACATGACGATCCAGACCGCCGTGCTGATCGAGACCCTGACGGCGCTCGGTGCCGAGGTCCGCTGGTGCTCCTGCAACATCTTCTCCACCCAGGACCACGCGGCCGCGGCCATCGCCGTCGGCCCGGAGGGCACCCCGGAGAACCCGCAGGGCATCCCGGTCTTCGCCTGGAAGGGCGAGACCCTGGAGGAGTACTGGTGGTGCACCGAGCAGGCGCTGACCTGGCCTGACGGCAAGACCCCGAACATGATCCTGGACGACGGCGGCGACGCCACCCTGCTGATCCACAAGGGTGTCGAGTTCGAGAAGGCCGGCAGCGCGCCGGACCCGTCCACCGCGGACAACGACGAGTTCCGGATCATCCTGGAGCTGCTCAACCGCACCCTGAAGGACACCCCGAACAAGTGGACCGAGGTCGCCGCCACCATCAAGGGCGTGACCGAGGAGACCACCACCGGTGTCCACCGCCTGTACGAGATGCACCGTGACGGCCAGCTGCTGTTCCCGGCCATCAACGTCAACGACTCGGTCACCAAGTCGAAGTTCGACAACAAGTACGGCTGCCGCCACTCGCTCATCGACGGCATCAACCGCGCCACCGACGTCCTGATCGGCGGCAAGGTCGCGGTCGTCTGCGGCTACGGCGACGTCGGCAAGGGCTGCGCCGAGTCGCTGCGCGGCCAGGGCGCCCGCGTCATCGTCACCGAGATCGACCCGATCTGCGCGCTCCAGGCGGCGATGGACGGCTACCAGGTCGCCACCCTGGAGGACGTCGTCGAGACTGCCGACATCTTCATCACCACCACCGGCAACAAGGACATCATCCTGGCCTCCCACATGGCGCGGATGAAGCACCAGGCCATCGTCGGCAACATCGGCCACTTCGACAACGAGATCGACATGGCCGGCCTGGCGCAGCTGCCGGGCGTCGTGAAGACCGAGGTCAAGCCGCAGGTCCACGAGTGGCGCAAGGCCGACGGCCGCACCATCATCGTCCTCTCTGAGGGCCGCCTGCTGAACCTGGGCAACGCGACCGGCCACCCGTCCTTCGTGATGTCCAACTCCTTCGCCAACCAGACGATCGCCCAGATCGAGCTGTTCACGAAGACCGAGCAGTACCCGATCGGCGTCTACGTGCTGCCGAAGCACCTGGACGAGAAGGTCGCGCGCCTGCACCTCGACGCGCTGGGCGTGAAGCTGACCACCCTGACCCAGGACCAGGCCGACTACATCGGCGTTCCGGTCGAGGGCCCGTACAAGCCGGAGCAGTACCGCTACTGATGCGGTGCCGCTGAGGTACTGACGCCGGTGGCCGGCACCCCGCTCGGGGTGCCGGCCACCGGCGCGTCCGGCCGGTGTCAGCGCATGACGTCGGTCGTCCAGGTGCTCGCGTCCACGCCGAGCGCCGTGGTGTGGGCGAGCATCCACGGCAGTCCGCCGAGCCGCTCCAGCGAGGGCGGCAGGTCGGCCCCGGCCCCGACGCACACCTGCACCCCGTTGCCCACGGAGCACAGCGGCGCGTTCGGGCCGGTCAGCGGCGACCCGTCCTTGCCGGTCGGTGATGCCGGCGCTCCCGGGGCGGCCGGCTTCACGGTGAACCAGACGGTCTTGCTCTCCGCCTGGAGCATCAGCCACATGCTCCACGCGCCCTTGCCGTCCGAACCCGGACGGCTCAGCTGGACGTTGGTGGCCTCGAAGGCCTCGGGCAGTCCGCTGAACCGGACCGGCAGCGGGACGTCCCACGCGCCGTACCCGACCCCGGCGGCCACGTCGTGCAGGACCTCCCGCGAGATGTCCGCCGGCCGGCCGCCGGAGCCCGAGAGCTCCGCCCAGCCGCCCGAGGGCGTCAGCCACCGCAGGGTGGGCTTGTCGTACGGCGGCGCGTCGGAGACCACCCAGTAGGCGGTCCGGCCGCCGACCGGCTCGGCCGCCTCCGTGCGGACGTTGCTGCCGGGTGGCCCGGTCATCGGGGGCTGGGACCCGGCCGGGAGCTGCGAGAGCCGCAGGCTCGGGGCGTTCTCGCCCCGGCCGCTCGCCAGCGAGTCGACGCCGTGGAAGCCGGTCTGGTAGCTGACGCCGTTCTCGCCGCCGGCCCACTCCGGCAGCCGGCCGAACCGGAGCTCGGGGGTCAGCGGGTCGGCCCCGGTCCGGTCCGGTGCTGCGGTCGGGGTGGGCGTGACCGTCGGGGCCGCGGTGGTGGCCACCGCGGGCGCGGCCGGCTGTAGGGGCGCGGCGGTGCCGTTGCCCGGGAGCAGGAGCGTGCCGCCGGTCAACACCGCGGCCGTCGCGGCCGCGACGGCGCCGATCACGGCCAGCTTGCGACGGCGCAGCCGGGCCGCGCCCTCGGCCATGGAGCGGCCGGCGTCGAAGCCCGCAGGCGGCGCCGGTTCGTCGGCCAGGTCCGTCAGCCGGGTGGCCAGGTCGTGGGAATCGGAGGTGGTCATGACATCCTCTCGGCGACGGCGGGACGGGCGGTGAGGCTGCCGCGCAGGGCGTCCAGCGCGCGAGAGCTCTGGCTCTTGACGTTGCCTGAAGAACACCCCAGGGCCTCGGCGGCCTGCTCGATGGACAGGTCGCAGTAGTAGCGGAGCACCACCGTGGCCCGCTGGCGGGGCGGGAGGGCGGAGAGGGCCCGGCGCAGGTCGAGCGAGGCGTCCAGGTCGACGCCGCCCGCCACCGTGTCCGGCTCGGCCCCCGCACGGACGGTGCGCCGCCACCACGGGGAGCGCTGCTCGGCCAGGAAGGTGTTCACCAGGATCCGCCGGGCGTAGCCGTCCCGGTTCTCCATCCGCGCCACCCTCGCCCAGTTCACGTACAGCTTGGTGATCGTCTCCTGCACCAGGTCGTCGGCCCGGTGCCAGTCCCCGCACAGCAGATAGGCGACCTTCCGCAGCCAGCCGCTCCTGGAGGCCACGTACTCCGTGAACTCCTCGTCGCGCGTCTGCTTTGCCATCCGCACCCCCTCTCGTCGTGGCGGCGGCACCGGTCCGGCGCCGTCCACACCCCTAATGCGCGGGCGCCCGGAGAACGTTGCATGCGAAACGCACACGTAGGCTTCCGGGCATGCCCAATGGCCGTTACTCGCTCCACGACACGCACGACCACGTCCTGCTCGGCGAGGAGCGCTTCAGCTGCGCCCCCGGGGCGGCCGGGTGGCGGTACGTCTCCAAGACCTACGCACCCGACGGCCGGGTGATCGGCAGCGTCGACCTCACGCTGGACTCGCGGGCCCGGCCGCTGCGGATGGAACTGCGGGCCGGAGGCTGGCAGGTGCGCGGCGGGGCCGTGGACGGCGTGGCCTGGGTCCGGACCGACGCGGCCGACCCCCGTGGCGAACACGCGGTGGAGGGACACGACCGGGCACACGCCTTCACCGGCAGCTCGCCGGGCTTCCTGGTCGCCACTGCCCGGCTGCTGCGACTGCGGCAGGGGGCGAGCGCGCGGGTGCGGCTGGTGGCGTTCACCGAACCGGTGCTGGCGCCGCGCACCCTCGACCAGGGGTGGCTGCTGGAGGGCGTCGAGACGCACGAGACGGACTCGGGGCCGCTGCTGGTCGAGCGGTACCAGGTCGCGGACCTGGAGACGGGGGAGCAGCAGGTCGTGCACCTGGCGGGGGACGTGGTGCTGGCGGCGGGCGGGATCGAGCTGGAGGAGCTGGAGTCACCGCCGAACGCCTGGCGGGTGGGGGACGGCGGAGACGACGAGGACTAGGGCGCCGGGCGTCGGGGCGCCAGGCGTCGGGGCGCCAGGGCGCTGCGTTGTCGGGGCGCCGCGTTGTCGGGGCGCCCGGGTGTCAGGACGGCGGGGCGAAGCCGGTGCCGGCGGCGGGCTTGTCGAAGGACGGCGCCGGTGGCGCGGTCGGGGCGGCCGGTACGGCGGCGGGCGGTGCGAGCGGTGCGACGGGCAGGACAGGTGCGACGGGTGCGACCGGTGCGACCTGTGCCGGATCGGCCGGGACGCCGAGGACCCGCAGGGGCCGGCCGTCGGCCGTGGTGGGCACCGGACCGGAGGCCGGACGGGGCGCGGGAACCTGTACGGGCACCGGGCCGGCCGCCCGCAGCCGCTCCTGGGCGCGGATCCACTCCCGCCGTTGGCGTTCGGTGAGCACCGCGCCCAGGTAAGCCGCCGGGTGCAGCCCCGGGGGCATCGGGTGGCTGATCCGGGCGGACAGGTCCTCGGCCAGCCGAGCGGTCATCCGGTTCATCACCGCCGGGTCCAACTGCCCTACCCTGCCGAGCAGTTGGCGAATGGCGAGCCAGAGCGGCTCCGGCACCGCGGAGAAGTCCATCGCGACCAGCTCGCGGCCCATCGACTGCAGCAGATGCGGGTGCACCGGCGGCAGCGGGGCGGCGGAGCCACTCGCACCCGGTGTGCGCTCGCGGACGACCACCGTCCCGGCGAAGATGTCGCCGAGCCGCTTGCCGTCCGGATTCACCGCCGAGGTGATCATCGCGGGGGAGCCGGACAACGCGATCAGCTCGAAGAACCCGACGAGCCCGCGGACCAGCGAATGCCGGAACCGCACCGGGCCACCGTCGGTGCGCACCACCCGCAGACCGAGCGCGGCCTTGCCGAGCGAACGCCCGTTGGTGAAGGTCTCGACCATCACCGGGACCGCCACCAGGAAGAACACCATCAGGCCGATCATGGTGGCCGCCAGCGCCGCGCCGTCGAGGCCGACCAGCGCGACGCTCAGCAGCAGCGTGACCACCAGCAGGGCGGCGAACTCCACGAGCAGGTCGAGCACGATCGCCAGTGCCCGGCTCGGAAGCTTCGCCGTCTGCAGGCCGAGGACGACCGCCTCACCCGTCACCAGGTCGCTCAAGACACCTGTCCGTTCACGCTCTTGGAGCCCGTCCGGCTCGCCCATGGGATCCGGGACCACCGGGGGCGGCAGCGCCGGGGAGGGAAACGGCCCGGATCGGCCCCCCGTGCCCCGCTCTCCGCAGTCTGATCCGCAGCCGCCAACATACGGGGCCCGGCGGGCGCACGGGAAGTGAGATCCCGGGGGCCGCGCCCAGGGCCCCTGCTGGCATGCTGGGCCGCACGTGCCCGTACGCACCTGCCCGCCCGCGCACGCCCGTCCGCGCCCACCGCCGATCATGGAGCCGCCGAATGGACCTGGACGTCTTCGTCGCCACCCACCAGGGGGAGTGGGCCCGGCTGGACGCCCTCGCCCGCCGGCGGCGGCTCAACGGCGAGGAGGCGGACGAACTGGTCACCCTCTACCAGCGGACCACCGGCCACCTGGCCAAGGTGCAGGCCGCCGCGCCCGACCCGGCCCTGGTGAGCCGCCTGACCAGCCTGGTCTCACGCGCCCGCAGCGCCGTGACCGGAGCCCGCACCAACGGCTGGCAGGACGTCGCCCGCTACTACACGGTGAGCTTCCCGGCCGCGCTCTACCGTGCCCGCCACTGGTGGGTGCCGGTCGCCGTCCTCTCGCTGATCCTCACCACGCTGCTCGCGTGGTGGATGGCCACCCACCCGGAGGTCCGCAACAGCCTCATCACGCCCGACCAACTGCGGGAGATGACCCGCCCCGGCGGACAGTACGAGGCGTACTACTCGGACCGGCCGGCCAGCTCCTTCGCGGCGCAGGTCTGGACGAACAACGCCTGGATCGCGGTGCAGTGCCTGCTGTACGGGATCGCGCTGGGCATCCCCGTGGTCTATGTGATGTGGACCAACGTGGTGAACCTCGGCGTCGGCATCGGGCTGATGGCCTCCGCCGGCCGCCTCGACGTCTTCCTCGGCCTCCTCATCCCGCACGGCCTGCTGGAGCTGACCGCGGTCTTCGTGGCCGGCGGCCTCGGCCTGCGCCTCGGCTGGACCGTCATCGCCCCCGGTCCGCGCACGCGCGGCGTCGCGCTGGCCGAACAGGGACGCTCGATCATCGGAATGTCCATGGGCCTGGCGACGGTGCTGGCGGTCTCCGGCGTCCTCGAAGCCTTCGTGACCCCGTCGGGACTGCCCACGTGGGCGCGCATCGGCATCGGCGTGTCGGCCGAGGTGGCCTTCCTCCTCTACGCCCTGGTGCTGGGCCGAAAGGCCGCGGAGGACGGCGAGTTCGGTGACCTGGACGCGGCCGACCGAGCTGACCTGCAACCCGTCGCGGGCTGAGGCGATGCGATCGACACTCCTCTGACCTGCTAGTCTTCTCGCATCCCGGCCAAACCATTGACGTGGTGAGGGCGGACTAGTAGGTTTGAACGGTTGGGACTGACTGGACAACGGTCGGGCCCGGGCGTTAGTGTCTACGACACCGCCGAATCGAGGCGAGCGCGTTTCACGAAATGCGCGCCCTCCGACGAAGCAAATCCTGCGAAACCAGCGCACTGAAGCTTTGATAGGCTTCGGGACGAAGTTTGCAGGAAATCCCGCCAGCGGGAATCGGATGAATGAAACTCCGGAAAACGGAGCGGAAAACATCTGGTAAGCTGGAAACACGAAAGAACGAAGCCCGGAGGGCCTGCTGGAAGGCAGTCCGAAGGAAGCGTCCGTTCCTTGAGAACTCAACAGCGTGCCAAA
>NZ_JBHWBZ010000025.1:80732-108067 GCF_042735475.1 Kitasatospora sp. NPDC059577 | reverse complement strand
GGGCGCTCGCCCCGCTCTCCCGCCGCGCCGCGCGCTGACGCCCCGCGGCCCGGGCACCCGGCGGCCCGGCGGGCCCACACCCCCCGCCCGCGGGGCGGTCGAGCCCCCGGCCCCCCCCCGCCGGCCCGCGCGCGGCCCCGCCCGAGGCGTCGGCCCTGGCGCTGCGGCGGGC
Source organism: Kitasatospora sp. NPDC059577 (assembly GCF_042735475.1). Lineage (NCBI taxonomy): Bacteria > Bacillati > Actinomycetota > Actinomycetes > Kitasatosporales > Streptomycetaceae > Kitasatospora > Kitasatospora sp. NPDC059577. The sequence continues at coordinate 107,895 of NZ_JBHWBZ010000025.1, read as the reverse complement.
CGAGTCGCTGCCCGGCGTCACCGTGCACCGGGCGGCCGCCGCCTCGCTCACCCAGCTCACCGTCAACGCCGCCCGCGGCCCGCTCACCGACCCGGCCGTACGGCGCGCCCTCGGCCGGGCCGTCGACCGGCGCAGGATCGCCGAGGCCGCGCTCGCCCCGCTCGGCCTGCCCGGCGCGCCGCTCGGCAACCACCTCCTCGCCGGGGACCAGGAGGGCTACCGGGACAACAGCGCGGCGGCCGGCCCGGCGGACGCGGTCCGGCTGCTGGACGGAGCGGGCTGGAAACGACCCGGCGGCCGGGGCACCCGGAGTAAGGGCGGGAAGGAGCTCGCCCTCACCCTGCTCGTCCCGGCCGGGTCGGCGACCGCCAGGCGCACCGCCGACGCGCTCACCGCCGACCTTGCGGAGAACGGGATCGCGCTGAAGCCGGTGACCGCGCCTGCCGAGACCTTCGTCCGGGACCACCTGGCCACCGGGGACTACGACCTCGCGCTCTTCTCCTGGCCGGCCGGCCCCAGCCCGGCGAGCGAACAGCGCCCCGCCTACGCCAAGCCCCGGCCCGACGCCGACGGCGCGCTCGTCGCCGGCACCAACTACGGCCGCAGCGGCACCGAGGAGATCGACCGACTGTTCGACCGGGCCGGCGCCGAACTGGACCCCGCGGCCCGGCTGGACCTGCTCCAGGAGGCCGACGCCCGGATCTGGCAGCTCGGGCACTCGGTGCCGCTCTACCAGCGCCCCGAGCTGGTCGGCGTCCGGACGGACGTCGCGGGCGCGGGAGCGTTCGGCTTCGGCTGGCCGCGCTTCCAGGACCTGGGGTGGGTCGGGGCGTCCTGAGTCCGGGCCTCCCGCCGGTGGCCGGCGCCTACAGCTCCCGGGCGAAGCGGCGCAGGGCGTCCGTGAAGGCCGCGGGGTCGTCGAAGTTCGCCAGGTGCCGGGCCCGGGGGATCAGCTCGATCCGGGCCCGGCCGTGCGGGTGGGCGGCCGCGAAGGCACGCTCGCCGGAGCGGAACGCCGGGTCCTTCTCCCCGTTCAGGATCAGCACCGGGGCCTCGACCCGGCGCAGCGCACCCGGCTCGAAGCGGCCCAGCACCGAGGCCCAGGCGGCCGGCAGGGCCTCGAAGCCGTACCCGGCGCGGATCGTCTCCGCCACCACCGCCGGCGGGTACAGCCGACGCAGCAGCCGGTCGTTCCAGCGGGCCAGCCGGTGCGCCGGGAGCCGTGGCACCAGCGCACCGACCGCCTTGTAGGGGAGCGCCCAGGGCCCCCGGGTGTCGGCGCTCGCGCCCGCCAGGACCAGCCCGCGCAGGCGCTCGGGCGCGCGCAGGGCGAACTCCAGCGCGACGTACCCGCCCAGCGAGTGCCCGACGACCAGGGCGGGGCCGCCGCCCAGCGCGTCCACCCCGTCCGCCACGGCCGCGCAGGCGGCGGTCAGGCTCCACAGCTCACCGAGCCGGGCACCGTGACCGGGCAGGTCGACGGCCACGACCGGGAACTCCTCGCGCAGGCCGGGCAGTTGCGGGCTCCACTGCGCGGCGCTCAGCCGGGTGCCGTGCACCAGGACGATCGGGACACTCATCGGGCGGCCTCCTCGGGCACGGGCTTCGGCTCGGGCTGCAGCAAGCGTTCCACGTCGGCGATCCGGGCCAGCTCGGGGCAATCCCGCCGGGCCCGGGCGAGTGCCTTCCGGGCTTCCTCGGGGCGGCCGGCCGCGATGAGGGCGGCGGCGAGGGAGCAGCCGGCCAGGGCCGGCCAGAGGCTGAAGCGGAAGCCGGAGCGCAGGCGGCGGGCGGCGTGTACGGCGGCTTCGGGGTCGTTCGTCAGACGGGCGAGGTCGGCCGCCGGGAGGACACCCCGCAGAACGGCGCGGTCGTCCTGGCCGAACGCGGCGAGGGCCGGGGCGAGCCGCGCCGCTCCCCGTTCGGGGGAGAGCTCCCCGCGGTCGACGTGGCCGACGACGGCCAGCCCGAGCAGGCTGTGCGCCGTGCCGTTGTCCCAGTCGTGGTCCACCGCCGCCCGGGCGAGTTCCTCGGCGGCCTGGTATCGGCCCTGGGCCAGGGCCGTCGCGGCAGCGGTGACCGCTTCGTGCGGGGCAAGAGGGGCCTCTTCCAGCTTGGTGCGCGCCTCAGGGATCCGGCCTCGGAGCAGGAGTCGTTCGGCTTCGAAGCCGTGCGGCGTCCAGAGCTCGTGAACCAGGGCTTCGGAACCGACGAAGGGTAGGACGAAGACGGGCCAGAGGGACCAGATCAGTGACCTTCCCCTGGTCAGCGCGAAGAGCGCGAAGGAGAACAGCAGGCCGAACCCGGTGCCCCGGGCGAGGGCGGTGGCGGACGTCGTCAGCCAGAACCCCAAACCGGCGTGGAGGAGGACCATTCCGGTCGAGCCGAGCCACAGGCGCAGGCGTGGCGCGCGGGAGGGCAGCAGCGCCCACGGGAGGGTCACACTGCTCGTCGGCCACAGCCGTACGTCGACCGGCACCCCGGCGACCGTGCCGCACCACAGCCCACGCCCCCGGCCGTACGTGACACCGAGCAGCCGGACCCCGGTGAGCCGGTGGGTCAGCAGGAACCAGAGGTCGGTCAGCGGGGCCCGGCCGATCAGGAAGCCGAGCACGCAGCCGACGGCGGTCGGTACCGGGAGCCCCCGCAGGAGCGCCCAGAGCAGGGCGAGGGCGCCGGCGACGTGGAGGGGCCGGCTCAGCCGGGCCCGGAGTCTTTCGATCACGGGGCGAAGCCTGACGGAGCCGGAACTTCGGGTGAAGAGCGTGTGACCCACCTGTGATCTTGATCCCGCCCGACCTGCTCGTTTCCGCCCACCTGGGCCCTTCCCCGTACGATAGGAGGAAGCCGAGGCATGTCCATTGCCCGGCGGGTGGACCGGTAGTAGCAGGCGGAACGGGCGGCGGCGATCGACAGGGATCGCAAGTGCGCGTCACGCAGCCGGGCGCCGCAACCCACGATTCCGGGAGAATCAGCAAGGCATGCCCACGCGCAACGACATCCGTAACGTCGCCATCGTCGCCCACGTCGACCACGGCAAGACCACGCTGGTCGACGCCATGCTGAAGCAGGCCGGCGCCTTCGCCGCCCACCAGCAGCTCGACGACCGCATGATGGACTCGAACGACCTGGAGCGCGAGAAGGGCATCACCATTCTCGCGAAGAACACGGCGGTCAAGTACCACCCGAAGGACGGTGGCGCGCCGATCACCATCAACATCATCGACACCCCGGGCCACGCCGACTTCGGTGGCGAGGTCGAGCGCGGTCTGTCGATGGTCGACGCGGTCGTCCTGCTGGTCGACGCCTCCGAGGGCCCGCTGCCGCAGACCCGCTTCGTGCTGCGCAAGGCGCTCACCGCGCGGCTGCCCGTCATCCTCTGCATCAACAAGACGGACCGCCCGGACTCCCGGATCGACGAGGTCATCAACGAGACCTACGACCTGTTCCTGGACCTGGACGCGGACGAGGACCAGATCGAGTTCCCGATCGTCTACGCCTGTGCCCGTGACGGCGTCGCCTCGCTGACCAAGCCGGAGAACGGCACCGTCCCGGCCGACAGCACCAGCCTGGAGCCGTTCTTCTCCACCCTGCTGGAGCACGTCCCGGCCCCGAGCTACGACGCGGACGCGCCGCTCCAGGCCCACGTCACCAACCTGGACGCCGACAACTTCCTCGGCCGCATCGCGCTGCTGCGCGTCGAGCAGGGCGAGCTGCGCAAGGGCCAGACCGTGGCCTGGATCAAGCGCGACGGCTCCATCTCGAACGTCCGCATCTCCGAGCTGCTGATGACCGAGGCGCTCACCCGCAAGCCGGCCGAGGTGGCGGGCCCGGGTGACATCTGCGCCGTCGCCGGCATCTCCGAGATCATGATCGGTGAGACCCTCGCCGACCCGGAGAACCCGATCGCGCTGCCGCTGATCACGGTGGACGAGCCGGCCATCTCGATGACCATCGGCACCAACACCTCGCCGCTGGTCGGCCGTGGCGGCAGCGGCAAGGGCGCGGACGCGAAGTCCGGCGCCAAGGTCGACCGCAAGGTCACCGCCCGCCAGGTGAAGGACCGCCTGGACCGCGAGCTGATCGGTAACGTCTCGCTGCGCGTCCTGGACACCGAGCGCCCGGACGCCTGGGAGGTGCAGGGCCGCGGTGAGCTGGCGCTGGCCATCCTGATCGAGACCATGCGCCGCGAGGGCTTCGAGCTGACCGTCGGCAAGCCGCAGGTGGTCACCAAGGAGGTCAACGGCAAGACCCACGAGCCGGTCGAGCGACTGACCGTGGACGTGCCGGAGGAGCACATGGGCGCCGTGACGCAGCTCATGGGCATCCGCAAGGGCCGGATGGACAACATGTCCAACCACGGCTCGGGCTGGGTCCGGATGGAGTTCGTCGTGCCGTCCCGCGGCCTGATCGGCTTCCGCACCGAGTTCCTGACCAACACCCGCGGCACCGGCATCGCGCACTCGATCCACGAGGGCCACGAGCCGTGGTTCGGCCAGCTGACCACCCGCAACAACGGCTCGCTGGTCGCCGACCGCGCCGGTGTGGTGACCGCCTTCGCGATGACCAACCTGCAGGAGCGCGGCGTGCTCTTCTGCGAGCCGGGCACCGAGGTGTACGAGGGCATGATCGTCGGCGAGAACTCGCGCGCCGACGACATGGACGTGAACATCACCAAGGAGAAGAAGCTCACCAACATGCGTTCCTCGAACGCTGACGTGGCCGAGTCGATCGTCCCGCCGCGCAAGCTCTCCCTGGAGCAGTCGCTGGAGTTCTGCCGCGAGGACGAGTGCATCGAGGTGACCCCGGAGACGGTTCGCATCCGTAAGGTCGTCCTGGACCAGAAGGACCGCGGACGCACTGCCTCGCGCGCCAAGAAGGCGTGATCCGGACGCACTGAACGGCCATTGGCCGGAATGATTCGCCCCCCTTTCCATTGGAGAGGGGGGCGAACTTTTTCAACTACTCCAAGTTGTCGGGGCCGCTATTAACCGAATAGCGCTCATCACACCCGGGTGTCCGCTGAGCGGACACCACGGTTCGTCATGCATGACGACTGTCCGTTTGGTACCTGTCTGGCTATGTCTCAAATGTCCGGTTTTCGAAACTTACCGACTGTTCATGTGACCTAATTGAGATCGTCACTGGTCACTTTCGTGTCCGTGCGTGACGGATAGTGGGTGCAGTCAGGCTCGGGTCAAGGGTGAACGCGCAGGGGTGCGCGCCGAAACCACGAGCGCGGACGGCACAGCGGGTTTCGGTGACAACCGTTCCGCGGTGCTCTCCTCGTTGCAACGTCGAATTCAGGAGGCACACCGATGCGTGGTGGGAGCCAGGCCAAGTGGGTTGTCGCAGCTGTTGCGGTCGCCCTTGCCGCGACTGCTTGTAGCAGCAGCAGCGACTCCTCCAGCGGGGGCAGCTCCGATGGTGCGGTCAACGCCCAGGGCGTCTTCAGCTACCAGAGCGCCGAGCCGCAGCGTCCGCTGCAGCCGGCGAACGCCATGGAGAACCAGGGCGGCCGTATCGTCAAGCAGCTCTTCACGGGCCTTGTCGACTACGACCCCGCGACCGGTGCCCTGCGCAACCAGGTGGCCGACAAGATCGAGACCACCGACGCCAAGACCTACACCGTCACCCTGAAGTCCGGCTGGACCTTCCACGACGGTACCCCGGTCACGGCCAACTCGTTCGTCAAGTCCTGGAACTGGTCGGCCAACCCGGCCAACAACCAGATCAACTCGGACTGGTTCTCGGACATCGTCGGCTACGACGCGGTGCACCCGGACAAGGACAAGGGCGCCCCGACGGCCAAGGAGATGTCCGGCCTCAAGGTCATCGATGACACGCACTTCACCATCGAACTGACCAGCCCCGTCTCGTACTTCACGTACAAGCTCGGCTACTCGGCCTTCTTCCCGCTGCCCGAGGGCTTCTTCGCGGACCCGGACGGCTACGGCCAGAAGCCGATCGGCAACGGCCCCTACAAGTTCGTCTCGTGGGAGCACAACAAGGCCGTCACGCTGGCCGCGTACGACAAGTACTCGGGCACCAACAAGGCGAAGAACGGCGGAATCGTCTTCCGCAACTACACCTCGCCCGAGGCCGCGTACAAGGACCTGATGTCCGACACGCTGGACGTGCTGGACCAGGTCGACTCGACCGACCTGCCGAAGTACAAGGACGACCTGGGCAAGCGCGCCGTCGACCAGGCGCAGGGTGCCATCCAGAACATCTCCTTCGCGCTGTACAACGCGGAGTGGAGCGGCCAGGACAAGGCCAAGGTCCGCCAGGGCCTCTCGATGGCGATCGACCGCGACACCATCACCAAGACCGTGCTGAACAACAGCCGTCAGCCCGCCGACTCGTTCGTGGCGCCCGGCGTCATGGGCTACAAGGCCGGCACCTGCGGCGACGCCTGCAAGTACAACCCGGAGAAGGCCAAGCAGCTGATCACCGAGGGTGGCGGCGTCCCCGGCGGCAAGATCACCATCCTGTACAACTCCGACGGTGGCCACAAGGAGTGGGTGGACGCGGTCTGCAACTCGATCCGCCAGGCGACCGGCGTCGAGTGCCTCGGTGACCCGAAGCCGGACTTCAAGACGGCCCGTGACATCGTCACCAAGAAGGCCGTCCCGAGCATGATGCGTACCGGCTGGGTGCAGGACTACCCGCTGAACGCCAACTTCCTGCGCGACGTCTACGGCACCGGTGCCGCCGCCAACGACGCCGGCTACTCGAGCCCCGACTTCGACAAGCTGGCCCACGACGCCGACGCGGCCACCTCGGTCGAGAAGACCGCGGAGCTGTACGAGAAGGCCGAGGAGCAGCTGGCCAAGGACATGCCGGCCATCCCGCTCTGGTACTACAAGACGAACTCGGGCTTCTCGAACAAGGTCCAGAACGTCAAGTTCAACTCCTTCGGCGACCCGGTCTACACCGACGTCGAGGTCAAGAAGTAGTAATCGGTCGGCACCGCCTGACCCGGTGACAACGGCCGGTGCCCGTCCCATCCCCACAAGGGCGAGGACTGGCACCGGCCGTTGGCACGCCGACTTATCTCTTGCCGGGTTGACGGGCCCGGCAGAGTCATACATGGAGGCACGATGGGGCGCTTTGTCGCGAGGCGACTGCTCCAGATGATTCCGGTGTTCCTCGGAACGACCGCACTCATCTTTTTCATGGTGCACTTGCTGCCCGGTGACCCGCTGGCAGCGTTGTGGGGCGACAAGGCGCCGGACCCGGTGCAGCTCGCCGCCCTGAAGCACCAGCAGGGACTCGACAAGCCGCTGCTGCAGCAGTACTTCTCCTACATGGGGAAGCTGTTCACCGGCGACTTCGGTACCGCACTGGACGGCCGACCGGTCCTCGACAAGATCACCGAGGCACTGCCGGTCACGGTCCGGCTGGCGCTGTTCGCGTTCGCCATCGAGATCGTGCTGGGCATCGGCATCGGCCTGTTCGCCGGTCTGCGCCGCGGCAAGGCGTTCGACAAGGGCGCGCTGGTCCTCACCCTGCTGCTGATCTCGATCCCGGTCCCGGTCCTGGGCTTCGTCTTCCAGACGGTCTTCGGGCAGAACCTCAAGTGGGTCACCCCGACCGTGCAGGACAGCAACGACATCACCCAGCTGGTGCTGCCGGCCATCGTGCTCGGCTCGCTCTCGCTGGCCTACGTCGCGCGTCTCACCCGTACCTCCATAGCCGAGAACATCAAGGCCGACTACGTCCGGACCGCGGTGGCCAAGGGCCTGCCGCGCCGGAAGGTCATCGGCACCCACCTGCTGCGCAACTCGATGATCCCGGTGGTCACCTTCCTCGGTACCGACCTGGGCGCCCTGATGGGCGGCGCGATCGTCACCGAAGGCATCTTCAACGTCAAGGGTGTCGGCCACGCGCTCTACCAGGCGATCAACATGAAGGAGGGCGCGACCGTCTCCGGCTTCGTCGCCTTCCTGGTGCTCGTTTACCTGGCCGCCGGCCTGATCGTCGACCTGCTTTACGCGGTCCTGGACCCGAGGATCCGGTATGCCTGACCTGACCGAGAAGAAGACCGCCGGGGACATCCCGGCCCAGCGCACCGCGGACGTCCCGGCGCCCAAGCAGGAGAAGGCCCGCAGCCTCGGCTCCGACGCCTGGCACGACCTGCGCCGCAAGCCGATCTTCGTGATCTCCGCGCTGCTGATCCTGCTGCTGATCGTCATCGCGATCGCCCCGGGCCTGTTCACCTCGGTGGACCCGCGCGCCGGCGACCTGCGCAACCACTACCTGACGAAGCCGAACTACAGCCACCTCTTCCAGGCTGACTGGTTCGGCTACGACCTCCAGGGCCGCAGCATCTACGCCCGCGTCATCTACGGCGCCCGCGCCTCGGTCGTGGTCGGCATCTGCGTCACCTTCGGTGTGACCATCCTCGGTGGCATCACCGGTATGCTCGCCGGCTACTTCGGCGGCTGGACCGACACGATCATCTCCCGGATCACCGACATCTTCTTCGGCATCCCGCTGCTGCTCGGCTCGCTGGTGATCCTCAACGCCTTCACCTCGCGCACGATCTGGAGCGTGGTCTTCGCGCTGGTCGCCCTGGGCTGGACCCAGATGACCCGTGTCATGCGCGGCTCGGTCATCACGGTCAAGCAGGCCGACTTCGTGACCGCGGCCAAGGCGCTCGGCGCCGGCACCAGCCGGATCCTGCTCAAGCACATCCTGCCGAACGCGATCGCCCCGGTGATCGTCGTCGCCACCATCGCGCTCGGCGGCTACATCGCCACCGAGGCGACGCTGAGCTTCCTCGGCATCGGTCTGCAGGACCCGACCATCTCCTGGGGCATCGACATCAACTCGGCCCAGAAGGTGATCCGTACGGCCCCGTTCGCCCTGTTCTTCCCCGCCGGAATGCTGAGCCTTACCGTGCTGGCGTTCATCATGCTCGGCGACGCGGTGCGCGACGCCCTCGACCCGAAGCTCCGCTGAGAGAAGAGGTGACGACCCGATGACCACCGTGATCGAGAACAACCAGAAGAACGATCGTCTCGAAGTCGGAACCCCGCTCCTGGAGGTCAAGGACCTCCACGTGGAGTTCCACACCCGGGACGGCATCGCCAAGGCCGTGAACGGAGTCAACTACTCCGTCGCGGCGGGCGAGACGCTCGCCGTGCTCGGTGAGTCCGGCTCCGGCAAGTCCGTGACGGCGCAGACCATCATGGGCATCCTGGACATGCCCCCGGGCAAGGTGACCCAGGGCCAGATCCTGTTCCGCGGCCAGGACATGCTCACGATGAGCAACGAGGACCGCCGGAAGATCCGCGGCCAGAAGATCGCGATGATCTTCCAGGACGCGCTCTCCGCCCTCAACCCCGTGCTCAGCGTCGGCTACCAGCTCGGCGAGATGTTCCGGGTGCACCAGGGCGCTTCCAAGAAGGAGGCGAAGGAGAAGGCCATCGAGCTGATGGACCGGGTGCGCATCCCCGCCGCCCGGCAGCGGGTGAACGACTACCCGCACCAGTTCTCCGGCGGTATGCGCCAGCGCATCATGATCGCCATGGCGCTCTCCCTGCAGCCCGACCTGATCATCGCGGACGAGCCCACCACCGCCCTGGACGTCACCGTCCAGGCCCAGGTGATGGACCTGCTGGCCGAGCTCCAGGCCGAGTACAACATGGGTCTGATCCTGATCACCCACGACCTCGGCGTGGTCGCCGACGTCGCGGACAAGATCGCCGTGATGTACGCGGGCCGGATCGTGGAGACCGCCCCGGTGCACGAGCTGTACGCGAACCCCGCGCACCCGTACACCAAGGGCCTGCTCCGCTCCATCCCGCGCCTGGACCAGAAGGGCCAGGAGCTGTACGCGATCAAGGGCCTCCCCCCGAACCTGCTGAAGGTCCCGGCCGGCTGCGCGTTCAACCCCCGCTGCGACGTCGCCACCGACCTGTGCCGCACCGAGATCCCGGCGCTGCACCACGTGACCGACAAGGACGGCAAGGAGCTCACCGGCCGCCGCAGCGCGTGCCACCTTTGGAAGGAGACCCTCCATGGCTGAGAACATCCTGGAGGTCAAGGACCTGGTCAAGCACTACCCGCTGACCCAGGGCGTCCTGTTCAAGAAGCAGGTCGGCGCCGTCAAGGCGGTCGACGGCATCTCCTTCGAGCTCAAGAAGGGTGAGACCCTCGGCATCGTCGGCGAGTCCGGCTGTGGCAAGTCCACGCTGGCCAAGGTGCTGATGAACCTGGAGCGGGCCACCTCCGGCCAGGTGCTGTTCAAGGGCGAGGACATCTCCCAGCTGTCCGGTGCGGCGCTGAAGGCCGTCCGCCGGAACATCCAGATGGTGTTCCAGGACCCGTACACCTCGCTGAACCCGCGCATGACGGTCGGCGACATCATCGGTGAGCCGTTCGAGATCCACCCCGAGGTGGCGCCCAAGGGCGACCGCCGCAAGGCCGTCCAGGACCTGCTGGACGTCGTGGGTCTGAACCCGGAGTACATCAACCGGTACCCGCACCAGTTCTCCGGCGGACAGCGCCAGCGCATCGGCATCGCCCGCGGCCTCGCGCTCAAGCCCGAGATCATCATCTGCGACGAGCCGGTCTCCGCCCTGGACGTGTCCGTCCAGGCTCAGGTGATCAACCTGCTGGAGCAGCTGCAGAGCGAGTTCGAGCTGTCGTACATGTTCATCGCGCACGACCTCTCCATCGTCCGGCACATCTCCGACCGCGTCGGCGTGATGTACCTGGGCAAGATGGTCGAGATCGGCACCGACGAGCAGATCTACGACAACGCCACCCACCCGTACACCCAGGCGCTGCTCTCCGCGGTGCCGGTGCCGGACCCGTCGGCCCGCGAGTCCCGTGACCGGATCATCCTGACCGGTGACATCCCCTCGCCGGCCAACCCGCCGTCCGGCTGCCGCTTCCGCACCCGCTGCTGGAAGGCGGAGGACCGCTGCGCCGAGGAGACCCCGCTGCTCGCGGTGCCCACGGTGCTGAAGGGCGCGGCCGCGCACGACACGGCCTGCCACTTCCCCGAGGTCCGGGCGCAGGCAGCGGCCTGATCCCCGCTCTCCCCGGAAGGGCCCGTGGCTTCCCGCCACGGGCCCTTCCGTCGTTGCGTCAACTCCGCAGGGGGTCACGGCACCCGTCCGGGTGCACCCGGCTCGCGCCGTCGCCGGGGCGCGCTTCTCATGGGGTGTGATGCGACACACACCATGAGGAGGGACCTCCATGCCCGTAGCCGCCCGTGCTCGTTGGGTCCTCGCCGTTGCGACGTCCGTGGCCCTGGTGGCCACCGGGTGCAGCAGCGGCGGCGGAGGCAGCGGCAGCTCGTCGGACTCCACCAAGACCTTCAGCTACCAGAGCAACGAGCCGCAGAACCCGCTGCAGCCCGCCAACGCGAACGAGGTCGGCGGCGGTCGCATCATCCAGAACCTCTTCAAGGGCCTGGTCGACTACAACCCCAGCAACGCCCAGATCCGGATGCAGGTCGCGAGCGCGATCGACACCAGCGACTCCCAGACCTTCACCGTCACGATGAACGACGGCTGGACGTTCCACGACGGCACCCCCGTGCACGCCAAGAACTTCGTCGACGCCTGGAACTGGGCCGCCAACCCGGCGAACAACCAGATCAACAGCTCCTGGTTCTCGGACATCGAGGGATACCAGGACGTCCACCCGGCCACCGGCAGCCCGACCGCGACCAAGATGTCCGGGCTGACCGTCACGGACGACCTGCACTTCACCGTCAAGCTGAACCACAAGGTCTCGTACTTCGAGTACAAGCTCGGCTACATCGCCTTCTCGCCGCTGCCGGACGCCTTCTTCAACGACCCGGCCGGGTACGGGCAGAAGCCGGTGGGCAACGGCCCGTACCAGTTCGTCAGCTGGGCCCACAACAGCCAGGTGACCACCAAGTCCTACCCGGGCTACAAGGGCGTGGACAAGCCGAAGAACGGCGGCATCGTCTTCAAGATGTACACCACGTCCGAGGCCGCCTACGCCGACCTGCAGTCCAACAACCTCGACGTGATGGACCAGGTGCCGCCGTCCGCGCTGGCGACGTACAAGAGCGACCTCGGGGACCGGGCGGTGGACTCCCCGCAGGGCGCCATCCAGAACATCGGCTTCACGCTCTACCAGGCCGACTGGGCGGCGCCGGAGAAGGCCCAGGTGCGCCAGGGGCTGTCGATGGCGATCGACCGCGCGACCATCACCAAGACCGTGCTGCAGGGTTCCCGGGCGCCCGCCAGCGCCTGGGTCGCCGAGGGCGTCGAGGGCTACAAGGCCGGCACCTGCGGGGACTTCTGCAACTTCGACGTCGCCAAGGCCAAGCAGCTGATCCAGCAGGGCGGCGGCGTCCCCGGCAACAAGGTGCTGATCACCTACAACGCGGACGGCGGCCACAAGGAGTGGGTCGACGCGGTCTGCAACTCGATCCGGCAGAACACCGGCGTCGACTGCCTGGGCGACCCCAAGCCCGACTTCAAGACCGCCCGCCAGGCCATCACCTCGCACCAGCTCAACGGCGCCTTCCGCACCGGCTGGGTGCAGGACTACCCGCTGAACGCCAACTTCCTGGCCGACGTGTACCGCACCGGTGCCGCCTCCAACGACACCGGGTACAGCAACCCGCAGTTCGACCAGCTGTCCCAGCAGGCCGACGCGGCCCCCAGCGTCGCCGACACGGTGACCGGCTACCAGCAGGCCGAGGCGGTGCTGGCGACCGGGATGCCGGCCATCCCGCTCTGGTACTACCGCACCAACTCGGGCTACTCGACCAACGTGCAGAACGTGACGTTCGACTCCTTCGGCAACCCGGCCTGGACGCAGGTCGAGGTCAAGGGCTGATCCCGGGGCCCTGATCCCCCGCGCCGGCCCCGCCCTCCCCGCACGGAAGGCGGGGCGCGGCACCCCGGCCGACCGGCCCGGCCGGCCGGGCACCTAGGAAGGAGGCTCGGATGGGCAGTTACGTGCTGCGACGGGTGCTGCAGATGATCCCGGTGTTCTTCGGCACCACACTGCTGATCTTCGTGATGGTCTACACGCTGCCGGGTGACCCGGTGGTCGCGCTGTTCGGCGAGAAGGCCGCCGACCCGACCGTGGTCGCGAGCATCAAGCACACGTACTACCTGGACCAGCCGCTCTGGAAGCAGTACCTGCACTACATGGGGAACCTCTTCCAGGGGGACTTCGGCACCAGCTTCACCGGCCGTCCGGTCTCCGACATCATGGCGGACGCCTTCCCGGTCACCATCCGGCTGGCGCTGCTGGCCTTCGCCTTCGAGCTGGTCGTGGGTCTGTCCCTCGGCGTGCTCTCCGGGCTGAAGCGCGGCAGCATCGCGGACACCCTGGTGCTGATCCTGACCCTGGTGGTGATCTCGATCCCGGTCTTCGTGCTGGCCTACATCGCGCAGACGGTGTTCGCCACCAACCTGGGCTGGGTCACGCCGACGGTGCAGGACAGCTACGACCTCACCCAGCTGATCCTGCCGGCGGTCGTCCTGGGCTCGCTCTCGCTCGCGTTCGTCGCCCGGCTCACCCGGACCTCCATCGGCGAGAACCTGCGGGCCGACTACATCCGGACCGCGACCGCCAAGGGACTGCCCCGGCGGACCATCATCTCCCGCCACCTGCTGCGCAACTCGCTGATCCCGGTGGTCACCTTCCTCGGCACCGACCTCGGCGCGCTGATGGGCGGGGCGATCGTCACCGAGGGCATCTTCAACGTGCAGGGCATCGGCAACGTCCTGTACCGGGCGATCAACCAGAAGGAAGGCCCGACCGTGGTCGGCATCGTGACCGTCCTGGTGATCATCTACCTGGTCGCCAGCCTGCTCGTCGACCTGCTCTACGCGGTCCTGGACCCGAGGATCCGCTATGCCTGACATCCACGACGAGGACTCGTACGAACGGCACCCCAAGCCAGGCGTGGACCGGCTGGACTTCGCGGGGGAACAGGGCATGGCGGTCGAGCAGGAGACCCTGGTCGAACCCGACGTGGAGAAGCGGGAACAGGCCCGCAGCCTCTGGGGCGACGCCTGGCGGGACCTGCGCCGACGGCCGATCTTCCTGCTGTCGGTGGTGCTGATCCTGCTGCTGGTGATCATGGCGATCTTCCCCTGGGCCTTCACCGACGCCAACCCGCGCAAGGCCGACCTGGTGCACGACTACCTCAAGCGGCCGGACTGGACGGACTTCTTCGGTGCCGGCTGGTTCGGCTACGACGCGCAGGGCCGGTCCATCTACGCCCGGGTGATCTACGGCGCCCGCGCCTCGATCACCGTCGGCATCTTCGTCACCGCCGCGGTCACCCTGCTCGGCGGGCTGACCGGCATGGTCGCCGGGTACTACGGCGGAGCCGTCGACGCGGTGATCTCCCGGATCGTCGACATCTTCTTCGGCATCCCGCTGCTGCTCGGCGCCCTGGTGCTGCTGAACGCGTTCACCATCCGCACGGTGTGGACCGTGGTGTTCGCGCTGGCCGTCCTCGGCTGGACCCAGATCGCCCGCGTCATGCGCGGCGCGGTGCTGACCGTCAAACAGTCCGACTACGTGGTGGCGGGCCGGGCGCTCGGGGCCGGGACCAGGCGGCTGATGGTCCGGCACATCCTGCCGAACGCGGTCGCGCCGGTGATCGTGGTGGCGACCATCGCGCTCGGCGGCTACATCGCGACCGAGGCGACGCTGAGCTTCCTCGGTATCGGCCTGCAGGAACCGACCATCTCCTGGGGCATCGACATCTCCTCCGCCCAGAAGGTGATCCGGACCGCGCCGTACGTGATGTTCTTCCCGGCCGCGGCACTGTCCATCACCGTGCTGGCCTTCATCATGATGGGCGACGCGGTGCGCGACGCCCTCGATCCGAAGCTTCGCTGAGCGAGGGGAGCACACCGTGGGTACAGCGGCGCAGACCACCGAGCGCGAGCGCGGGACACCGTACGAGGGGCCGCTGCTCGACGTGCGGGACCTGCACGTCGAGTTCGTCACCAGGGACGGCGTCGCCAGGGCCGTCAACGGGGTCAACTACTCCGTCTCGGCGGGCGAGACGCTGGCCGTGCTGGGCGAGTCCGGCTCCGGCAAGTCGGTGACCGCGCAGGCGATCATGGGCATCCTGGACATGCCGCCGGCCCGGATCCCGCGCGGCGAGATCCGCTTCCGGGGCCAGGACATGCTCAAGATGAGCAAGGAGGAACGGCGCAGGATCCGCGGCGGACGGATCGCGATGATCTTCCAGGACGCGCTGTCCGCCCTCAACCCGGTGCTGTCGGTGGGCTTCCAGCTCGGTGAGATGTTCCGGGCCCACCGGAGCGTCTCCCGCAAGGAGGCGAAGGAGAAGGCCGTCGAGCTGATGGACCGGGTGCGCATCCCGGCGGCCAAGGAGCGGGTGAACGACTACCCGCACCAGTTCTCGGGCGGCATGCGCCAGCGCATCATGATCGCGATGGCGCTGGCGCTGGAGCCGGACCTGATCATCGCGGACGAGCCCACCACCGCCCTGGACGTCACCGTGCAGGCCCAGGTGATGGACCTGCTGGCCGAGCTCCAGGCCGAGTTCCACATGGGCCTGATCCTGATCACCCACGACCTCGGCGTGGTCGCCGACGTCGCGGACAAGATCGCCGTGATGTACGCCGGCCGCATCGTCGAGACGGCCCCGGTGCACGACCTGTACGCGCGCCCCGCGCACCCGTACACCCGGGGCCTGCTGGACTCCATCCCCCGGCTGGACCAGAAGGGCCAGGAGCTCTACGCCATCAAGGGCCTGCCGCCCAACCTGCTGCGGATCCCCACGGGCTGCGCCTTCAACCCGCGCTGCCCGCGCGCGCAGGACGTCTGCCGGGCCGAGGTGCCGGAGCTGTTCCCGGTCACCGAGGAGGACGGGACGCCGCAGGAGGAGCGCGGCAGCGCCTGCTTCTTCTGGAAGGAGACCCTCCATGACCGTTAACGGGGCCAGCGCACTGGGCGCGGTGGTGCCGGAGGTGGCCGCCTTCGCACAGGAGGTGCCGCGCGGTGAGCCGATCCTCGAAGTCCGGGACCTGGTCAAGCACTTCCCGCTGACCAAGGGCATCCTGTTCAAGAAGCAGGTCGGCGCCGTCAAGGCGGTCGACGGGGTCAGCTTCGACCTGATGCAGGGCGAGACCCTCGGCATCGTCGGCGAGTCCGGCTGCGGGAAGTCCACCCTGGCCAAGGTGCTGATGAACCTGGAGCCGGCCACCGCGGGCTCGGTCCGCTACAAGGGGGAGGAGATCTCCCGGCTGTCCGGCTCGGCGCTGAAGGCCGTCCGCCGGAACATCCAGATGGTGTTCCAGGACCCGTACACCTCGCTCAACCCGCGCATGACGGTCGGCGACATCATCGGTGAGCCGTTCGAGATCCACCCCGAGGTGGCGCCCAAGGGCGACCGCCGCAAGGCCGTCCAGGACCTGCTGGACGTGGTCGGGCTCAACCCGGAGTACATCAACCGCTATCCGCACCAGTTCTCCGGCGGGCAGCGCCAGCGCATCGGCATCGCCCGGGGGCTGGCACTCAAGCCCGAGATCATCATCTGCGACGAGCCCGTGTCGGCCCTGGACGTGTCCGTCCAGGCGCAGGTGATCAACCTGCTGGAGCAGCTGCAGGGCGAGTTCAACCTGTCGTACATGTTCATCGCGCACGACCTCTCCATCGTCCGGCACATCTCCGACCGCGTCGGCGTGATGTACCTCGGGCGGATGGTCGAGGTCGGCAGCGACGCGGAGATCTACGACCACGCCACCCACCCGTACACCCAGGCGCTGCTCTCCGCGGTGCCGGTGCCGGACCCGACGGCCCGCGAGTCGCGGGACCGCATCGTGCTCACCGGGGACGTGCCCTCACCGGCCAACCCGCCGAGCGGCTGCCGCTTCCGCACCCGCTGCTGGAAGGCGCAGCAGCGGTGCGAGGTCGAGGTCCCGCTGCTGGCCTCGCCGACCTGGCTGAAGGGTGCGGCGGTCCACGACTCGGCGTGTCACTTCGCCGCGGAGCGCGAGATCGAACAGAGCGCCGCGGAGCGCGACATCGAGCCGAGTGCGGAGGACGGGCAGGACGGTACGCCGTAGCGGGTCGACGGTGGGTAGGGCGCGTCCTCGGATCCGAGGGCGCGCCCTTTGCCGTGATGGAAAAGTGATCTGCCGTGGGCTCGCCAAGTGCGGCGCGGTCCTTGATAGTTGCTCTGCGCCTATCGGTGGTCGCTGCTGCGTTGAGGAGGGCTGCTCACATGGACGTGGTGGAGGTGACCGGCGGCGGCCGGGAGGGCCTGGTGCCCGGGACCCCGCTGCTGGAGGTCGACGACCTGCACGTGGAGTTCCACACCCGGGACGGGGTCGCGAAGGCCGTCAACGGGGTGAGCTACGCGGTGTCGGCCGGCGAGACGCTGGCGGTGCTGGGGGAGTCGGGTTCGGGCAAGTCGGTGACGGCGCAGGCGGTCATGGGGATCCTGGACATGCCGCCGGGGCGGATCACCGCGGGGCGGATCCTGTTCCGCGGCGAGGACCTGCTGACCATGAGCGCCAACGCCCGGCGGGCCGTCCGGGGCCGGCGGATCGCGATGATCTTCCAGGACGCGCTGTCCGCCCTCAACCCGGTGCTCAGCGTGGGCTACCAGCTGGGGGAGATGTTCCGGGTGCACCACGGCGTCTCCCGCAAGGAGGCCCGGGAGAAGGCCGTGGAGCTGATGGAGCGGGTGCGCATTCCCGCTGCCCGGCAGCGCGTCGGCGACTTCCCGCACCAGTTCTCGGGGGGCATGCGCCAGCGCATCATGATCGCGATGGCGCTGGCGCTGGAGCCGGACCTGATCATCGCGGACGAGCCCACCACCGCCCTGGACGTGACCGTGCAGGCCCAGGTGATGGACCTGCTGGCCGACCTGCAGCGCGAGTTCAACATGGGTCTGATTCTGATCACCCACGACCTCGGCGTGGTCGCCGACGTCGCGGACAAGATCGCGGTGATGTACGCGGGCCGGATCGTCGAGGCGGCCCCGGTGCACGAGCTGTACGCGCGCCCGGCGCACCCGTACACCCGGGGCCTGCTGGACTCCATCCCGCGCCTGGACCAGAAGGGCCAGGACCTGCACGCCATCAAGGGCCTGCCGCCGAGCCTGCTGCGGATCCCGGAGGGCTGCGCGTTCAACCCCCGCTGCGACCGGGCGCAGGACCGCTGCCGGAGCGAGCTCCCGCCGCTGGTGCCGGTCGCGGGCGAGCACGGCGAGGAGCTGGCGGGCCGCCGCAGCGCCTGCCACTACTGGCGCGAGACGCTGCACGGCTGAGCCCGCCCGCCGCCGCGGCTACTTCAGGAAGCCGACGTTCTCCCAGACGATGTCGGACAGGCCCTGCGCGCCGATGTTGGCGAGGTCGGCGCGGGCTCCGTACAGCTGCGGGCGCTGGTAGAGGGGCAGGACGCCGGCCACCTTCCAGAGCTCGCCGTCGGCCTGGTTGATCGCCTCGGAGGTGGTGGCCGCGTCGGTCGCGGCGGCGGCCCGGTCGAGCGCGGTGTCGACCGCCGGGCTGCCCGTGCCGACGTGGTTGGTGCCGCCGTTCTGGACGAAGTTGGCGCGGCTGCCGCTGGCCGGGAACGGGGTGCCGAGCAGCGAGTAGGCGGTGATGTCGAAGTCGTTGCGGTTGATGTACTTGTCGAAGAACTCGTTGACGGGGGCGGTCACCGTGCTGACCTTGATCCCGACGTCCTTGAGCATCTTGGCGGTGTTCGCGGCCTCGGTCTGGGCCTGGGTGACACCGGCCGGGACGACCATCCGCAGGTTCAGTTCGTGGCCGTCCTTCTTGCGGACGTCGCCGTCGAGCTTCCAGCCGGCCGAGTCCAGCTTGCGGGCGGCCTCGGCGGGGTCGTAGCGGGCCAGGCCGAGTGAGTTGTCGCGGTAGCCGTTCTGGTTGGCGACCAGCAGGTGGTTGTTGAGCGGGACCGCGGGCCAGTCCAGGCCGTTGAGGTCGGAGCGGATGACGGCGTCCCGGTTGATGGCCTGGAACACGGCCTGGCGCACGGTCGCGTCGCTCAGCGCGGGGGTGCGGGCGTTCAGGGTGATCTGGCGGAAGTCCGGACCGCCGGCCCGGCGCACGACGGCGCCCTTGGTGGTCCGGATGACCTGGTAACCGGCCACGTCCGGACCGTTGTTGAGGAGGTCGAGCGCGCCCTTGGCGAAGGCGGCGGGCATCGCGTCGGGGCTCATCGCGTGGAAGACGACCCGGTCCAGCATCGGCTTGTCGCCCCACCACGCGGGGTCGGCGACCAGGGTGACGGTCTGCGCGGCGCGGTCGAGCTGCTCGACCTTGAACGGTCCCGCGGTGACCGGGATCGCGTCCAGGTAGGCGGTGTTGAACAGGTCCGGGGTGGAGATCCGGCTCGCCGGCAGCAGCGGGGCGTTGGCGGCGCCGTTGAACATCGACTGCCACTCCGAGAACGGCCGGTCGAAGGTCATCACGGCCTGGAAGTCGTCCTTGCCGCGCTCGACCGAGGAGACCAGCTCGAAGCCGGTGCTGCTGGACGGCTTGTAGGCCGGGTCCTTGCCGTTCAGGGCCCGCCAGTTGGCCTCGATGTCGCGCCAGGTGATCGGGGTGCCGTCGGACCAGTGGGCCTTCGGGTTGAGCGTCCAGGTGACCACCTGCCGGCCGTCCTTGAGCTCGGCGTGGGCGTCCTGCAGGTAGGCGGGGTTGACCGTCTGGGTGCCGGCGGCGTCCGAGCGGAAGAACGTCGGCAGCAGCGGCTTGGTGACCGCCATGGTCGAGGACTCGCTGCCGTCGGTGTGGATCGGCGACCACTGGCGGGAGAACTGGGCGATCGCCAGGTTCAGGGTGCCGCCCTGGCGCAGTTGTCCGCGGTCGTGCGGGTTGATGTCGACCGACGTGAGCTTGGGCGTCGCGGGTGCGGACGGCAGTGCGTCGGCGCCGGTCTCGCCCTGGCCGGAGGCACAGGAGCAGAGCGCGAGCGAGAGGGTGAGGGCGGTGAGGCCTGCGAGCAGGGCCGTCCCGTGCTGCTGGAGGCGGCGGCCCATCGGCGTGCTCCCCGGGGTGGATGAGGCGGAAGGTGTGGCGTCACATCTTGCTGACCGGGAGGGGGAGTTGTCGAGGGGCGGGACCGGATGCGGCCCCGCCCCTCGACGGGAGGCGGTACGTCAGACGGCGAACTTGAAGGTGCGGTCCTTGTCGCCGGTCTTGTCGAAGACCGAGGCGATGCCGTCCGCGACGTCCTGCGGGGTGATCGCGACGAGCTGGCCGTTCTTCTTGACCTTCACCTTGTCGAACACGCCGCCCAGCTGGGTGGAGAGCGCGTCGAGGTCCCACTTGGGCACGATCTTGCCGGAGGCGTCCGGGACGAGCGTGAGCGCCTTGGCCGCGGTCTTGCCGCCGAAGTCCCAGGTCTTGGTGCCGGCCACGACGTGCACCTTGCCGGCGGCCACCTGCTTGCCGAGGCTGTCGGCGGCGGCCTGGAGGGCCTGGGTGGAGACCTTCGGCTGGGCGGCCGTGACGGCCAGGGCGACCGGCTGGTCGGGCTTGCCGGCGGCGCGGTCGCGGTAGGCCTGCTCGACCGCGTCCAGGGCGTTCGCCGAGTCCACCGCCTGGCCGGCCCGGCCGGGGACGACGATCGGCTCGCCGTTGGGCTCGCCGAACTTGACGTAGCCCTCCTGCAGACCCTGGCCCGAGCCGGCCGACAGCGAGTCGAGGGCGGCCTTGAGCTTGGCCCGGTCGACCTTGACGTCCGGCGCGACGGCCTTGCTGCCGCCCTGGAGGGACTTGATGACGTCGACCGGGTTGTAGCTGTGCTGGGCCAGGTCGTCCACGGTGGCGGTGGTGTCGAAGCTCAGCCCGGCGACCGTCGGGTCGAGGTCCACGGTCTGGTCGCCGATCTTCAGCTTGAGCGGCTGCTGACCGGCCTTGCCGACCGAGGCGTCCAGCGAGTGGATCGCCTGGTCACGGCTGTTGCCGCCGATGTCGGTGCCGAGCACCACGGTGCCCTTGGGGACGTCGGACTGGTTGAGCATCAGGCCGGTGCCGTACGCGGCGGCGCCGAGGAACAGCACACCGCCGATGCCGTAGACGCCCAGCTTGACCAGCTTCTTGCCGCCGCCGCGCTTGGCCTTGCCCTTCGCGGGGGCGGGCTCGGACTTGGCGGGCGCCGGGGCGGGCGGCGGAGTGCCGTTGGGCCCCTGGCCGGCCGGCGGCCGCGGTCCGGGGGCGGGCACCGGCGTGACCTCGGTGGCCTCCGGGTCGCGGCCCGGCTGCTGGGCGCGGCCGGGCTGCGGGCCCGCACCGGGCGCGCCGGGGAAGAGCCCGTTGGGGGCCGCCGGGGCGCCCGGGGCGTCCTGGCCGGGGGCGGCCGGACGCTGGGTGGCGAACGGGTCGGCGCCGGTCGGCGCGGACGCGAACAGGCCCGGCTGCGGACGCTCGTCGGCACCGCGCGGGGCGCCGTTGCGGGGCATGCCGGATATCCCGGCGGGCGGCGGGGTGTTCTCGCGGATCGGCTTGAAGCCGTCGACCGAGGTGTCCTCCGGGCTCGGCCCGGCGCCCGGCGCACCCTGCGGGAGCGGGTCCGACGGGTGGCCGTTCGGCTGGAAGCCGTTCTGCGGGCCGCCCTGGCGGGGGCCGTTCTGCCGGGCACCGCCCTGCCGCGCACCGTTCTGCGGGGCCCCGTTCTGCTGGGGCCGGTTCTGGCGCGCGCCGTTCTGCTGGGGCCGGCCGCCGCGCGGGCCGCGGGTGCCGGCGTCGGGCCCGGGCGTCGGGCCGAACGGGTCGGCGGCGGGCGCGAAGGGGTCGGCGGCCTCGTAGACGCCGGGCTCCTCCACGGGGGCCTCGGCGCGGGTGCGCGCGGCGGGGGCGCCGGGGTTCGGCGCCTTGCCCTGGGCGGGCACCGGGCGGCCGTTCGGCGCGCCGTTGGCGCGGGCGGCGGCGCCCCCGGCCTGGCGGGCACCCTGCGGCCGGGGCTCGGCGGCGGGCGCGGCCTGGGTGGCCGGGGCGGCGGCGGGCACGGTGGCCGGGGCGGCCTCGGTGGCGGGCGCCTTCTTCTGGCGCGGCCGGAACCAGGCACCGGTGGACTCGGACTCCGAGGTCGCCGGCGGGATCGGCGGGATCTCCCACTCCGGCGGCAGGTTCGGCTGGGCGGCCGTGCCGCTGCCGCCCTCCATCACGCCGAGGACGGGCGAGGACGGCGCGGAGCGGTGCCGGGGGCTGCCCTGCTCGGGGGCCGGGGCCTCCTCGGCCGGGCCGTCCTCGTTCTTGACGGCGCTACGGACGACGACCGGCGGGATCGGGCGCGAGCCGGGGATGTTGATCCGGACCCGGGTGGTCAGGGTGGTCTCGGTCTTCGGGCCGTCGTCCTCGCCGCCGTCCGCGGCGCCCTGGCCCGCGCCGGCCGCGGCCCGGTCGCCGCCGGGGTGCCCGGGCGTGCCGTAGGGCGGGGTGCCCGACGGGTAGGCGTCCGGACCCGTGCGCCGTGGCGTCGGGTGGGCGTTGTCAGATTCGCGGCTGCTCAATGCTGCTGTGCTCCGGGTTCGCGGGAGGGCCGTGCGGCGCGACCGCGGTTCGTGGTCGCCGGGCCCGGCTGGGGCGGGCGGCGGTCGGGTACGGCGTTCTGCGGGACCACCATACTGGGAAGAACTGAGCGGTGAACGGCTTCGGACAGATCCTGATACGTCCGGTTCCTCCGGTATGAGAGTAAGGCCGTGTGCTCTTGACTGCGCGTCGTACGCGGTACCGTACGCCGCGTCCTGCCGGGGTCAGCGCGGCGGGCCGGGCACTCCGGGGAACCAGCTGGTGCGGGTCGGCAGGGTGGCGCAGATCACGCCCAGCACCGAGCCGGCGAACAGCCAGGCCAGCGAGGTGGCGTTGGACCACAGGACGTTGTCGCCCTCCGGCCGCGGCACGATCAGCAGCAGCATCGCCAGGAACCAGCCGGCCGCGGGTGCTCCCGCGCCGAGCCGGGTGCCGGTGATCCGCAGGCCGGCGTAGAACGTGGCGGCGGTCGCGGCCAGCGCCAGCAGGACTCCCGCGGGCGGCCACAGGGCCTGCACAAAGGATCCGCAGACCGACACCGCGATGCCCAACAGGAAGAACAGGACATACGCCGCGATCCGGGCGGCGCGCGGGGGTTGGGGCTCGGCCAGCCGCTCGTCGCGGGTGCCGAGGACGGCCGCCGTGATCGAGCGGTGCGGTGGCGGGGCAACGGGCTTGGTCATCGCACGTCCTCCTCGGCGTTCGCGGCCGCGACGTCGAGGCCCGCGAACAGGTCGTCCTCGGGTCGGCCGGGCCCGGCCTGGCCGTGCACCAACTGGTAGTACTCGGTGGCGAGCAGGGGCTGGCCGAGGTGGTTGGAGAGCGCGAAGAAGGCGCCGTCCACGGTGATCTGGGTGACGTGCGCGGCCATCGCGGCCGCCTTGCGCCCGGCGTGCGCGGCGCCGTCCAGCACCGTGGTGACCGTCCCGTCGGCGACCACGCCGGGGACGTCGGACGGCTGGGCCACGCCGGGGAAGGACGCCTTGGCGGCGGTCTCGGCGAGCCCGGCCTCGATCACCGAGCGGGGCATCCGGTTCCAGTACACCTTGGCGATCCGCCAGGCCGGGCCCAGCTCGGGGCGGTGCGCCGGGTCGGCGGCCAGCTCGTGCGCGCGCATCGCGACCCGGTGCGCCTGGATGTGGTCCGGGTGCCCGTAGCCGCCGTTGTCGTCGTAGGTGACCAGGACCTGCGGCCGCACCTCGCGGATCACCGCGACCAGGTGGCCGGCCGCCTCGTCCACGTCCGCGCGCCAGAAGCAGCCGGGGGCGTCGTTGTCGGGCACGCCCATCATCCCGGAGTCGCGGTAGCGCCCGGGGCCGCCGAGGAAGCGGACGTCGGTGACGCCCAGGGCGCGCGTCGCCTCGGTGAGCTCGCCGATCCGGTGCGCGCCGAGGGTGTCGTCCCGATCGGCCGTCAGGTGGGCCAGCTCCGGGGGGATCACCTCGCCGCCCTCGCCGAGGGTGCAGGTCACCAGCGTGACCCGGGCGCCCTCGGCGGCGTACCGGGCCATGGTGGCGCCGTTGCCGATCGACTCGTCGTCGGGGTGTGCGTGCACGAGGAGGAGTCGGCGGCCGGTAGTCGCGGTCATGGGAGGAAGCCTAACCACCGGCCGGGTGGGGCTAGAGCTTCAGGCCGTTGATCATCCCCGCGAGGTTGCTGGTGACCTGGCTGATCGACGGCGCGATCGAGCTGGACGCCAGGTAGAAGCCGAGCAGCGCGCAGACGATCGCGTGCGCCAGCTTCAGGCCGGAGCGGCGGATCAGCACCACCACGATGACCAGCATCAGCACGGCGGCGGAGATGTTCATGGCCATGTCGGCTCACACCCCTTCTCGGGCGCGCCACCCCTGGGGGAGGGCGGCGGTGGGACGGTGCGGGACTGGGCTGCGGGCGACCGGGGACCGGGACGGGGCCGACGATCACTCGCCCGACAAGTCATACCCGATGGGTAAGGGGAGCGTGACGTTCGGTGAGCCCCGGCGTGTGGGGCGGCGCGGCGCCGACGGCGCGCCCGGGCCGGTCGGAGGCGGTTTGAGGGCCTTTGGGGCGCACTTGGGGATGATGCTCCGAACGAGTGATCACCAGCCTCCCGGCAGCGGCAGTTCGGCGTCGTAGGGTCTGGTGCCATGACCTCCCACACCCCTGCGGACACCTTCCCCCGGCAGTACGCGCGGACCCTGCGCTACACCGTCGGCGCGCCCCGCTCGTTCTCCGTCGCACCGGACGGCTCGCGGGTCGTCTTCCTCCGCTCGCGCCCCCAGCCCCCGGTCGGGGGGACCCCCAAGGGCAGCGACCGGGCCAACCTGCTCTGGACCCTCGACACCGCCACCGGCGAGGAGCGGATCGCCGCCGACCCGGCGGCCCTGCTCGGCGGCGGCGAGGAGGACCTCTCGCCGGCCGAGAAGGCCCGCCGCGAGCGCAGCCGCGAGGGCTCGGCCGGCATCGTCGGCTACGCCCTGGACGGGACCGGCACGCTGGCCGCCTTCGCGCTCTCCGGCCGCCTCTTCACGGCCGACCTGGTCACCGGAACGACCACCGAACTGCCCGTCCAGGGGCCGCTGCTGGACCCGCGGCTGTCCCCGGACGGCAGCTGCGTCGCGTACGCCAACACCGCCGGCGAGCTGCGGCTGACCCGCACCGACGGCAGCGGCGACCGGGTGCTCGCCGAGCCGGACGGACCGAACGTCACCTGGGGTCAGGCCGAGTTCATCGCCCAGGAGGAGATGGACCGCGACCGCGGCTTCTGGTGGTCCCCGGAAGGCGACCGGCTGCTGGTCGAGCGCGCCGACGACGGCCCGGTGCGCCGCTGGTGGATCGCCGACCCGGCGAACCCGGACCGCGAGCCCGCCGAGGTCCCCTACCCGGCGGCCGGCACCGCCAACGCCGAGGTCGGCCTCTGGGTGCTCGACATGCACGGCGGGCGCACCGAGGTGGAGTGGGACCGCGCGGCGTTCCCGTACCTCGGCCGGGTGCACTGGTCGAAGGGCGGCGTGCCGCTGCTGCAGGTGCAGTCCCGCGACCAGCGCAGCCAGCGGATCCTCGGCCTGGACGTGGCCACCGGCGCCACCGAGGTGCTGCACGCGGAGGAGGACGCGGTCTGGCTGGAGCTGTTCGGCGGCGTCCCGGCGTGGACCCCGGACGGCAAGCTGGTGCGGATCTCGGACGAGGGAGGGGTCCGGGCGCTGGTGGTCGGCGACCATGCCGTCACCGGGGCCGACCTGCACGTCCGGTCCGTCGTTGCCGTCACCGAGGACGAGGTCTTCTTCTCCGCCTCCGGCGGCGCCGCCGAGACCGACCCCGAGCCCGGCTGGATCGCCGTCGGCCGGATCAGTCACGACGGCAAGCGACTCGGCTGGGAGTCCTCCAACGGGCGGCCGTTCACCTCCGTCACCAGCGCCGTGCACGGCGGCGGGATCACCGTGCGGGCCACCGCCGAGCCCGACCTGCCCGGCACCCTCGTCCAGGTCGCCCGCGACCTGCCGGAGGGCGTGGTGGTCGACGACGTCGCCACCATCGCCTCGTACGCCGAGACGCCGGTCATCACCGCCCGCCCGGTCTTCCGCTTCGCCGGCGAGCGCCGCATCCCGGCCGCCGTCTTCCTGCCCACCGGCTACGACCGCGAACGGGACGGCCTGCTGCCCGTCCTGATGGACCCGTACGGCGGCCCGCACGGCCAGCGCGTCGTCCAGGCGCACAACCCTCACCTCAACTCGCAGTGGTTCGCCGACCAGGGCTTCGCGGTGGTCGTCGCCGACGGGCGCGGCACCCCCGGGCGCGGGCCGGCCTGGGAGAAGTCGATCGCCTTCGACTTCGCCGGGGCCACCCTGGACGACCAGGTCGAGGCGCTGCAGGCCCTCGCCGGGGAGTTCCCGCTGGACCTCGACCGGGTCGCCATCCGCGGCTGGTCGTACGGCGGCTACCTCTCCGCGCTCGCCGTGCTGCGCCGCCCGGACGTCTTCCACGCGGCGGTCTCCGGCGCGCCGGTGACCGACTGGGCGTTGTACGACACCCACTACACCGAGCGCTACCTGGGCGACCCGGCCGAGCGGCCCGAGGTGTACGAGGCCAACTCGCTGAGCGGGTACGCGGCCGGGCTGGAGCGCCCGCTGATGATCATCCACGGGCTGGCCGACGACAACGTGGTGGCCGCGCACACCCTGCGGCTCTCCTCGGCGCTGCTCGCCGCCGGGCGCCCGCACACCGTGCTGCCGCTGTCCGGCGTCACGCACATGACCCCGCAGGAG
The DNA here is from genome assembly GCF_042735475.1 of Kitasatospora sp. NPDC059577. Lineage (NCBI taxonomy): Bacteria > Bacillati > Actinomycetota > Actinomycetes > Kitasatosporales > Streptomycetaceae > Kitasatospora > Kitasatospora sp. NPDC059577. Next base: position 81,146 of record NZ_JBHWBZ010000025.1, on the reverse strand, counting down.
GAGGTCGCCGAGAACCTGCTGCTGCTCCAGGTCGACTTCGTGAAGCGCGCGCTCGGGGCGTGACCGGTCCGGGGCCGGAGGAAGGGGGAACGCGGCCGGAGGAGGGGGAGCGGAGCCGGATCGCCGAAAGACCCGGGCCCTTCGTGTGCGGTGCCCGGAGTCCGCGCCGCTCCCCCTGAGCCGCGTGTGCCCCGCGGGGCGACCAGTCCGGCCGGATCTCCCGGCATGCTAACCCCCGGGGCCGACACCGCCCCTGACCTGCCCTTTCCGCGGCCGGTACCCCTGATGCGGGTACCGGCCTGGGGGGGGGGGGGGGGGGCCGCCCGCCCCCCCCCCCCCCGCCCCCCCGCCCCCCCCCCCCCGCCCCCCCGCCCCCCCGCCCCCCCCCCCGCACCCGCCCCCCCCCCCGCGCCA
>NZ_JBHWBZ010000025.1:32151-80723 GCF_042735475.1 Kitasatospora sp. NPDC059577 | reverse complement strand
CCGCGGCGGGTACCCCTGTGGGGGGTACCGGCCTTCGGCATGACATCCGTCATGCCGAAGGCACGACGGCGGACACTGCCGCCGCCGACCGCCCGCGCGGGACCCTGAACCGGTGCGAACAGCACCGGACGCGACAGCACCAGGGAAGAGGAGCCGGGCGATGGACACCGAGGTGGCCGCCTTCCGCGGCGTGGGCAAGAGCTACGGGCGGGTGCGCGCCGTGGACGGACTGGACCTCGTGCTGCGGCCGGGCGAGACCGTGGCCCTGCTCGGCCCGAACGGCGCCGGGAAGTCCACCAGCCTGGACCTGCTGCTGGGGCTCCGCGAGCCCGACCGGGGCAGCGTGACGCTCTTCGGGGGCACCCCGCGGGCGGCGATCGCGGCCGGCCGGGTCGGCGCGATGCTGCAGAGCGGCGGGCTGATGTCCGACGTCAAGGTGCGCGAGCTGGTGCGGCTCGCCTGCGACGTGCACCCGCGCGGCCGGTCGGTCACGGGGGTGCTGACCGACGCGGGGATCACCGAGCTGGCGGAGCGCCGGGTAGACAAGCTGTCCGGCGGCCAGGAGCAGCGGGTCCGCTTCGCCCTGGCGATCGCGGGCGACAGCGATCTGATCGTGCTGGACGAACCCACCACCGGCATGGACGTCGGCGTCCGGCAGTCGTTCTGGGCGAGCATGCGGGCGCAGGCCGACGCCGGGCGCACGGTGCTGTTCGCGACCCACTACCTGGAGGAGGCCGACTCGATCGCCGACCGCGTCCTGGTGCTGCACCGGGGCCGGCTGATCGCCGACGGCAGCTCCGCCGAGATCAAGGCGCGGGCCGGGGTGCGCCGGATCGCCTTCGAGCTCCACGACGGCGACGGGCAGGCCGACGAGCGCCTGCTGCGCACCCTGCCGGGCGTGCAGTCGCTGGACGTCACGGCCCGGGTCCCGGGCGTGCGGACGGTGCGGATCCGGACCGCGGACGCCGACGCGAGCGTCGCCGGGCTCTACCGGGCGGGCCTGTACCCGCGCGGGCTGGAGGTCACCGGCGTGGGCCTGGAACAGGCCTTCCTGACCATCACCGGCGAGCTGGACCGCGCGGCCGGGCCCCGGAGCGCCGACGGTGCCGACGGTGCCGGGAACGCCGGGAACGCCGGGAGCGCCGGGAGCACCGCCACCGGCCGGAGCGTCGACAAGGAGAGCGTGCGATGACGACCCTGATCCGGCTGGAGGTCCTGCGGACCCTGCGCAACCGGCGCTACCTGTTCTTCACCGTGCTGTACCCGGCCCTGATGTACGTCTTCTTCATCCACGCCTACGGGGCCGCCGACCAGGCCGGCGGACTGCCGGTGAAGACCTACTTCATGGTCTCGATGGCCACCTTCGGCGCGGTCGGCGCGGTGCTGACCGGCAGCGCGCAGCGGATCTCGCTGGAGCGCAAGAGCGGCTGGACCCGGCAGCTGCGGCTGACCGCGCTGCCCGGCCGGGCGTACACCGTCGGCAAGATCGCGGCGAGCGCGGTCACCACGCTGCCGGCGATCCTGGTGGTCTTCGCGGTCGGCGCGGCCCAGGGCGTCGTGCTCAGTGCGGCGCAGTGGACCGGGCTGGGCCTCGCGCTGTGGCTGGGCAGCTTCGTCTTCGCGGCGCTCGGCGTGGCGCTCGGGTACGCGGCGGCGCCGGACGCGGTGCAGCCGATCGTGATGATCACCTACATGGCGATGGCGCTGTTCGGCGGGACCTGGTTCCCGGTGAGCGGTTCGCTGGAGAAGTTCGCCCGGTTCGACCCGGTGTACCTGTACAACCACCTGGCGGGCTTCACCCGGCCCGGGCACTCCCTGGACACCGTCGCGGTCGCCGGGCTGGCGGGTTTCCTGGTGGTGTTCGTCGTCGCCGCGGCGGCCCTGTACCGGCGCGACACCCGACAGGCATGATGATCCACATGAGCGACGCGCGTCAGACCCACGGCCCCGACGAGTCGCCGAAGGCGGGTGCGGAGCGCGCGTCGTTCATGAGCGTGCCCGGTTCCCCGGTGGAGACCAGGCGGCAGCTGGTGGTCAAGGTCTCCTGGATGCTGCTGTGGATGACCTACCTGGCCTACCCGGCGGGCGACCTGGTGAGCGGGGGCCACAGTACGGCCGACCGGGTGTTCGGCTGGTGCTGCCTGGCCGGGTTCGTGGCGGCGTACGTGCTGCTGGTGATCTTCCGCTCACAGTCGGGGATGCGGCCGCGGGCCTGCCGGGTGATCGTCGCGACGATGATCGTGCTGGCCTCGGTGGCGCCCTTCGTCCTCGGCGACGCCTTCCTCACCCTGTTCATCTACGCCTCGGTGTGCGTCGCGATCATCACCCCGGCGAACTACGCGCTGGGCGCCCTCGGGGCCATGGCCGGGCTCACCGCCGCGGTCGGCCTGCTGAGCGGCGTCGACACCGACAACATCGCCACCTTCACGCTCAGCGCCTTCCTGGCCGGGGTCGCGATGACCGGCCTCCAGCGGCTGGTCGCCACCATGAAGGAACTGCGCGAGGCCCGGGCCGCCGTCGCGCACCTGGCCGCCTCCGAGGAGCGGCTGCGACTCGCCCGCGACCTGCACGACCTGCTCGGGCACTCGCTCTCGCTGATCACCCTGAAGAGCGAGCTGGCCGGCCGGTTCATGGACGCGGGCGCCGACGAGAAGGCGCGGGCGCAGGTCGCCGACATCGAACAGGTCGCCCGGCAGTCGCTGATCGACGTCCGGGAGGCGGTGACCGGCTTCCGCCGGCCGACCCTGCCGGTCGAACTCGCCGCCGCCCGTACCGCGCTGGCCGCCGCCCAGGTCCGGCTGGAGGCCGCGCCGGAGCTGGTGGACAGCTGGCCGGGGCTGGCCGACGAGGAGGCGGGCGCGCTGGCCTGGGCGCTGCGCGAGGCCGTCACCAACATCGTCCGGCACGGCGAGGGCGCCACCGTCTGCACGGTGACGGCCGACGAGAGCTGGGAGGAGCACGGCGGGCGCTACGCCGTGCTGGAGGTCGCCGACAACGGGCGCGGGCCGGGCAAGTCCCAGCCGGGGAACGGGCTGTCCGGGCTGGAGGAGCGGCTGGCGCTGGTCGGCGGGCGGCTGGAGACCGGGCCCGGGGAGCGGGGGAAGGGCTTCCGGATGCGGGCCTCGGTTCCGCTGCGGACGGTGACCGTCGCGCCCGACGCCTCGAAGGTGGGGTAGCGCCCGCCCCCTCGAAGGACGGCCGGCGCCCGGGCCCCGGCGCAGGGTCAGGTGCGGCTCGCGGGCTCCCGCCCGCCGGAGTCCGCGGACCGTCCCCGGCCGGCCGCCTCGACGGGCGGCAGCTCCAGGACGAAGCGGGCGCCGCGCGGGGCGTGGGCGACGCGCAGGGTGCCGCCGTGGCGGGTGGCGACGTCCGCCGCGATGGCCAGGCCCAGACCGCTGCCGCCGGCGTCCCGGCTACGGGCCTCGTCGAGCCGGGTGAACGGCTCGAAGATCCGCTCGCGGTCCTCCGGCGGCACGCCCGGGCCGTCGTCCCGGATCTCCACGACGCAGCCGTAGGCGCTCTGCCGCGCGGACATCGTCACCTCGGTGGCCGCGTGCCGCTGGGCGTTGTCCAGCAGGTTGCGCACCAGCCGGTGCAGCCGGATCCGGCTGCCGTGCACCAGCACCGCCTCGGCCGCGTCCACCCGCAGGGTGAGCCGGGCGCCGAGGACCGGGCGGTACTGGTCGGCGAGTTCGCGCAGCACGGCGGACAGGTCGACGGTGCCGAGCCGGCCGGCCGTCGCCGGGTGGGTGCCGCGGGCCAGGAACAGCAGGTCCTCGGTGAGCTGCTGGAGGCGTTCGACCGAGGTGAGCGCCTCCCGGGTCGCGGCGGGCCAGTCGGTGTGCTCGGGGTGGGCGAGCGAGACCTCCAGGTTGGTGCGCAGGGCCGCGATCGGGCTGCGCAGCTCGTGCGAGGCGTCCGCGACGAAGCGCTGCTGTTGGGCGGCGGAGCGTTCCAGCCGGTCCAGGGTGGCGTTGGTGGCCCGGGCCATCCGGGTGATCTCGTCGCCGGAGCGCGGCACCGGGACGCGGCGGTCCAGCCGGTGCTCGCCGATCTCGGCCAGCTCGGCGCGGATCGCGTCCACCGGGCGCAGCGCGCGGCTGGTCGCGATCCAGGCCATCAGCGCGACCAGCAGGGCGGCGGTCGGCACACCGGCCCGGAGCACCGGGTCGATGCTGTGCAGCGAGGCCTCGGCGGCGAACGGGGTGGCCAGCACGTACACCGTGAACGGGCCGACCGTCGGCTTCACCTGGGTGCCGTCCTTGCGCAGCAGCGGGCTCCAACTGCCCATCGCGGTGAAGGCGCGCCCCGAGTAGCGGTTGGCGGCGGCCGTGCCCGCGGGGCCGATGGAGATCCGCTGGACCGTCTGCCAGTCGTCCGGTGCCAGGTGCGGCACGGCGGCCGGCAGCGGCCCGGTCAGGTGCTGGGTGGTCAGCGGGCCCCCCATGAGCAGCACTTGACCGTCGCTGCCCAGCACCACGTACGGCAGCTGCCAGCTGTCCGTCACCTGCTGGCCGTACTTGAAGCCGTTGCTGAGTTCCCGGGCCTGTGCCTTCGCCTCCGCGTTCGCGGCCTGCACCTGGGCGTCGTACATGTGGCCGCGCAGCCACCAGGCGCCGCCGCCGAGCAGCAGCAGCGCCGCCAGGCCGGCCGCCAGCGAGGTGCGCAGACGGGTGGAGAGGCGGCTGAGCACGGTCAGGACTCCATTCGGTAGCCGGCGCCGCGCACGGTGGTGATCGAGCGGACGCCGAACGGGGTGTCCACCTTGCGGCGCAGCATGCTGACGTACACCTCGACGATGGACTCCTCGCCGTCGAAGGCGATGTCCCACACCTCGTCGACGATCCGGCGCTTGGACAGCACCTCGCCGGGGTGCTCGACCAGGCAGCGCAGCACGGCGAACTCGCGCTCGGTGAGGGTGATTTCGGCGCCGCCGCGGCCGCAGCGGCGGCCCGCCGGGTCCAGCCACAGGTCGCCCGCCCGCAGCAGCGGGCCGGGCGTCTGGCTGCGGCGGATCAGGGCGCGCAGGCGGGCCAGGAAGACCAGGTAGGAGAACGGCTTGGTGAGGTAGTCGTCGGCGCCGGTGTCCAGGCCCTCGGCCTCGTCGTACTCGCCGTCCTTGGCGGTCAGCATCAGGATCGGGGTGGTCACGCCGTCGGCGCGCAGCGCCTCGCACACCTTGTAGCCGTTCAGGCCGGGCAGCATGATGTCGAGCACGATCGCCCGGTAGGCGTGCCGTTGGGCCAGCCGCAGGCCGGTGAGACCGTCCGGGGCGAGGTCCACGGTGTAGCCCTCGGCCTCCAGGCCGCGCCGGACGGCCGCGGCGACCTGGGCGTCGTCCTCCACCACCAGAATCTCCATGCGGATCAGGATGCCACCGGCGCCGGATCCGTTCCTTAAGCGGCCTTCAGCTTTCTCAGCGTCGCTTCAGGGGTCTTGTCGCATGCTCTCGCCGTTTTCGCCGATCCGTTCGGGTCGGTGCCCGGAGCGAGAGGGGCTGGCGGATGACCGTTCTCCAGGAGGCCGTCGGGGTCCGTGACTTCGGGCCGCGGCCGGCACCGGCGTCCGCCGAGGAGCGCGCGGCGCGGGCCGGCGCCGAGTCGGCGGGGGTGGCCGCCGCACGTCGGCCGCCGGCACCGGGCGGCGCGGGGTCCGGCGCCGGGGCCGGGGCTTCGGCGGGGGTGGGGGCCTCGGCGGGGGCGGGCGTGCCGGTCGTGCCGGCGCCGCCCGGTCCGTCCGCCCGGCACCGCAAACCGCGGCGCACCGCCCCGCCCAGCCTGGTGATGGCGGCGGGGACGGTGGTGTCCCGGGCCACCGGCTTCGTCCGCTCGGCCGTCCTGGTGGCCGTCCTCGGCTCGGGGGTGCTCGCGGACGGGTACAACGTGGCGAACACGGTGCCCAACATCCTGTTCGTGCTGCTGATCGGCGGCGCGCTGAACACCGCGCTGGTGCCCCATCTGGTGCGCGCCGCCAAGGAGTCGGCGGACGGCGGGGCCGCGCACGTCGACCGGCTGGTGACGGTGCTGGTGACGGCCCTGCTGGTGCTGACGGCCGTGGCGGTGCCGGCCGCGCCGCTCGTCGTGCGGGCGTACACCTCGTACGGCGGAGCGCAGTTGGACCGTACGGTGCTGCTGGCGTACCTGTGCCTGCCGCAGGTGTTCTGCTACGGGCTGTTCACCGTGCTGGGCCAGATCCTGAACGCCCGGCGGCGGTTCGCGCCGATGGCGTGGGCGCCGGTTCTGAACAACCTGGTCGTGATCGCGGTCTTCGGCGCCTACATCGGCCAACGGTCCTTCTCCGCCACCGACTTGACCGTGCTCGGTGCCGGTACGACGGCGGGCGTGGTCGCGCAGAGCCTGGTGCTGCTGCCGTGCCTGCGGGCCGCCGGGGTGCGGCTGCGGCCGCGCTGGGACTGGCGGCAGGCCGGGCTCGGCGAGCCGCTGCGGGCCGCCGGGTGGACGCTGCTGCTCGTGCTCAGCGACCAGGTCGGCTACTGGGTGGTGACCCGGCTGGCCACGCTCGACGGCGCGCGGGCCGCCGAGGCCGGGCTCCCCGGCGTCGGGTACACGGCGTACAGCAGCGCCTACCTGCTCTGGATCGTGCCGCACGGCGTGGTCACGGTGTCCCTGGTGACCGCCGTCGTCCCCGCGCTCACCGCGGCCGCCGACGCCCCGCACACCGTGCGTACCGTCCTCGCCCGCACCGTCCGCACGATCGGCGTGGTCACCGTCCCGGCGGCCTGCGCGTTCGCCGTCCTCGCGCCGCAGCTGTGCGCCCTCGCCTTCGGCCACGGCCGCACCGACTCCGCCGACGTCCAGGCGATCGCGGGCATGCTGACCGCCTTCGCGCCCGGCCTGGTCCTCTACTCGGCCTCCTACGCGCTGACCCGCGCCTTCTACGCGCTCGGCGACAGCCGCACGCCCTTCCTGCTCAACCTCCTGCCCGTCGCCGCCACCGCGCTCGGCGCCCTGCTCTGCCACCGGCTGCTGCCGCTGCGCTGGGCCGTCACCGGGACGGCCGGCTGCTACGGCGGCTCGTTCCTGCTCACCTGCGTCGCCGCCCACCTGCTGCTGCGCCGCCGCCTCGGCCCGCTGCCCGTGCTGGGCGCGCACGTCAGGCTGCTCGCCGCCGCCCTCCCGGCCGCGGCCGCCGCCTGGTGGACCACCCGCTACGGCCTGCTGCCCGCCGTCGCCGTCCTCGCCGTCGGCTACCTGCTGCTCGCCCACCTCCTCCGCGTCGAAGAACTGTCCGCCCTCACCTCGCGATTGCGCCGCCGGTGAAGCCGATGAAGCCGATGGAACCGATGAAGCCGATGGAACCGAGGCGATGGAACCGATGAAGGTGATGGAACCGATGAAACCGATGACCTCCGTGAACCAGCTGCCCGCCGACGTCCGGCGCACCCTCGACGCCCTGCTCCGTCCGGGCCATCCGCTGCGCGCCCAACTCCCGCACCTGCGCATCGAGTCCCGCTGCGCCTGCGGCTGCACCGTCCACTTCACCGGCACCGGCACCGCCGCGCGCGCGGAGATCGTCGCCGAGGCGGGCCTCGGCGACGACGGCGAGGTGCTGCTGTTCGCCGAGGCCGGGAGCCTGTCCTGGCTGGAGGTGTGCTCCTGGACCGACCCCAAGCTCACCCTCGCCGAAGCCGCCCGTTTCCTGCGCGGGGAACCCTGCGACCCCCGCTGATCGTCCTCCCCGGCATGCCCACCGTTCTCGTTCTCGGCTTCGACCCGCACACCGTGCCCGGCATGGACGGCGACGGCGTGCGGGCCGTCCTCGACGCCGAACTCGCCCGCTTCGCCGACCACGGCATCGACGCCGCGATGACCCTGGTCGCCCCCGACGACACCGCCGAGCCCGCGATCGTCGCGGCGCTCGACGGCCGCGGGTGGGACGTGGTCGTCATCGGCGGCGGCATCCGCAAGCCCGAGCCGGCCCTCCCGTTCTTCGAACTCGTCGTCAACCTGGTCCGCCGGCACGCGCCGCAGGCCGCCATCGCCTTCAACACCAGCGCCGCGGACAGCGTCGAAGCCGCCCTGCGCCGGCTCTGAGCCCAGGCCGAGGCCGGGGCCTGGGCCTGGGCCGGCGAAGGCCCCGCCCCGGCTACCGCGTCGGGTGCGGGTCGGCCAGTTCGCGGCGGTAGGCGAGCCCCGGGCGCTCGGCGAGCAGGATCTCCTGCCGGAACCGGAAGCCGTTGCGGGCGAGCACTGCCTGGGAGGCGGCGTTGTCGACGGTGGTGGCCGCGGTCAGGAAGCGCAGGCCGTACGGGCCGGCCGCGAGCCGACAGACCTCGGCGACGGCGGCGGTGGCGATCCCGCGGCCGCCGGCGGACTCGGCGACGCGGTAGCCGAGTTCGGCTCCGCCGTCGGCGAGGTCGACCAGGTTGACCCGGCCGACGAGCTCGCCGTCCGCGTCCCGGACGACGTGGAACCGGCAGGTGCCCTCGGCCTGCTCGGCGAGGAGCGCGCCGTGCCGGGCCGGGAACTCGGCGAAGTAGGCGTCCCCGCGGTCCGGCACGCTGCGGGCGAAGTACGCGCGGTTGGTGCGTTCGAAGGCCAGCAGGGCGTCGGCGTGGTCGGGGCGGAGGAGTTCCAGGCTCAGCATCCGGCCATTCTGGCCCGCAGGGCCTCGGTGAACCACTCGAATACGTCCCGCAGGCTCTCCCGGGCGGGCCAGCCGTTGATGACCGCCAGCAGCTGCCAGTAGCGGTCCGCGCGGGGGTCGTTCGCCGTCCCGAGGCGGTCGGACAGCCACTGGCGCAGCTCCTCGTCGTCCGGGCGTCCGAAGGCCTCGGCGTAGGCGGCGGTCAGGGCCGCGACGACGGGGTCGGCGGCGGGGGAGGCGGGGGCGGTCCCGGCGGCCAGCGCGGCGCGGACCAGGGACGTCACGGTCCCGGTCAGCGCGATGTGCAGACCGCTGCGGTCCCCCTCCGCCCGCTCGGCGGCCTGGTGCTCGGCCATCTTCCGCACGGCCGCGCGGAAGTTCCGGTCCTGGACGAGTTCGCCCAGCTCGACCCAGGCCTCGACCTGCTCCGGCCGCGGCTCGTCGGGCAGTTCCGGCATCGCCGAGCGCATCATGGCGACGAACCCGGGGTCGGCGTCCAGGCCGCCGAAGGTCTCGTCGATGAAGTCGTGGACGAGACGCCGGCGTTCGGCGTCGGAGAGCTTGGCGAGTTTGTGCATCAGTCTCATCTCCTCGGGGGTGGAGCCGCGTTGGGCGACGGCGAGCAGCACCGCCCGGCGCAGCCGCAGGGTGCGGATCTGCACCTCCAGCGCCTCGGCGTGCGCGGCGGCGACCTCCTGCAGCGGGGCCTCCCGCTCCAGCACCCGGCGGACCGCGGGCAGGTCGAGCCCGAGTTCGCGCAGGGTGCGGACGAGGTCCAGCCGGGCGAGCGCGTGCACGTCGTACAGCCGGTAGCCGGCCGGGGTGCGGCCGGTGGGCGGGACGAGCCCGGTGTCGGCGTAGAACCGGACGGTCTTGACCGTGAGCCCGGTGCGCCGGGCGAGGTCGCCGATCGAGTACCGGATGTCGTCCGCAGTGCTGCCGTCCATGGGCACCACTGTGGACTCTCCCCCTGCCGGAGACTCAAGCCCGTTGCCCTCTAAGGTCATGGCCATGAACGACACTGACAACGGGGCCTCGATCCGCGTGCTGCTCGCCGAGGACCAGGGGATGGTCCGGGAGGCGCTGGCCGCGCTGCTCGGGCTGGAGGGGGACATCGACGTCGTCGCGCAGGTCGGGCGCGGGGACGAGGTGGTGTCGGCGGTGCTGGCGAACGAGGTGCAGGTCGCCGTGCTGGACATCGAGATGCCGGGGATGACCGGCATCGAGGCGGCGGCCGAACTGCGCCGGCAGGCGCCGCGCACCAAGGTGGTCATCGCGACGACCTTCGGGCGTCCCGGCTACCTGCGCCGGGCGATGGAGTCGGGCGCGGACGCGTTCCTGGTGAAGGACGCGCCTGCCTCCGAGCTGGCCGAGGCGATCCGCCGGGTGCTGCGCGGCGAGCGGGTGATCGACCCGGTGCTGGCGGCGGCCGCGCTGGCCGAGGGCGCCAACCCGCTGACTCCGCGCGAGCGGGACGTGCTGGGCGCGGCCGCCGACGGCGCGGTGAACGCCGACATCGCGCGGCGACTGCACCTGTCGGAGGGGACGGTCCGCAACTACCTCTCGATGGCGATCCAGAAGACCGAGGCCCGCAACCGCACCGAGGCAGTCCGGATCGCCCGCGAGAAGGGCTGGCTGTAGCCCCGTCGCGGATCAGTTCAGCCGGTGGCGGGCCGCCCGCGCCTCCTGCCGGACCTTGGCCGCCCCGTCCGGGTCGAAGGCGTCCAGGATCTGCGCGTACGCGTCCATCTCCGCCGAGCCGCCGAGGAAGTCCCCGGTGCGGACGAGGAGTTCGGCCCGCTCCAGCCGGAGCTGGGCGGGGTGGCGCGGCAGCAGCAGGGCGAGTTCGGTGGCCCAGAGCTGGGTGCGGGCGTGTTCGGGACGTTCGGAGGCCCAGGCCCGGATGTTGCCGAGCACCCGCAGCACGACGTCCAGCGGCTGGGCCGGGGAGAGCATCGAAGGCGTGAACTCGTGCCCGGCGGCGGCGACCAGGTGCTCGACGTCCCCGGGGTCGAGCAGCCGTCCGCCGTGGAACGGGTCGGCCAGGACGTAGTCGCCGCCGCCTCCCGGCCCGCCCACGGCGACGATGAAGTGGCCGGGCAACGCGACACCGTGGACGGTGAGCCCGGCCCGCCGTCCCACCGCCATCCACACCAGCGACAGGGTGATCGGCAGGCCGCGGCGCCGCCGCAGCACCTCGGGCAGCAGCGAGGACTCCAGCCGCCGGTAGTCGGCCTGCCGCCCGTGGAAGCGCTCCCGCCCGCCGAGGACGGCCGCGAGCAGGGCGGCGGTCTCCTCCGGTCCGGCGGGCGCCCGCTCGGCGACGGCCAGCCGGACGGCGGCCGCGTGCCGTTCCAGGGCGGCCTCGCAGGCCGCGAGCAGGGCGTCCACGCCCGGCGGCTCGCCGGGGTCGCCCGGGTCGAGCGCCGGGCCGTGCTCGGCGGCGGCGAGCAGGCAGAGCAGCACCGGGTCGGGCTGCTCCGCGCGGGCGGCGGTCCGGAAGCGGTCTCTGCTCTGCTCGGTCACGGTGACGGCGACGGCTTTCGTACGGCGGACGGACGGGGCGACGGGCGGTTCGGGCGACGGGCGACGGACGGTTCCGGCAGCGGACGGAACGACCCGAGCGCTACCCCTGGGGAAGAAGGGCGTAGTGGTAAGTGTGACTGGTCGTGAAGCCGAGTCGGTCATAGAGCGCGATCGCCCCGGCGTTCTCCGCCTCGACCTGCAGGTAACCGCCGCTCGCGCCCTCCTCGGCCGCCCGTGCGGCGAGCACCGCCATGACCGCGGTCGCCAGCCCGGCCCGGCGGGCGTACGGCTGGACCTCGATCGCGCCGAAGCAGGCCCACGGCCCCTCGATGACGCAGCGTCCGATCGCCAGCGGCGGCTGTCCCGGCGCGCCCGGCACGGTCGCGAACCAGACCGACGGGCCGCCGTGCAGCACCCGCAGCGCCGCCTCCTCGACCGCGGGGTCCCCGGTCACCCGCCGGTACAGCGACAGCCACGCCGGGTCCGCCGTCCGCGCCAGGCGCACCCGGTCGTGCCCGCCGCCGGTCCGGGCGAGCCCGGCCAGCGGGGCGGTGCGGACCAGGGTGGGCGCGTACCCGGCGCCGAGCCGGTCGAGTTCGGCGCGCAGCGGCTCCGGCGACCCCGGGGTGATCACCTCGACGTACGAGGGCAGCCCGCGCTCCGCGTACCAGGCGCGGACGGCCGCCAGGGCGTCCGGCAGCGGCAGCCCCGGGTCCCCGAGCGCCTGGACGGAGTTGGCCCGCCGGGTGAATCCGGCCGAGGCGCGCAGCGTCCACGCGCCGAGCGGCTGCTGCTCGACGGCCGGCCAGCCGCGGCCCGCGATCCGCTGCAGTTCGACCGGGTCGGTGACCGGCAGCGGAGCGCGCCGGGCGGGAAACGGCGGCACGACCTTGCCTGCGACCAGCAGCTTCTCCGGCAAGAAGACCGGGTCCCCGGTTCGAGGCACGATCGTCAACCCAAGATCGTCCCACGATGTGAGCACGCCGATCGAATCCCGGAACACCGGCCGGTCGTCCACGAACTCGGAGAGGCGTCGGACGGACACGCGTCGTCCCACGTCAGAGCGATCTATCCGGACCTCCGGACGATCGCTGACCGGGTTGCCTGTCGCCATGTGGCCACCTCCTGTGCATTTGCGGTCTCCGACCCGCGATACTAGGGGCGGGCATCGACGACGCCGCGCTCACCGCGCACGCGAGCAGAACAGAACGGGCCGCCAGGCCCTTCCTAGGAGGAACGACAGCGTGACCTACGTCATCGCGCAGCCTTGTGTCGACGTGAAGGACAAGGCGTGCATCGAAGAGTGCCCGGTTGACTGCATCTACGAGGGCGAGCGATCGCTCTACATCCACCCGGATGAGTGTGTCGACTGTGGCGCTTGCGAGCCGGTCTGCCCGGTCGAGGCGATCTTCTACGAGGACGACACTCCGGAGGAGTGGAAGGACTACTACAAGGCGAACGTCGAGTTCTTCGACGACCTGGGTTCGCCCGGTGGCGCCTCGAAGCTGGGCCTGATCGAGCGCGACCACCCGTTCATCGCCGCTCTGCCGCCGCAGAACGCCGACCACTGACGATCGGTGGCAACGAAGCTGTGAGCAACGACAGCACGCGCGCGCCGTTCCCGGGCCACCCGGGAGCGGCGCGCCGCGTTTCCGACCTCCTGCCGGTCTTCCCCTGGGACAAGCTGGAGCCGTACAAGGCGACCGCCCTCGCCCACCCGGGCGGCCTCTGCGACTTCTCCGTCGGCACCCCGGTGGACCCGGTCCCGGAGGTCGTCCAGAAGGCGCTGGCCGCGCACACCGACACCCCCGGTTACCCGACGGTCTGGGGCCCGCTGGAGCTGCGCGAGGCGATCGCCGGCTGGCTGCACCGGCGCCTCGGCGCCGCGATCGGCCCGCAGGCCGTCCTGCCGACCGTCGGCTCCAAGGAGCTGGTGGCCTGGCTGCCGACCCAGCTCGGCCTCGGCCCCGGCGACCAGGTCGCCTACCCCCGGCTGGCCTACCCGACGTACGAGGTGGGCGCCCGGCTGTGCGGCGCCGAACCGGTCGAGTACGACTCGGTGGACGAGCTGGACGGCTCCCGGGTGCGGCTGCTCTGGGTGAACTCGCCGTCCAACCCGACCGGCCGGGTGCTGGGCGCGGACGAGCTGCGTCGCGCCGTCGAGTGGGCCCGGGAGCACCGGGCGCTGCTGGTCAGCGACGAGTGCTACCTGGAGCTGGGCTGGGAGGCCGAGCCGGTCTCCGTCCTGCACCCGGAGGTGTGCGGCGAGGACCACGAGGGCCTGCTGGCCGTCCACTCGCTCTCCAAGCGTTCCAACCTGGCCGGCTACCGCGCCTCCTTCGTCGCGGGCGACCCGGTGGTGGTCCGGGAGCTGCTGGAGGTGCGCAAGCACGGGGGCATGATCGTGCCCGCCCCGGTCCAGGCCGCGACCGTCGCCGCGCTGGCGGACGACGCGCACGTGGCCGAGCAGCGCGGGCGGTACGCCGCCCGGCGCTCGGCGCTGCGGGCCGCGCTGGAGGCGTACGGCTTCCGGATCGAGCACTCCGAGGCGAGCCTCTACCTGTGGGCGACCCAGGACCGGCCGTGCTGGGAGACGGTGGCCGAGTTGGCCGGGCTGGGCATCCTGGTGGCGCCCGGCGACTTCTACGGTCCGGCCGGCGAGCGTTTCGTGCGGGTCGCCTTCACCGCGACCGACGAGCGGGTCGCCGCGGCCGTGGAGCGGCTGGCAGCGGCGCGCTGACCGCACGGCGAAGGGCCGGTGCTCCTCCTGGAACCGTGGGTTTCAGGAGGAGCACCGGCCCTTCGGCACGTGGACGTGCGGATCACCGCAAGCGGACTACAGCGGCAGGCCGCTGATGCTGCCGCCGTTCACGCCGCCCAGCAGGCCGCCGATCGGGCCGAGCGCGCCGGTGAGGCCGGACAGCGGGTTGTTCGGCCCGAGGTCGGCGCCGCCGAGGCGGTTGGCCGAACCGTGCTCGGCCAGGCCGAGCACGTCGGCGCCGGGCAGGCCGCCGGGCACGGCGTGCTGGACCGAGTCGAGCGGCAGCGCGCGCTCCACCGAGCCCAGCGGCAGCGCGTCGGTCACGGTGTTGGTGCCGGGGACGGCACCGGAGAGCTGACCGGCACCCGGCAGGGCGTGGGCGAGGGAGCCCGCCTGGGCGAGCCCGCCGACCGGGCCGGCGCCGGCGTCGGCGCTGCGGGTGGCCGCGCCCTTGCCGGTGACGGCCTCGCCGAGCTTGCCGGCCAGTGCCGAGGCGACCTTCGGGGTGACGGCGGAGAGCTGTCCGGTGGTGGCGGCGGTCTGGTCGACCGGCGCCGTCAGCGAGCTGGCCTTCTCGTTCGCCTCGGGGAGCTGGTGGGCGACGATGTTGCCGGCGGCGTCGGCGGAGGCCGGCACGCCCGCGGCGACGGTGGCCGCGCCGGTGGTGCCGGCGGCCTGGCCCAGCTGGTGGGTGGTGTGCTGCAGGGTGGAGCCGGTGTCGGTGTTGGTCAGCTGGCCCAGCGGCGCCGCGAGGTCGCTCTTGGGCAGCAGGGCGTCCCCGCCCAGGGCGGACGCGGAGCCGGCCGCGACCAGCGGGGTCGCTCCGGCGGCCACGACGAGCGCGGCCTGAGCGATCCGGCGCGTGAGGGGGTGAGACATGGGGCTCCTCGAAGGGGTCTGGTTCCGTCCCGTCCGCCCGTGGGACCGGGCGTGAACGACCGGGCGGACGACGTTGTTACCGCTTGAGAAGCCAGAAGGTTTCGGCCCGTGCAAGGAAAGTGTCTGACCGACCATCGGATCGTAGGACCGCAGCGGCGGCGCCCGCCGGGCCCCGCCGGGCGTCGCCGAACCGGCCCGGGCCAAGGGAAGTGACGGTTCTCCGCCCGGGGGTGACGGAACGGGGCCCGGGTCCACCGGGGTTGACCGGAATCACCCGTCCGGCGGCAACCCGTACGCCTGTTCGTCAGCCCTTGCCGGCCGGTGCCAGGGTGACCTGGACGAGCTTGGTCGAGGTGCCCGAGGTCTGCGGCTGCCAGCCGTCGTCCGACGTGGTCTTGCGCCAGATCTTCCCGTCGTAGGCGACCGTCGCGATGCCCAGCTGCTGGGCCTGGGCGACCGCCCAGTGGGCCACCTCCCAGCCGCTGGCGCGCTCCGCGCTCACCCCGCCGTCGGCCGTGCCGTCCGCGGAGGACGTCAGCGCGGCGGTGGCCGGGTCCGGGGTCAGCGACACCGCGTTCTCGGCACCCTTGATGGTCGAGGCGTAGCCGGTGGCCGGGGTGACCGTGCGGCCGAACTCCCGGCGCACCCGGTCGGACAGCACCTGGGCGCGGTCCGGCGCCGCGGCCGGGGTGGCCGTGGCGGTGGCGCCCGCGGTGGGGGAGGAGGAGTCCTGCGGGTCCGGCTTGGCGTAGTCGTGCACGATGCAGGAGAACGAGGCGGGCTCCCGGCCGGCCAGCGCCGAGGTGAGCAGGGTCGCCTTGGTCTCGTGCTTGGCGTACGCCTGCGGGTAGCCGCTCTTCTGCACCGCCTGCGCGGCGTCGGTCAGCGGCAGCCGGGTGTAGCCCGGGACCTTGACCAGGCCGTCCAGGAACTTGTTGGTCGCGTACACCGGGTCCGCGATCTGGTCCGGGGTGCCCCAGCCCATCGAGGGTCGCTGCTGGAACAGGCCGATCGAGTCCCGGTCGCCGCCCGCGAGGTTGCGCAGCTTGGACTCCTGCATGGCGGTCGCCAGCGAGATCGCGGTGGCCCGGTCCGGCAGCCCGCGCGAACGCGCCACCGCGGCGATCGTCGCGGCGTTCGCGGCCTGCGGCAGCTCCAGGGTGCCGTTGCCGGCCGCGGTCTTCACCGTGCAGCCCTCGGACTCGCCCGGCTTGAAGCCGAACCACCAGATGCCCACCACGGCAAGGCCCGCGACCAGCGCGAGGCCGAGCAACCCGACGATCACCATCAGCAGCGCGCGCAACGGCCCGCGGCGGCGGGCGGGCGCCGCCTCGTCGCCCGGCTCCGCGCTGCTCCTTCTCCTGGCCACCGTCGCCCCTCTCGCACCTGGTCCTTGATCCGACACCGTACCCACTCGGACGGATGTGCGGCGCCCCCCGGTTGCCGAACCGAAGCCGATCCGTGTCACAGGGCGACCACGGAGGGCATCCGGCCCGCGGACTAGGCTGGCGCCATGAGCAGCCTCGACCCGACGCCCCTGGACCTCACTCTCGACGGCGGCGCGCTGACCGCCCGGCTCGTCGACTTCCCCTCGGTGAGCGGCGACGAGCAGGCGCTCGCCGACGCCGTGGAGGCCGCGCTGCGCGGCTGCCCGCACCTCACCGTGGACCGGTACGGCAACAACGTGGTCGCCCGGACGAACCTGGGCCGCGCCGAGCGGGTCCTGCTGGCCGGCCACCTCGACACGGTGCCGATCGCCGACAACCTGCCCTCCTACGTCGAGGGCGACCTGCTGTACGGCTGCGGCACCTCGGACATGAAGTCCGGCGTGGCCGTCCAGCTGCGGCTCGCGGCCACCCTGCCCGAGCCCAACCGCGACCTCACCTTCGTGTTCTACGACTGCGAGGAGGTGGAGGCCCACCGCAACGGCCTCGGCCACCTCGCCAAGGACCGCCCGGAGTGGCTGGCCGCCGACTTCGCGGTGCTGATGGAGCCCAGCGGCGCCATGGTCGAGGGCGGTTGCCAGGGCACCCTGCGGGCGCAGGTCCGGCTCACCGGCGTGCGTGCCCACGCGGCCCGCAGCTGGCTCGGCGACAACGCCATCCACCGGGCCGCCGAGGTGCTCACCCGGCTCGCGGACTACCGGCCGCGCCGGGTGGAGATCGACGGACTGGAGTACCGCGAGGGCCTGAACGCGGTCCGGATCGACGGCGGCGTGGCCGGCAACGTCATCCCGGACGAGTGCGTCGTCACGGTCAACTTCCGCTACGCGCCGGACCGCAGCGAGGCGGACGCGGAGAAGCACGTGCGGGAGGTCTTCGACGGCTTCGAGCTGACCGTCACGGACTTCGCCCCGGGCGCCCTCCCCGGGCTCTCCCAGCCGGCCGCGCAGGCCTTCCTGGCGGCCACCGGCGGCCAGGCCCGGGCCAAGTTCGGCTGGACGGACGTCGCGCGCTTCAGCGCGCTGGGCGTCCCGGCGGTCAACTACGGCCCCGGCGACCCGAACCTCGCACACAAGCGGGAGGAGCACTGCTCGCTGAGCGCCATCGCCGAGACCGAGGAGCGGCTGCGCGCCTGGCTGACCGACTGAGCCCCCGGCCCCGGGACAGCTGATCCGATCAACGGTCGAACGCCATCTTCCGGTTGCCCAACCGACCTTCCCCCGTTGCCTGAAAACGGGGGAAGGCGGGCGTAGGGTTTCGTCATGACAGGCACAGGAGACGAGAAGCAGTACGGGCACGGACCCGAGCAGGTCGGCGTGCCGAAGAAGAAGAAGGCCTGGCCCGAGAAGCAGAAGGGCCCGGTGCTGGTGCGCCGGGACCAGGTCGGCACGAGCACCACGGACCAGCGCCTGCTGGACACCACCGGCCCCACCGACTGGCTGCACACCGACCCGTGGCGGGTGCTGCGGATCACCTCCGAGTTCGTCGAGGGCTTCGGCGCCCTCGCCGAACTCCCGCCCGCGATCAGCGTCTTCGGCTCCGCCCGGACCCCGGCCGACTCACCCGAGTACGAGGCCGGCATGGCCATCGGCCGGGCCCTCGCCGAGGCCGGCTACGCGGTGATCACCGGCGGCGGCCCCGGTGCGATGGAAGCCGCCAACCGCGGCGCCTCCGAAGCGGGCGGCCTCAGCGTCGGCCTCGGCATCGAGCTCCCCTTCGAGCAGGGCCTCAACGAGTACGTCGACCTCGGGCTGAACTTCCGTTACTTCTTCGTCCGCAAGACGATGTTCGTGAAGTACGCGCAGGGCTTCGTCGTCCTGCCCGGCGGCCTCGGCACCCTGGACGAGCTGTTCGAGGCGCTCACCCTGGTGCAGACGAAGAAGGTCACCCGCTTCCCGGTGATCCTCTACGGCACCGCGTACTGGGGCGGCCTCTTCGAGTGGCTGAAGAACACCCTCGTCGCGCAGGGCAAGGCGGCCCCGCACGACCTGGAGCTGTTCCACATCACCGACGAGGTCGACGAGGTCATGAAGATCCTCGCCGACGCCCGCCGGCCGGCGATCGAGATCTAGCCCGGGCCGCCCGGCACCGGCACCGGCACCGGTACGGGCCGGGGCCTAGGCCAGCCCCCGGCGGGCGACCGCCGGGGGGCGGGTGCCCCGGATCGAGGCGACCATGTCCAGCACCTGGCGGGTCTCCGCGACCTGGTGCACCCGGTAGACCCGCGCGCCCAGCCAGGCCGAGACCGCCGTGGTCGCCAGGGTGCCGAGCAGCCGCTCGTCCACCGGCTTGTCCAGGGTCTCGCCGACGAAGTCCTTGTTGGAGAGCGAGACCAGCACCGGGAAGCCGGTCGCGGTCATCTCCGGCAGCCGCCGGGTGGCCTCCAGCGAGTGCCGGGTGTTCTTGCCGAAGTCGTGCCCCGGGTCGATGATCACCGCGTCCCGCCGCACGCCCAGTTCCACCGCGCGCTCGGCCAGCCCCACGGTCACCCGCAGGATGTCCGCCATCACGTCCTCGTACCCGGCCCGGTGCGGGCGGGTGCGCGGCTCGGCGCCGCCCGCGTGGGTGCAGACCAGCCCGACGTCGTGGCGGGCGGCCACCTCGGCGAGCTCCGGGTCCACCCCGCCCCAGGCGTCGTTCAGCAGGTCCGCGCCGGCCTCGCAGACCGCCTCGCCGACCTCGTGCCGCCAGGTGTCCACGCTGATCACCACGTCGGGGTGGCGCTTGCGCAGCTCGGCCACGAAGGGCACGGTGCGCCGCAGCTCCTCCTCGACCGTGACCTCGTCGCCCGGTCCGGCCTTGACCCCGCCGATGTCCAGGATCGCGGCGCCCTCGGCCACCGCGCGGTCGGCGGCGGCGAACGCGGCCGGGTCGGCGAAGGTGGCGCCCTTGTCGAAGAACGAGTCCGGCGTCCGGTTGACGATCGCCATGATCACCAGTTCGTCGTCACCGAATTCCCGCGGTCCCAGGCGCAGTGCCACCGATGTCTCCTCCAGAGCTCCTGCGGGTGCGATGATGGCCCCCGGCCTCACTGAGGGACCATGCTGTCATGATCAGTCTGGTTCCCTGGAACCTCGACGAAGGCCGACCGGGAGTTCGGGAGGACAGCTCGTGTTCTGGGTGATCGTGGTCGCCATGGCCGTGGTGGTCGGCGGCGCCGCCCTGGTGGCGCTCGGCGGGGGCGGCTCGATGCCGGAGGCGGTACCGGACCGCATCTCCGCACGGCTCCCGCAGGACCGGCCGCTGGGCAAGGCCGACGTGGACGAACTGCGCCTGCCGATGGCGCTGCGCGGCTACCGGATGGACGAGGTGGACGACGTCCTGGACCGCCTCGGCGCCGAACTCGCCTACCGCGACGCGCGGATCGCCGAGCTGGAGGCCGCCGCCCACCTGCGCGGCACGGTCGAGGCGACCAACGCCCCCGACCCGGCGGCCGAACCGCTGCCCGGCCTGGAGCAGTTCGCCCGCGTCGTCGAGCCGGCCGTCGCCCTCACCAAGCCGTCGGCCGAGCCGTCGGCCGAGCCGTCGGCCGAGCGGCAGGCCGAGACGCCGGCCCGGGCGCCCGAGGACGCGAAGCCGGTGAAGGACCAGTGACCTCCCCGGCCGACGGCGCGGTGCTCGGTCAGGACGGGCTGCGCCGCTGCGCCTGGGGCGACTCCACCGACGACTACCGGGTCTACCACGACACCGAGTGGGGCCGGCCGGTCCACGGCGACGACGCGCTGTTCGAGCGGGTCTGCCTGGAGGCCTTCCAGTCCGGCCTGTCCTGGCTGACGATCCTGCGCCGCCGCGAGGGCTTCCGCGCCGCGTTCGCGGGCTTCGAGATCGGCAAGGTCGCCGAGTTCGGCGAGGCCGACAAGGAGCGGCTGCTCGCCGACACCGGCATCATCCGCAACCGGGCCAAGATCGAGGCGGCGGTCGCCAACGCGCGGGTCGCCCGCGACCTGGAGGGCGGCCTCGACGCGCTGATCTGGGGGTTCGCCCCGGAGCCGGGCCGGCCGGCCCCCCGCCGGATGAGCGAGGTGCCGGCCGTCACGCCCGAGTCGACGGCACTGGCGAAGGCGTTGAAGAAGGCGGGCTTCCGCTTCGTCGGCCCGACCACCGCCTACGCCCTGATGCAGGCCTGCGGCCTGGTGGACGACCACCTGGCGGACTGCCACGTCCGCACCGGGGCGAAGGGCTGAGCAGGCCTCCTGGGCTCTGTCAGCCCTAGCGGCCGACGTACTTCGGCTTCTCCTTGGCGATGAAGGCGCGCACCGCGATCCGGTGGTCCTCGCTCGCGCCGGCCAGCGTCTGCAGCTCGTCCTCCTTGTCGAGGAGTTCGTCCAGCGAGTGCGAGGCGCCGTAGGCGAGTGAGGCCTTGATGGCGCCGTACGCGACCGTCGGGCCCTCGGCCAGCTCACGGGCGAAGACCCGCGCGGTGGCGGCGAGTTCCTCGGCGGGGACCACCTTGGTCGCCAGGCCCAGCTCCATCGCCTCGGCGGCCTTGACCGTCCGGGGCAGCATCAGCAGTTCGGTCGCCTTGGCGTGCCCGACCAGCCGGGGCAGCGTCCAGGACGCGCCGGAGTCGGCGGTCAGGCCGATGCCGGCGAAGGCGGTGTTGAAGCCGGCCCGGTCGGACACGATCCGGAAGTCGCAGGCGAAGGCGAGCGAGGCGCCCGCTCCGGCCGCCACCCCGCCGACCGCGGCGACGGTCGGCTTGCGCATCCCGGCCAGCGCCCGGGTCAGCGGGTTGTAGTGCTCGGCGACGGTCCGCAGCGCGCCCTCCCCGGTCTCCTCGGCCAGCTTCAGCTGCGCCAGGTGCTCGTTCAGGTCCTGCCCGACGCAGAACGCGCGTTCGCCCGCTCCGGTCAGCAGCACGGCCCGGACCGCGGGGTCCGCGGCCGCGGCGACCACGGTGTCGCGCAGCGCGACCTTGGTGGCGACGTCGAGGGCGTTCATCGCCTCGGGTCGGTTGATGGTGATGACGGCCAGGCCGCCGTCCAGCTCGTACAGCACGGAATCGGACATGCGCGAGGGCTCCCCGGGTGATCGTCGTGGTGTCGGTGTCGTGTGCCAGGATGCCGGAGCACGAGGTGGCCTGGGGAGTGTGAGGTATCGCACCTTCCGGTGCCGTCCACACCGTCGCCACGCCAGGGCTTATGACGTGAATTGCGGTGGTTGGGGGCGGTCCGGCCGAGGTTGCACCGAGAGTGATGTTGGTCATCAGCCCGTGGCATGCGGGATAATGGCTTCCGATCAATGCGTTCGATACCGGCGGTGGACGGACTGCCGGTGCGTAGCTGGCGGTTGCAGGAAGGGGAACGAGCATGGCGGCCATGAAGCCGCGGACGGGTGACGGCCCGCTCGAAGTCACCAAAGAGGGGCGGGGCATCATCATGCGCGTTCCGCTCGAAGGCGGCGGACGCCTCGTGGTGGAGCTCACGCCTGACGAGGCCGACGCCCTCGGCGAGGCCCTGAAGAAGGCCTGCGGCTGACCGCAGCGGGTGCTCGCCATCTCCTGGAGATGCGCTGCCGGGCCCGGGTACGACGTCACGTCGGCCCGGGTCCGCGCGTTTTCCGGCGGGCCCTCCCGGCCCCGCCCGCCGGTGCCCCGGGGCCGCCCCGCGGGAGGTCCGGGGACGGGTTCCGGCGTCCGACTAGCGCTTGACGGCGCAGAGCAGCCCGTCGGAGACCGGCAGCAGGGCCGGCAGCAGGGCCTCGCTCTCCCGGACGTCGCGGACCAGGTCCCGCACCGCGCCGGTCTGCGGGTCCTGCAGTTCCGGTTCGGCCAGCCGGCCCTCCTGGAAGACCCCCTCGAAGCAGACCATCCCGCCCGGCCGCAGCAGCCGCAGCGACTCCAGCAGGTACTCGCGGGACTCGGCCGGGTCGCCGTCGCAGAACACCAGGTCGTACTGGCCGTCGGCGAGCCGGGGCAGCACCTCCAGCGCCCGGCCCGGTATGAACCGGGAACGGTTGGCCGCGAACCCGGCCGCCTGGTACGCCTCGCGGGCCAGTTGCTGGCGCACCGGCTCCGAGTCCACCGTGGTGAGGACGCCGTCCGGCCGCATCCCGCGCAGCAGGTAGACCCCGGAGACCCCGGTGCCGGTGCCGATCTCGGCCACGGCCTTGGCGTCCAGCGCGGCCGCCAGCAGCCGCAGGCAGGCCCCGCCGCTCGGCCCGATCGCGCGTATGCCGGTTCGCGCGGACTGCGCCCGGGCGTAGGTCAGCACCGCGTCCTCGCCCACGTAGGTGTCGGCGAGGGCCGCGCGCGCGGGCCCGAACTCGCTGATGGCTGCCTCTTTCGGAGCCCCGGGTGGCGGCCCGGTGCCGGGGGATGTCGATATTTCCTGCCACAGATTACTGGCCGACCGGGAACCGCGTACGGCGGCGGGCCGTTGTCATGACGGACCGGGTGCGGGAGGCCTCCCGGGCACTTTTATCCGGGCTTGACGGGTGAGGTGGATATGGTGGTGGCCCTGCTGGGCAGAAGAGCCGACCGAGGAGGTGTGGCCGAGGGCGACGTCCCCGTGCGGCGGCACTCCCGCGGCACCGCGTCAGCCCGTACGCCGAAGCCCGTGATGAACCAGTCTGCGCACTCCGACCTGGACCAGCCCGCCGCCGCGACGCCGGCCGCGGGTACCACCGAGGCCCCCGCCCTCGCCACGTTCGCCGAGGGCCCCGACGCGCAGACCTGGACTCCGCCCACCTGGGAGGAGATCGTCGAGGCGCACAGCGCCCGCGTCTACCGGCTCGCCTACCGTCTGACGGGCAACCAGCACGACGCCGAGGACCTCACCCAGGAGGTCTTCGTCCGGGTGTTCCGTTCGCTGTCCACCTACACCCCCGGCACGTTCGAGGGCTGGCTGCACCGGATCACCACCAACCTCTTCCTGGACATGGTCCGCCGCCGCCAGCGCATCCGCTTCGACGCGCTCGGCGAGGACGCGGCCGAGCGGCTCGCCTCCCGCGAGCCCAGCCCGGCCCAGCACTTCAGTGACACCCACTTCGACGCCGACGTGCAGCAGGCCCTGGACACCCTCGCGCCGGAGTTCCGCGCGGCCGTGGTGCTGTGCGACATCGAGGGCCTGTCGTACGAGGAGATCGCCGCCACGCTGGGCGTCAAGCTCGGCACCGTCCGCAGCCGCATCCACCGCGGCCGCTCGCACCTGCGTGCCGCGCTCAAGCACCGCGCCCCCGGCTCGGCCCCCGGCCGTGAGCGCCGCGGCGGCTCGGAGGAGCCGGTGCCGGTCGGCGTCGGCGCGGTGGAGGCCGCGGTCGCGCCCGGTGGGCGCGGACGGAGGCGATCGTGAGCGGAACCAGCCGGTCCGGCTCGGACCGGTCGGACACGTCCGGCCGGGCCCTGAACCGGCGGAGCTGGGGCCTGCCGGGCCGTCGGGGCACCGACGAACCCGGTGAGCCCGTGCTGCCCGCGCTGGCGCTGCCCGCCGACACGGCCCTGCACGCGCTGCCCGTACGGCCCGCCGAACCCGCGGTCGAGGAGCACCACCTCGGCGACCGCCTCTCCGCCTTCCTCGACGGTGAACTCGGCCACGACTCGCGCGAGCGCGTCCAGGCGCACCTGGCGACCTGTCCGCAGTGCCTCGCCGAGGCCGACGAGGGCCGCTCCGTGAAGCACCTGCTGACCCGCACCGGCACGCCCGGCCCGTCCTCCGCGCTGATGGCCCGGCTGATGGCCGTCGGCAACCTCCCCGAGGACGGCCCGTCGGACGGCGACTGGCCGCCCGGGCGCGGGCGCCACGACGACGACGACCTGCCCGGCGGCGGGGTCGCGGCCACCGGCACGCTCGGCGGCAGCCGGCTCACCGGCGGCTCCTTCGGCCGCGGCGCGGGGGCCTCGTTCGGCGCGGGCGCGCTCGGTGCCGACACCCCGGTGCCCGGGGTCGACCCGCGGGCCTTCGGGCGCGGTGCGGTGCTGCGGCCGCTGATGGGCCGGCGCTCCGCCCGTCCCGAAGCAGTCGCGCCCGAACACGCCGCCCGGCCGCAGCCGTCCGCGGCCGCCGTCCGCTCCTCCGCGCGCGGGCGCCGGCTGGTGTTCGCCGCCGCGGGCGCCTTCTCCGTCGCCGCGGTCACGCTCGGCGGTGTCGGCGGGCTCAGCCCGCAGGGCGAGGACCGCCACGGTACGACCGTCAGCCCGCCCGGCGGCGGCACCGGCACCGGTCGCGGTGGCGGTGGCGGTCTCGTCCCGATGACCGCCCAGGTCCCGGTGGACTTCCCGGGGCGCCCGGTCGCCGCGACCCGTGAGGCGTCCCCGCCGTCCTCCCCGGAGCGTTACCCCGGCGGCGTCGCCGCCCTGCGCCAGCAGACCCGCTAGAGCCCCCCTGGACGGGCCCTGGCGCCCCGGTCCCGACGCGCTCGGCCACCGGCAGGTCTTTACCACGGCTTCATCGCAGCGTGGGCCGGGGACTCGCCGGTGGCCATTACCCTGTAGGGACCGTCGTCCGACGAGCTAGGGAGCAAAGGTGTTCAGCGACGTAGGCGGGCTGGAGATCCTGACCCTGGTCGTCATGGCGATCATCATCTTCGGTCCGGACAAGCTGCCCAAGCTGATCCAGGACACCATGGGCTTCATCCGGAAGATCCGTTCCTTCGCCGACAACGCGAAGGAGGACATCCGCACCGAGCTCGGCCCCGAGTTCAAGGACTTCGAGTTCGAGGACCTCAACCCCAAGACCTTCGTCCGCAAGCAGCTCATGGGCGGCGAGGAGGACCCGCTCGGCCTCAAGGGGATGAAGGACTCGCTGGATATCCGGTCCGTCCTGGACGACAAGCCCGCGGCGCCGGTGAACGGCCGCAGCGGCAGCGTCAGCTTCGAGAAGTCCGCTCCGGCGCCCGCCTCCGCAGGTGCCCCGTTGGCGCCCGGCGAGCGGCCTCCGTTCGACCCCGACGCCACCTGATCCCCGCTCCGGCACGACGCCCCGGAGGCACGCCACCGCCCCGCCCGGCCGCCCTGCTGAGCGGGGCGGTGGTGCGTGCGCCGCTATTGTGCTGATTGTTCCCGCTGAGCCGTCCGTCACATTCCGCGTGTTCGCGGACCAGGAACGGCCCCCGGGAACGCCGCGGTGCGCCACCATGGGAGCGCGCCACGGCAGGCAAACGTGCGTTTGAGGAGGCCCGGGGATGGACGCGACGAGTCAGGCGGGAGGGGCGACGGCCACGGCCGGCGGCCCGGTGGTCGGCGGACAGGCCGGCCCGGCGGACCCGCTGGTGCCCTACCTGTCCGCCGACTTCCCCTGGTACGGGCTGGACGAGGGCTGGACCGGCCGCCGTTACCTGATGCAGGCCGGCGCCGGCACCCGCGCCGCGGGCAGCGTCGACTACGGCTCGCTCGGCCACGGTGACGAGCCCGCCAAGCAGTTCGAGCCGCGTGACGTGCGGAAGTTCGCGGCCGTGGTCACCGTCGCCCGCCGGGACAGCCGCCGCAGCGCCGACAACACCGGCACGCTGGAGGCGACCTCCGCCTCCTCGGCCGCCTGGCTGGCCGGTTCCGGCCTGCTCGCCGCGACCTGGCCCGGCCAGCTGGACCGCGCGCTGCGCCAGGACTGGCTGGACCAGCAGAGCAGCCTCGCCTGGGACCTCGCCGACGATCTGGCGGGCCCCGGCTGGTCCACCCTCAGCCTGCCGGTCAACGGCCTTCCGCAGCCCTTCCGCTACCGCGAGTCCGAGTACGGCTGGGTGCTGGCCGGCGAGGCCCCCGGCGTCCTGCTCGGCGCCTTCGGCCGCGGCGTCAGCGCCTACGGCGTCGGTTTCTCCACGGTCCCGGACCTGGCGGCCTACACCCGCCCGTAGGGGCCGCGGCACGACGAAGGGGCCGGGCGGTGCACACGGCACCACCCGGCCCCCGACGCCGCCCGTCCGCCCGCTCGCGGGGCGAAGGGGCGGCGGGCGTTCAACGGCTCAGAACTTGTTCCTGGGCGTCAGCCCGAGCGACATCCCGGACAGGCCGCGCTGGCGGCCGCCGAGCTTGCCGGCCACCGCGCGCAGGGCGGCGCCGGCCGGGGAGTCGGGCGCGGCGAGCACGACCGGGCGGCCGTCGTCGCCGCCCTCGCGCAGCCGCACGTCGATCGGGATCGAGCCGAGCACCGGGACGGTTGCGCCGACCGTACGGGTGAGCGCCTCCGCGACGGTCTGGCCGCCGCCGGTGCCGAAGACGTCGATCATCTCGTCGCAGTGCGGGCACGGCATGCCGGACATGTTCTCGATCACGCCGACGATCTTCTGGTGGGTCTGCACCGCGATGGTGCCGGCCCGCTCGGCCACCTCGGCGGCGGCCATCTGCGGGGTGGTGACGATCAGGATCTCCGCGTTGGGGACCAGCTGGGCCACCGAGATCGCGATGTCGCCGGTGCCGGGCGGCAGGTCCAGCAGCAGCACGTCCAGGTCGCCCCAGTACACGTCGGCGAGGAACTGCTGCAGCGCGCGGTGCAGCATCGGGCCGCGCCAGACCACCGGGGCGTTGCCCGGGGTGAACATGCCGATCGAGATGACCTTCACGCCGTTCGCCTGCGGCGGCATGATCATGTCCTGGACCTGGGTGGGCCGGCCCTCGACGCCCAGCATGCGCGGCACGCTGTGGCCGTAGATGTCGGCGTCCACGACGGCGACCTTCAGGCCGTCGGCGGCCATCGCGGCCGCCAGGTTGACCGTCACCGAGGACTTGCCGACGCCGCCCTTGCCGGAGGCGACGGCGTACACGCGGGTCAGCGTGCCCGGCTTGGCGAACGGGATCTCCCGCTCGGGGGCGCCGCCGCGCAGCAGCTGGGAGAGTTCCTTGCGCTGCTCGTCGCTCATCACGTCGAGCTCGACCTCGACACCGGTCACGCCGGGGACCTTGCCGACCGCCTCGCGGACCCGGGTGACGATGGTGTCGCGCATCGGGCAGCCGGAGACGGTCAGGTAGACCGCGACGTGCACGGCGCCGCCCTCGGTGATCCCGACCGATTTCACCATGCCGATCTCGGTGATCGGGCGGTTGATCTCCGGGTCGTTGACGGTCGCCAGCGCCTGGCGTACGGACTCCTCCGTGACGCCGGCCGCGACCTCTGTCTCGTTGGCCATGCCTTGATGGTACGGCGCCGGGCGAACCGCTTAACCCGTCGGTAGCGTGCCGCCGGTCACAGCGGCTCGGAGGCGTCCCGGCGCTCCTCGATCTCCCTGAGCAGGGACTGCAGTTCGGAGCGGATGCCGCTCATCTCGGAGCTGATGAAGGCCCGGGTGGCGACCTCGCCGAGCCCGTGCCGCAGGGCGGCGACCTCGCGGGTCAGGTACTCGGTGTCCGCGATGTTGCGGTCGCTGCGGGCCCGGTCCTGCTCCATGTTGACCCGGTCCCGGTTGTCCTGGCGGTTCTGCGCCAGCAGGATCAGCGGGGCCGCGTACGAGGCCTGCAGGGACAGCGCGAGGGTCAGGAAGATGAACGGGTACTCGTCGAAGCGCACGGTCGCCGGCAGCAGGGTGTTCCAGGCTATCCAGACGACGACCACGACGGTCATCCAGACGATGAACCGCCCGGTGCCGAGGAAGCGGGCGATCCGTTCGGACAGGACGCCGAACGCCTCCGGGTCGTAGGAGGGCAGGGAGAGCAGGCCGGGCCGCGCGGTGCGCGGCTGGTCGAGCCGGGTGCGGCCGGTGCCGGTGATCGGGGCGGTCTCCACCCGCCGTTCCCGGCTGCCCTCGCGGGTGCGCAGTTCGCGCAGCTGCCGCAGCTGCCGCAGCTCGCCCTGCAGGCGGCGGCGCGCGGAGTCGTCCGGCCGGCCGTTGCGGTCACCGTCCACCGGTCACCCCTTCCCTGTCGTCGTGCCGGGCCTCGTCGTCGGCGTGCAGTGCGGCGTCGCGCCAGTCGTCCGGCAGCAGGTGGTCGAGCACGTCGTCGACGGTCACCGCGCCGAGCAGGTGGTCCGCCTCGTCCACGACCGGCGCCGCGACCAGGTTGTAGGCGGCCAGGTAGCTGGTGATCAGCGACAGCGGGGTGTCCGGCGGCAGCGGGTCCAGGTCGTCGTCGACCAGCGAGCCGACCAGGACGTACGGGGGCTCGCGCAGCAGCCGCTGGAAGTGCACGGTGCCCAGGTAGCGGCCGGTCGGGGTCTCGTTCGGCGGCCGGCAGACGAAGACCTGCGCGGCGAGGGCCGGCTTGTGGTCGCTGACCCGGACCCGGGCCAGGGCCTCGGCGACGGTCGCGTCCGGTTCCAGGACGATCGGCTCGGTGGTCATCAGACCGCCGGCGGTGTCCTCCTCGTAGGTCAGCAGGCGGCGCACCGGCGCGGCCTCGTCCGGCTCCATCAGCTGGAGCAGCCGTTCGGCCTCGTCGCCGGGCAGCTCGGAGAGCAGGTCGGCGGCGTCGTCCGGGTCCATCGCCTCCAGGATGTCGGCGGCGCGCTCCTCCTGGAGCTTGCCGATGATCTCGACCTGGTCGTCCTCGGGCAGCTCCTCCAGGACGTCGGCGAGCCGCTCGTCGTCCAGGGCGGCGGCCACCTCGGCGCGGCGCTTGGCGGACAGGTGGTGCATCACGCTGGCGAGGTCGGCGGGGCGCAGCTGCTCGAAGGTGGCGAGCAGGTTGGCGGCGCCCTGGTCCTGTTCGGGCAGCGCGAAGCCGGTGACGTCCTGCCAGTCCAGCGTGAGCCGTTCGCCCTTGGCCTTGCGCAGCCGGCCGGCCCGGCCGAGCTGGACGAAGACCTTGCTGATCTCCCACTCGCGCAGCCGGCTCTGCACCATGCCGATGTCCAGCACGGTGACGTCCTCACCGGTCTTGGACCAGGTGACGGTGCGGTCCAGCAGTTCGGCGAGCACCAGGGTCTCGGACGGGCGCTGCTCGAAGCGGCGCAGGTTGATCACGCCGGTGGTGAGCACCTGGCCGGACTCCAGGCTGGTCACCCGGGTCATGGGGAGGAAGATCCGGCGCCGGCCGACCACCTCGACCACCAGGCCGAGCACGCGCGGGGGACGCCCGCCGAGGCGCAGCGAGACGACCACGTCCCGGACCCGGCCGACCTGGTCGCCGTTGGGGTCGAAGACCGCGATGGCGGACAGATGGGAGATGAAGACCCGGGTGCCTGGCCCTGCCATGAACTCCCTCGACTCGCTCGACGCCGTACGCGGTACGCCGAGGCGCACCCGCGGCCAAATCTACCCGTGACCGCGTGGCCCGGCCCGATGAGGCACCGTAGCGGCGGGAGGAGTCCCCGGAGTGAACCCTCAGCGGCGCTTGAACAGCAGTTTCGGCAGTCCGGCCGGGACCGGGCGGCGGGTGGTGGCCGGGGAGGGCATCGGCTCGGCGGCGTGCGAGCCGTCCGGCATCGCGCCCGGACGCTCGGTGAGCGGGCCGGCCGGCTCCAGCCGCAGCACCCGGCACTCGCGGGCCCAGCGCTCGGTGATGGCGTCGGTGTCGGGGGCGTTGAGCCGCTTGCCCTTGAGTTCCTCGACCGTGCCCAGCCAGGCCTCGCCGTTCGGCGGGAGTTCGACGACCCGGGCGCTCCAGCCGGTGAGCCGGCCGCCCTTGTCCTTGCTGCGGACGGTGACCACGGCCGCGGCGCCGGGGACCAGGCCGTGCAGCGGCTGCTCGTCGCCGTCGCCGACCACCACGACCGCGCCGTCGTGCCAGGCGTGCCACAGCGGCCGGGCCTGCTCCTGCCCGTCGGCGCGCACCCAGAGCAGGCCGGACTTCTTCGCGGCCTCCTCCAGCAGGGCCTGGTCGAGGAAGGCGTCGGCGGTCGCGGCGGCGGGCGTACGGTCCATGGCCGACAGCGTACGGCTTTCCCCTCCGGTTCCGTCCAGGGGACGTCTCAGCCTCCGGGCGACAGTTCCATTGCCGCGCCACGGGCCTTACCGTATGAGCCGCCCCACCCGCCGCGACCAGCAGAGGAGCGCCGTGCCCGCCGCCCGGCCCGCGACCGCCCCCGCACCCGCACCCACCGCCGACCCGGGGTCGACGCGTCCGCTCCCCACCGTCGACCTGCTGCTGCTCGCCGTGTCGATCGGCGGCATCTCGCTGTCCGGCCCGCTGATCAGTGCCACCGCCGCGCCCGCGCTGGCGATCGCCTTCTGGCGCAACGTCATGTCGGTCGGCGTCCTCGGCCCGTACGCGCTGCTGCGCCACCGCGCCGAGCTGCGCGGGATCGGCCGGCGGGCGCTGCTGCTCGCGGTCGCGGCGGGGGCGCTGCTCGCCGTGCACTTCGCGCTGTGGATGCCCAGCCTGCGGATGACCTCGGTGGCCTCCGCCACCGCCCTGGTCACCACCACCCCGCTGTGGACCATCCTGCTGATGCGGCTGATGGGCGTCCGGGCGCCCCGGGCGGTCTGGCTCGGCACGGTCGTGGCCTTCGCCGGGGTGCTGGTGCTGACCGGGGTCGACCTCTCGCTCTCCCCGCGCGCGCTGCTCGGCGACGCGCTCGCCCTCGCCGCCGGACTGGCCGCGGCCGGGTACATGCTGCTGGGCGCCGAGGTCCGCAAGACGGTCAGCACGACCGGGTACACCCTGGTCTGCTACGCCACCACGGCGGTGGTCCTGCTCGGGATCTGCCTGGTCGCGGGGACCCCGCTGGCCGGATGGCCGGCCGGGGTGTGGTGGCAGATCGTGATGCTGATGGTCGCCGCCCAGCTGCTCGGCCACTCGCTGAGCAACCGCGTGGTGCGCAGCCTGGGCCCGTCGATCACCTCCACCGCGATCCTGCTGGAGACCCCGGGGGCGGCGCTGATCGCCGCCCTCTGGCTGGGCCAGTGGCCTCCGGCGGCCGCCTACCCGGCGGTGGTGCTGATCCTGCTCGGGCTGGTCCTGGTCGCCCGCGGCGGGCGGCGCTGAGGGTCAGAGCCAGCCGTTGCGGCGGAAGCCCCGGTACATCCCGACGCAGATCAGGGCGATCGCGCCGAGCACCATCGGGTAGCCGTACTTGTGGTGCAGCTCGGGCATGTACTCGAAGTTCATGCCGTAGACGCCGGTGATCATGGTGGGGACCGCGAAGATCGCCGCCCAGGCGGTGATCTTGCGCATGTCCTCGTTCTGCGCCACCGACACCTGCGCCAGGTTCGCCTGCAGCAGCGAGTTCAGCAGTTCGTCGAAGCCGTGCACCTGCTCGGCGACCCGGGCCAGGTGGTCGGCGACGTCCCGGAAGTACTTCTGGATGTCCGGGTCCACCAGACGCTGCATCGGCTCGGACAGCTGCTGCATCGGGCGCAGCAGCGGCACCACGGCCCGCTTGAACTCCAGCACCTCGCGCTTGAGTTGGTAGACCCGGCCGACGTCGGCACTGCGGCCGCCCTTGGCCGAGAAGACGCCGTACTCGATTTCGTCGACGTCGTTCTGCAGCCGTTCGGCGACCAGCAGGTAGTTGTCCACGACGTGGTCGGCGATCGCGTGCAGCACCGCCGCCGGGCCCTTGGCGAGCAGTCCGGCCTCGTCGGCGTCGGCCTCCAGCCGGTGGCGCAGCTCCTGCAGCGAGCCGTGGCCGCCGTGCCGGACCGTGATGACGAAGTCCCGCCCGGCGAAGACCATCAGCTCGCCGGTGTCCACCACCTCGCTGGTGGGCGTGAGCTGGTCGTGCTCGACGTAACGGATGGTCTTGAAGACGGCGAACAGCACGTCGTCGTAGCGCTCGACCTTGGGCCGCTGGTGGGCGTGCACGGCGTCCTCGACCGCGAGCGGGTGCAGGCCGAAGCGCTGGGCGATCCCCTCGAACTCCGCCTCGGTCGGTTCGTGCAGTCCGATCCAGCTGAACGAGCCCTCGCCCTCGGGGAGTTGCTGCTCGGCCTTGACCCGGCGGGCGGCCTCGCGCGGGCTGCAGGTCTCGCCCTTGCGCTTGCCGTGCTGGTAGACCGCGCAGTCCACGATCGCCGAGGCGGCGTCCTCGGACAGGACGTCGTACACCCCGGCCGCGCCGCGGCGGCGGTTGGTGCGGACGGCGGCACGCAGGCTGTTGATCATCGACATGGCAGGCTCCCAGGGGCGGGGAGCCGTCGCGGTGCGGCGCGGAATGGAGAAACGTTCGGCCGCGGTACGACGGCGAAGAACACCGGTGAAAGGGGGGGATGAAGGTGCTCTCCCGGCCGGTCCGTCCGCCGTGGGGCCTGCGCCCGGGGCTACTGCGGCTGATTCAGCCGATTGCGCCTGCGGGGCGAGGGGTACGGGGAAGTCGGGGCCGGGCAGAGCTGCCGGTACTGCATGGTCGGCCGGTATCCACCGCAACCACCTCCTTCGCGCCGCCGCCCCGGGACGGAAGAATCCCGGTGGCCAGTCGCTCACCCTAACATCTGACCGGCCATCGGCGCCGGGGGGTTCCCGAGGCTTTACGGGTCCTTGACGGGCCGGCCCTCCGCGCCGCCCGCACGGGGGCCGCGCGGACCAGCGGGTTACGCTCACCGGCATGGCCCACGACTTCCCGCTCTTCGGCGACCCCCACGGCGGCAGCTCCCCGGAGCTCTCCCGGGAGGCGGTGCTGGCCGCCGTCGAGGCCCGGCTGATCTCCACCTTCGGCGAACCGGGCGGCCGCGCGGCGGTCACCTTCCTCGGCACCGACCGGATCGAGGTGCTGCGCTTCGGCCCCGACCCGGAGGGCCTGGTGCGGTACGCGACGCTCGGGATGTCCGCCGCGCCGATGGCCGACCCCACCTCGCCGGTCGCCGACCAGGTGCGCGGCCCGCGGGTCGAACTGGTGCTGACCGTCCGCGGCGGGCGCGACAGCGTGCTGCGCAGCCTGGCCACCTTCGCCGCGACGCCGCAGGTCGAGGGGCTGGTGGTGGCCCCGGGCGGCTCGCTGGACCTCGGCGCCCCGCTGTGGGACGGCGCGCCCTTCACCTCGGTGCTGGCGGCCGAGCCGGGCGGGCTGGTCGAGGACCTGGGGCTGGCGGATCCGGCCGACCCGGTCCGCTTCCTGCCGCTGCTGCCGATGACGCCCAACGAGGCGGGCTGGAAGCGGGTGCACGGCGCGGCCGCGCTCCAGGAGCGCTGGCTGAACCAGGGCACCGACCTGCGCGACCCGGACCGCCGCGGCGCCCGGCTGGACTGACGGCCCGACCGGAGGCCCGGCCCGGACTCCGGCCGAGGCGTTCGCCGACGGACGGTCAGGGGCCGCCGGGGCAGTGGTCGGTCGGGGCGTGCGCGCCGCGCCGTACGCTCACGCCGTGCCCCGCGAGCCGGAGTGCGGCGGCGCGACCCCTCAGCGCTCGATCGGCTTCGCGCCGGTGGCCTGGGCCAGCAGCGCCTCGTACACCGCAGGGTCCGTGGTGTGCTCGCCGAGCCGGACGGTCTTGCGGGTGCCGTGGTAGTCGCTGGATCCGGTGACCAGCAGGCCGAGTTCGCCGGCCAGGCCGCGCAGCCGGGCCCTGGTCTCCTCGTCGTGGTCGGTGTGGTCGACCTCCAGCGCGGCCAGTCCGGCCACCGCGAGGCCGGCGATCACCCCGTCCGAGACGGTCCGGCCGCGCTTGACCGCGCCCGGGTGGGCGAAGACCGGCACCCCGCCGGCCGCCCGGACCAGCCGGATCGCCTCGACCGGGTCGGTCTCGTGCTTGCGGACGTCCGCCCGGCCCCCGTTGGCCAGCCACTCGGGGGTGAACGCGTCCGAGACGGTGGCCACCACGCCCGCCTCGACCAGCGCGCTGGCGATGTGCGGCCGTCCCACCGAACCGGTGCCCGCGATCCGCTGCACCTGCTCCCAGCCGATGTCCGCGCCGAGGTCCCGGCAACGCTCGACGATCGCCCGCCCGCGCCGGAACCGGTCGGTGCGCACCAGCTCCCGCTCGCGCGCGAACTCCGGCTCCTCCGGGTCGAACAGGTACGCCAGCAGGTGCATGCTGATGCCGTCCACGACGCAGGACAGCTCCGCGCCCGGCACGACGGTCAGCCGGGCGCCGTTGGGCAGCGCGTGCACCGCCTCGGCGGCCTCGACGTGGCCGGCCACGGTGTCGTGGTCGGTGAGCGCGACGACGTCGAGGCCCGCGGCGACGGCCGCCGCGACCAGCTCGGCCGGGCTGTCGGTGCCGTCGGAGGCGTTGCTGTGGGCGTGCAGGTCGATGCGCACGGGGCGGACTCCTGGGGGCTCGTGGGTGCCGCCCAGGATAGGCCGTCCGGGTGGCCCCGGGGCCCGGGTCAGCCGAGCAACCGGGGGGAGAGCGCCCCGCAGGGCAGCAGGTCCAGCTCGGCGCCGGCCTCGCGCAGGTCGGTGAGCACCAGCTCGTCGTACATCACCAGGGCGGACTGCTCGGGCCAGGCGATCGCCCAGAGCCAGAGCCCGCGGGCCTCGCCGGCGAACACCGCGCGGTCGGCCGGGGCGTCCGGGACGTGGAACATCGGGGTGGGCCGGCCGGCCGCCATCAGCTTGGCGTCGGCGGGCTTGTAGAGGCCGACGGAGTCGCCCGGGTCCGGCCCGGGCAGGCCGGCGTAGCGGGCGCCGAGCCCGACGCCCAGTTCCTCGGCGACCAGCACCAGCTCGCCGAAGCCGCCGAGCGGAGCGGGGCCGGCGCAGGCGACGGCGGTGGCCCGGGCACCGGAGACGTCGTCACCGACGTGGGCGATGCCGGTGTACAGCCAGCCGACCGGGAGCGGCCACGGCAGCCAGACGGGGACCTGGGAACGGACGACGGCGACGCCCAGGGCCTCGACACTCGGGGGCAGCACGGGCTGCATCGGGTGGACGGCTCCGTGCCGGTCGCACTGCCAGGTGTCTGAGAACAGACCGGGGGCGCGGACCCGACCGGCGCACCTCGGGCAGCTTGGCTCGCCCCTCATAGCCGACAACGCTCCTCCCTCCGGACCGCCGCGTCAAGGACGATCACCCGTACGGAGGGCTCGGCGGCACCTGTCGGTCGCGGACGCCCGGCCGGCGCTGGGTGGGCGCGTTCGCGGGCGGTTCCCGTTGGGGGATGTCCCGTGAGGGGCGGCGGCAAACGTTTCGGGTGCGGACCCCGGACGCACTGACGCCCCGTCATCGGCGATTGCGGTGACGGGGCGTCAGTCGGGTATCGGAACGTCCGGATCGGACGCTCCCGGCTCGTCTGCGGCGGGTGGGGGCTCCGGGGTGGAGGCGCCGCGCGGGGTCAGACGGTCGGGCACGGCCGGATGAGCAGGCGTTCGCCGGTGCGGGCGGCGGCCTGGACGTGTTCGCGCACGGTGGCGGCGTCGGCGATCAGGCGGTCGGTGGCGGAGCCGTTGGCGTCGTCCAGTCGGACGATCTCGAAGCGCATGGTCTTCGTCATGGGCGTCTCCTTTCCTTGCCCCGCGGGGCGGGGCGATCGCGGCTGAGTGGGTATCAGCTCTTTCGGGATGTTGCGGGTCCGGCGGATCGGCCGGACCGGGCGGGTCGTACGTGCGGCGGTCTGCTGCGGCAAGGGCTCCCCCTGCTTGCCTGGTGCGTCCAGTGCCTCGTGAGCCACGGTGTCGTGGCGGTGCTACCGGGCCGTTGCCCGTCCGTGAAGTCCAGGTTTCGGATGATGTGCGTCGGCGTCGAGGCCGACGATGATTCCCGGACAGAATCAAAGATTACCGTAACTAACGAATTTTGTCCTGTGTTGAAGCCGGTCGAAGTTCCGAAAGTGGTAGAGACCACTTCCGGCGGGAGGTCCGACGGAGCCGGTCAGGCCGGGGAGCGGGGTCCGGTCAGGCCCAGAACGCGGCCAGCGCCTCGGCGGTCGCGGCCGGCTGCTCCGCGTTGGGGGAGTGGCCCGCGTCCGCCACGACGACCCGGCGGGCACCCAGGCGCTGGGCCATCCCGGTCTGCTCCGATACGGGCCAGGCGTAGTCCCGTACCCCGGACAGCACCAGCACCGGCAGCCCCGCCGTGGCGGCGGCCAGCTCGTCCACGCGATCCGGCGCGGCGACCAGGTGGCCACCGGTGACGGACAGCGCCTGCGGCACGTTGGCCAGCCAGCGGCGGTGCAGGAACTCGGCGACGGCCGGGGCCGGGCCCGGCTGCGACTGCCCGCTGTCCGCCTCCATCTGCCGCATGACCTGCCAGATCTCCTCCAGGCCCATCACCTGCAGCGCGTCCAGCAGCAGCTTGGTGCGGGCCGCCTCGGCCGGGTCGATCGCGCCCGGGCCGGTGGACATCAGCGTCAGCGACCGCCACGGCAGCGGGCCCGGCGCGGCGGCGAGCACGGCCTCCCGCACCACCTGACCGCCGAAGGAGTGGCCCACCAGGTGCAGCGGCCCGCCGTCCGCCGCCAGCGCCGCGGTGAGCGCCCGTACGTCCGCGCCCAGCTCCCCGACGGCGTACGCCGCCGGATCGTCCGGCCCGCCGGTCTCGTGCTGCCCGCGCTGGTCCACGGCGGTCACCCGGTACCCGGCCGCGGCCAGCGGTTCGAGCAGCCCGATGAAGTCCTCCTTGCTGCCGGTGAAGCCCGGCACCAGCAGCGCGGACCCCCGCACCGGCCCCGCCGGCTCCGCCCGCAACGCCGCGAACTCCCCACGCCCGGTCACCACCCGCTCGGCCCGCGCGCACCCGGGCAACCTCAGAAACGGCGGCGTGCTCATGGCGTGTTCTCCCTGCTCTGCTACCCACTGCTTCCCGACGCCCCCGAGCTTAGGCCGTGGGTCGCGCACCCCGTCGTCGGCGCGTCCGGCGGCGGGGCGGGCCGGGAGGAACGCCGAGGGGGCGGGCCGGGCCGGGTGGCCTGGCCCGCCCCCTCGGGCGGGATGCGCTGCGGTCAGCTCTCCGGGGTCGCCTCGACGGGCGCGGCGGCCTTGCGGGCGCGGGTGCGCTTGCGCGGGGCCGGGACCTCGGCCACGTCGGCCTCGGCGGCCGGGGCCGCCGGGGCGGTCTCGGCGGTGGCCGCGGCCTTGCGGGTGCGCTTGCGCGGGGCGGGCTTCTCCTCGGCCGGAGCCTCGGCGACGACGGCCTCGGCAACAGCCTCGGCAGCGGCCTCGACGACCTCGGCAACAGCCTCTACGGCCTCAGCCTTCGGCTTGCGGGTGCGCCTGCGCGGGGCGGGCTTCTCCTCGGCCGGAGCCTCGGCGACGACGGCCGCGACGGCCTCGGCGACGACCGCCTCGGCGGCCTCCACGACCTCGACGGCCGCGGCCGCCTCGCCGGCGGCGCCACCGCGCGAGCGGCGACGGCGGCGGCGCGGGGCGGCCTCGCCCTCGGTGCCCTCGACGGCCGGGGCCGGAGCCGCGGCGGCGTCGGTCACGGTGACCGCGGCCTCGCCCTCGCCGACCGCCGAGCCCCGACGGGTGCGGCGGCGCTCACGGGTGCGGCGCGGCTTCTGCTCCTCGGCCTCGGCCTCGGCCGGGGCGGCGGCCGGACGGCCGGGGCCGCCCTGCGCGGGGCGACCGCGGCCGGCCCGGCCGGTGCGGCTGCCGCGTCCGCCGGTCTCGCCGAGGTCCTCGACCTCCTCCGCGTTGAGGCCCGCGCGGGTGCGCTCCGAGCGCGGCAGGACACCCTTGGTGCCCGGCGCGATCTTCAGCAGCTCGTACAGGTGCGGCGAGGTGGAGTAGGTCTCCTCCGGGTCGTTGAACGGCAGGTCCAGCGCCTTGTTGATCAGCTGCCAGCGCGGGATGTCGTCCCAGTCGACCAGGGTGACGGCGGTGCCGGAGGCGCCGGCCCGGCCGGTGCGGCCGATCCGGTGCAGGTAGGTCTTCTCGTCCTCGGGGCACTGGTAGTTGATGACGTGCGTGACGCCCTCGACGTCGATGCCGCGGGCGGCGACGTCGGTGCAGACGAGCACGTCCACCTTGCCGTTGCGGAAGGCCCGCAGGGCCTGCTCGCGGGCGCCCTGGCCGAGGTCGCCGTGGACCGCGCCGGCCGCGAAGCCGCGCTGGGTCAGCTGGTCGGAGACGTCGGCGGCGGTGCGCTTGGTGCGGCAGAAGATCATCGCCAGCCCGCGGCCGTCGGCCTGCAGGATGCGCGAGACCATCTCGACCTTGTCGAGCGAGTGCGCACGGAAGATGTGCTGCTCGATGTTGGCGACGGTGGTGCCGGTGTCGTCCGGGGCGGCGGCCCGGATGTGGGTCGGCTGGCTCATGTACCGGCGGGCGAGGTTGATGACCTGGCCCGGCATGGTGGCCGAGAACAGCAGGGTCTGCCGCTTGGCCGGCAGCATGGTGATGATCTTCTCGACGTCCGGCAGGAAGCCGAGGTCGAGCATCTCGTCGGCCTCGTCGAGGACCAGCGAGCGGACCTGGGACAGGTTCAGCTTCTTCTGTCCGGCCAGGTCGAGCAGTCGGCCCGGGGTACCGACCACGATGTCGACGCCCTTGGTGAGCGCCTCCACCTGCGGTTCGTACGCCCGGCCGCCGTAGACGGCGAGGACGCGCACGTTGCGGACCTTGCCGGCGGTCTGCAGGTCGTTGGTGACCTGGGTGCAGAGCTCGCGGGTCGGGACGACGATCAGCGCCTGCGGGAAGTCGGTGAGCTGCTCCTCGGTGGCCCGGCCGGCGTCCACGTCGGCGCGCACGGTGACGCGCTCGATCAGCGGCAGACCGAAACCGAGGGTCTTGCCGGTGCCGGTCTTCGCCTGGCCGATGACGTCGTGGCCGGTCAGCGCGACCGGGAGGGTCATCTCCTGGATGGGGAAGGGGTGGACGATGCCGACGGACTCGAGGGCCTCGGCGGTCTCCGGGAGGATCCCCAGGTCCCGGAAGGTCGTCTTGATGGGTTCAGCGGTGGTGGACAGGGTGCTGCCTCTTCCGTGTGGAGGGGCCGAGAGCGAGCGGCGGGCGGGCAGCCGCGCGGCTGCGTACGGGCCTGTGCGGCCCCGAATACAGCTGCGCGGACGCACAACCGCGCCGGTCCCTGCGGCCGGCCGGTGCGCGCTGCCCCGGTGCGGGGGCGCGTCGCCGGCGGCGTCGGGGAGGATTCCCGTGAGGGACCTGCGCGGGACCTCCGCCAGGGGGCGTGGTCTCGGCGGCCCTCGCTCGGCCACTGATGCGGTGCCAAGGCTTGAAGTCCAAGCCATGGTCGGAGCCGATCGGCTCTCCGACCGGGCATCCGCGTACGTGAGTACCCGTGCCTCCGGTGCGGACACGTCCGGCTGGACGGTGCCGCTTGGGAGCGGGCTTGCGCGGGTACCGAGACGGCGGTCACACCGTGCGAGCACGACGGGGCTCCGTACCACCATACAGTCAGGCGACGACTCGAACACGTGACGCGTCTGACATTGCCCCCGGCGACGACCGCGGGATCGGGCGATCCGGCCGGTCACCGGGCTGCGGCGGGTGGTGGGGGAGGCGGCCCTGCGGGACTAAGCTGGCAGGTCATGGAGACCCATGGTGAGACGCAGGACACCGCGGCCGGCTCGATCGGCGACTGGGCCGCGTGCTCGGCCGACCCCGGCTACCGGGCGGCGGTGCTGGATCTGCTCGGCGCGCTCGCCTACGGCGAGCTGAGCGCCTTCGAGCGGCTCGCCGAGGACGCCAAGCTGGCGCCGGACCTCGCCGACAAGGCGGCCCTGGCCCGGATGGCCTCCGCCGAGTTCCAGCACTACCAGCGCCTGCACGACCGGCTCGCCGAGATCGGCGCCGACCCGCAGGAGGCGATGCGGCCGTTCGTCGAGCCGCTGGAGCTCTTCCACCGGATGACGGCGCCCTCGGACTGGCTGGAGGGCCTGGTCAAGGCCTACGTCGGCGACGCCATCGCGACCGACTTCTACCGCGAGGTGGCCGTCCGGCTGGACGACGACACCCGCGACCTGGTGCTCGGCGTCATGTCCGACACCGGCCACGCCCAGTTCGCCGTCGACAAGGTGCGCGAGGCGATCGAGGCCGACCCGCGGTCCGGCGGCCGGCTCGCGCTGTGGGGCCGGCGGCTGATGGGCGAGGCGCTCAGCCAGGCGCAGCGGGTGGTCGCCGAGCGTGACGCGCTGTCCAACCTGCTGGTCGGCGGTGTCCGGGTGCAGGGCTTCGACCTGGTCGAGGTCGGCAAGATGTTCAACCGGATCACCGAGGCGCACACCAAGCGGATGGCCGCCCTGGGCCTGGCCAGCTGACCGGCCGCGCCCCGACGACGGCTACGCCGGCCGGTGCCGCCGCGGCGCGCGGTGGGCGCCGGTCCGGTGCGGGTGGTGCCGGTGCGCCGGGGCCCGCCCGTCGGCGAGGTCCGGCCGGGCCAGCAGCGAGGTGAGCACGCCGGAGGCCAGCGCCGAGGCCGCCACGGACACCGCTGGGTGGCGCCCGTCCAGGCAGAAGTGCGCCACCACCCCGCCGACCAGGGCGGAGGCCAGTGCGGTGCCGACCGTCAGCGCGCGGGCGGCCCGGTAGTACGAGGGCAGGGCCAGCAGCGCGGCGCCGGCCGTGGCCAGGCCGATCAGGGTGAAGACGATCGACTCGACCAGCAAGACTGCCTCCCGGGGGACGGGCCCGCGGCGCCGGTGCCGCACCTGTCGCCGTACCCCGCCCCACCCGGCCGTACACGCAGCGGTGCCCCGCTCCCTCGCGGGAACGGGGCACCGGAACGCGTGCTCGGGCGGCGCCTCAGAGGGTGCCGAAGCCGACCTTGCGGACGGCCTGCTCGCCGATCTCCACGTACGCCAGGCGCTCGGCCGGGACGATGACGCGGCGGCCGTGCTCGTCGGTCAGGGTGAGGAGCTTCTCGGGGCCCTCCAGCGCCTTCGCGACCGCGCTCTGGACCTCATCGGCAGTCTGCGAGCTCTCGATCACGATCTCGCGCGGCGCGTTCTGCACACCGATCTTGACCTCCACGGCTTCCGTCCCTCCGGGGTTGCAGCCTCCACGCGCGGGCACCGGACCGCCTGGAACAGGCGTTCGCGGCGACCGCGCCGTACGGCTTCACCATAGAGCACCGGATCACCGCC
Source organism: Kitasatospora sp. NPDC059577 (assembly GCF_042735475.1). Taxonomy (NCBI): domain Bacteria; kingdom Bacillati; phylum Actinomycetota; class Actinomycetes; order Kitasatosporales; family Streptomycetaceae; genus Kitasatospora; species Kitasatospora sp. NPDC059577. Next base: position 39,782 of record NZ_JBHWBZ010000025.1, on the reverse strand, counting down.
CAGGCGAAGGTCGCCGGATCACCCCTGGTGGGCACCCTCGCCGGGCTGGTCGCCCGGGTGCATCGGGAAGCCCTTCAGACCCCGCCAGGACAGGCTGGCGACCAGGCGCACCGCCTCGTCGCGGGGGATCTCCAGCCCCTGCGACAGCCAGTACCGGGCGGTGATCTGGGCCAGGCCGCAGACCCCGGCGGCGAGCAGCTTGGACTCCGCCTCCGGCAGGTCGGTGTCCTCCTGGATCACCTTGCTGACCAGGGTCGCGCTCGCCTCGGAGGCCCGCTCGACGCGCTCGCGCACGGCCGGCTCGTTGGTCAGGTCCGACTCGAAGACCAGCCGGAAGGCGCCCGACTCGCTGGAGACGTAGTTGAAGTACGCCTCCATGGTGTTGGCCACGCGCTGCTTGTTGTCGGTGGTCGTCGACAGCGCGTGGCGGGTCGACTCGACCAGGGCGTCGCAGTGCTTGTCCAGCAGCGCCAGGTAGAGGTCCAGCTTCCCGGGGAAGTGCTGGTAGAGCACCGGCTTGCTGACCCCGGCGCGGTCGGCGATGTCGTCCATGGCGGCCGCGTGGTAGCCCTGCGCGACGAACACCTCCTGGGCGGCACCGAGCAGTTGTTCACGGCGGGCGCTTCGCGGCAGGCGGGCACCGCGCGGGCGCTCCTGCGCCTCCTGGATGGCCGTCACGGCGCTCCTCACTTCGGGTCTGTTCGGGGCTGGCAAGATGGCCGATTCTACTTTTCGGTAACCGCGCCCGCGTTCGGCGAAGGCGAGAAAAGACGGTCGGCCTTGTTGTCAGGAGCCCACAATACGGCGCTGACCTCGGCCTCGGCAGTGGTGCGACAGAGACAAGGAACGGCCGACCGTCCCGGGTGCTCCGGCCCTCGGCTCACTACCATCGTCCACCATGAGCAGCGCTGAGCAGCAGGTACGTACGGTCGAGGTTCCCGGGGCGGTGCTCGCGGTGCACCGCCCCGCCGACGACGGGCCCGCCGGCGGGCGCGAACCCGGCTTCTTCGTGCACGGGCTCGGCGGCTCGGCCGCCAACTGGACGGCCCTGATGGACCGGCTCTCCGGCCTGGTCGACGGCGAGGCCGTGGACCTGCCCGGCTTCGGCCGCTCCCACCCGCCCACCGACGGCAACCTCACCCTCTCCGGCCACGTCCGCGCGGTGATCGGCTGCCTGGAGGCCGCCGACCGCGGACCGGTCCACCTGTTCGGCAACTCCCTCGGCGGCGCGGTCGCCGTGCGGCTCGCCGCGCTCCGCCCGGACCTGGTGCGCAGCCTCACCCTGGTCTCGCCGGCCCTGCCCGAACTCCCCCCGCAGCGCTCCGCCTGGCCGACCGGCCTGCTCGCGGTGCCCGGGGTGCCCGCGGTGCTGCGCCGGCTGGCCGCGAACGGGCGCGACGTCGAGGCCGCCACCGAGGACCTGCTGCGGCTGGTCTACGGCGACCCGGCCGGCCTGAGCCCGGCCGCCCGGGCCGAGGCCGTCGCCGAGTACCGGCGCCGGCTGGAGGTGCCGCACGCGATGCCGGCCCTGGTCGGCTCGGCCCGCGGCATCGTCTCGGCGTACACCGAGCGCGGCGACCAGGCGCTGTGGCGGCAGGCCGAGCAGGTGAGGGTGCCGGTGCTGCTGGTGTACGGGCTGCGCGACAAGCTGGTCTCCTACCGTTCGGCCCGCCGTGCCTGCGCGGCCTTCGCGGACGCCCGGCTGCTGGTGCTGCCGGAGTCGGGGCACGTGGCGATGATGGAGCATCCCGACGAGGTCGCCCGCGCCGTGCGGGAGCTGATCGCGCACGCCGCCGGCTGAGCCCGCCGGGAGCGGGTATCACGGGCGGCCGCGCGTACCGCCCGGTAACGGCCCGGTTCGGGTCGAGGTCACGGCGTTTCACTCGTTCAGGTGGCAGCCAGGCATGTGACCGATGGATTGCCCGGGGCCGGTCCTACCTTTCTGCTGTCGGACCGAACAGGTGTGGGGGAACCGCGGCCGCCGGAGAAACCGGAAGGCGGCCGCGGCCGGGGTTCCGGCGGGTCGGGCCAGGCCGCCGGAGCGGGCGGGCGCCCGGGGGAGCGGACCGCGGCACGGCCGCGGCCGCGCCGTCGGACCGCCGCGGCACCGGCCCGGCCGACCGGCTCCCCGGCCGCCGCCCGGGGGCGCCCCGGCCGCTCGGCCGTCCGTCGATCCGTCCGTGATCCGCCCGCGAATCCACTCTGCCCTGGAGGTCTCCCGTGCGCGTTGCCCTGCTCACCGAGGGTGCCCGTCCGTATTCCCAGCGTGGCGCCGGAGGCTGGTGCGACCGGCTGGCCCGGGGCCTGCCGGAGCACGACTTCGCGCTGTACCGGCTCAGCGGGGAACGGGGACCGGGCGCCGTCGAGCGGCCGTCGCCGCTGTGGCGCGACGCCCGCGACCTGGCGTTGTGGGGGCCCCGGCCCGCCGGGCGGGCGCCCGGTGCGCTGCGCAGACGCCGGTACGCCGGGGCGTACGAGGAACTGGTGCGGGCACTGGTGCTGCCGGGGGAGCGGGCCGGCTTCGGCCCCGGGCTGTACCGGCTGGCGGTGCTGTCCGGCGAGGACGGCACGCTGCCCGCCTTCCTGGCCTCCGGGCACGCCCGCCGGATCCTGGAGCGGACCTGGCGGCTGCCCGGCGCGGACACCTCGGCCGGACAGCCGCTGGTGTGCGACGTGCTGGTCGCGGCCGACCTGCTGGAGCAGTTCCTGCGGCCGCTGTCCGCGCCCTGGTACGGTACCGGCCCGGGCGGCCTCGGCGCGGCCGACCTGTGCCACGTGGTCGGCGGCGGGCTCGCCGCGCTGCCCGCGCTGGTCGCCCGGCACCTGCACGGGGTGCCGTTCGCCGTCACCGAGCACGGGCTGCACCTGCGCGAGCAGTACCTCGGCTACCGCGAGGCGCCCTACCGGTGGCCGGTGCGGGCGCTGCTGCTGTCCTTCTTCCGGGCGCTCACCGAGGAGACCTACCGGCAGGCGGCCGTGCTGACCCCCGGCAGCGCCCACGACCGGCAGTGGCAGCGCCGCTGCGGGGCCGACCCGGCGCGCACCCGGGTGGTGTACGAGGGGACGCCGGCGGTGGACCGCCCGGCCGCCGGGCCGGAGCCGGCCGCGCCGACCCTGGTGTGGGCGGGCGCGCTGGAGCCCGGCCGGGACCCCGAGCTGGCGCTGCACGCCTTCGCCCGGGTCCGCGAGGAACTGCCCGGTGTCCGCCTGGTCCTGTACGGCGAGGAGACGGCGCCCGGCTACCGGGCGTACTGCGCCGCGCTGGCCGAGCGGCTGGGGGTGGCCGCGGCGGTGGACTTCGCCGGGCGGCCGGCGTCGCTCGCGCGGGCCTGGGAGTCCGGCACGGTGGTCGTCTTCTCGGCGCTCTCCCAGCGCGCCCCCCGGCTGCTCGCGGACGCGATGCTCAGCGGCCGGGCGGTGGTGTCCACCGACGTCGGGGTGGCCCGCGAGGTGGTCGGGCCGACCGGTCTGCTGGTGCCCGCCCGCGATCCGCGCGCCCTGGCGGGCGCCTGCCTGGCGTTGCTGCGCGACGAGGAGCGGCGGGCCCGGCTCGGGCTGGCCGGGCGGCTGCGGGCGCAGGAACGCTTCGCCGTCGAGCCGGTCATAGGCGCCTTCCGGGAGATCTACCTGGAGCTGGTCTCGCAGTACCCGGCCTTCCCCGGCGGTGGGGGCGGCGGCGAGGGCGGTCCGGTGCCGCGGCCGTTCGCCCGCCCTGCCGAGTACTGGCTGGCGGACGGCCGGGCGGGCGCCCCCGGCGACGACGGGGACTCCGGCTCGCGGCAGCCGGCCGAGCGGGAGCCCGCCGCGCTCGCGGAGGCCGTCTGATGTCCGGCGCCGCGGCGCCCGGCCGCAGCGCGGACCCGGTGCGCGAGGTCATGACGGAGCACCGCGAGCTGTGCGAGCGCGCCGTCGACCCGCTGGAGATCGCCGCCGGGCTGGAGGAGGCCGGGCTCGGCTCGGACGCCGCCGCCCGTTGCCGGCACGCCGACCTGTTCTCGCTCGCCGACGAGCTGTACGCCCGGGTGCCCCGCCGCCCGCCGGAGCCCGGGCCGGTCCGGCCGGGGCGGCGCGGGGCCGCGGGCCGGGCGGCGCTGACCGCCGCCGCGCTGGCCGCGCTGCCCTGCGCGGGGGTGGCCGCGCTCGGCGCGCGCTGGCCGGTGCTGCTGCCCGCCGCCGTGCCGCTGGTGCTGCTGCCCGCGCTGACCACGCTGACCACGCCGCGGGACGAGCCGGGACCGCCGTCCGCCGGGCCGTTCCGTCCGGCGGACGCGCTCGGGCCGGCGCCGCTGCCGGGCGGGCCGGCCGGCTCCCGGAGGGGACCGGCCGCGCCGGGACACGGGTCGGGACGGGGGCTGGGGCTGGCCGGGCTGCTGCTGCTCCCGCCGGCCGTACCGGGCGGGGACCGGCCGTTGACCGTCGCGCTGGTGCTCGCGGCGGCGGTGTCGGCCGGGTCGGCCGAGTGGGCGGCCCGCTGGTACCGGCAGGTCGGCCGCGGTCACCTCGGCGCGGCGGGGACGCTGGCGGAGTTCCGGTCCCGGATGCGGCCGGTGCTGCCGGTCGCGGTCGCCCTGCACCTGGCGGTGCTCGCGGTGCTGACCTTCGCCGCCCTGGCCGTGCTGGCCGTCGTCGCACCGCGCCCGGGGCCGGGGCACGACGGTGGGCTGCTGCACCTGGCGGCCGAGCGGGCCGGCCCCGCGCCGTGGGCGGCGCAGGGCGTGCTGGGCCTGCTGCTGGTGCTGCCCGCGCTGCTGGCGCGCTGCGACCGGCCGGCGGCGGCAGCGGTGGGCGCGCTGGCCGGGCCCGCCGCGACGCTCGGGCTGCTCGCCCTGGGCCGCTCGCTGCCGTCGGCCCTCCTGCTCGGCGGCGGTGCCGTCGCGGCGGCGCTGCTGGCGTACGCCTGGGCGGTGCTCGGCCGGGCCGGCGCGCACCGCTGACCCGCCGCGTCGTCCGCGGCCCCGATCCGTTCGGCGACCCCGGTCCGCTCCGTGGTCCCGGTCCCGAACTCCGATCCCCGATCTGCGTTTCGTCCGTTCGTTGATTTCAGTCCGCCAGGTCGTCTCCCGACCTCGCTTCGTGGAAGGACACCCCCGATGAGGGTGCTGCTGCTGGGCGCCGACGGCTTCATCGGCCGCCGGGTCACCGACCGTCTGCTGATGGACCAGGAGTTGCAGGTGACGGTGCTCGGCCGGCGCGACTCGGCCGACATCCGCTTCGACCTGACCGCCGGGAGCCCGGGTGCGCTGGCCCGCTTCCTGGACGCGGTCGCGCCGCAGGTGGTGATCAACTGCGCGGGCGCCACCTACGGCAGCTCGCGCACCCTGATCCGGTCGAACACGCTGGCCGTCGCGACGGTCTGCGAGGCGATCCGGCGCAGCCGGGAGCCGGCCCGGCTGGTGCACGTCGGTTCGGCCGCCGAGTACGGGCCGGTGCCCGGCGGGGTGCCGGTGTCGGAGCAGGCCGAGCCGCGGCCGGTCGGCCCGTACGGGGTGTCCAAGCTGGCCGGGACGGAGCTGGTGCTGGCCTCCGGGCTGGATGCGGCGGTGCTGCGGGTGTTCGACGTGGTGGGGCCCGGCGCGCCGACCGCTTCGCTGTTCGGACGGCTGGCCGAGGGGCTGCGGCGGGCGCTGGAGCGGGACGAGAACCAGGTGCGGATGCCGGACCTGTCCGGATACCGGGATTTCGTGGACGTGCGGGACGTCGCGCGGGCCATCCAGGCAGCGGCGGTGTCGGCCGCGACCGGGGTGGTCAACATCGGCAGCGGGCACGCCGTCCGGGCCCGGGACGCGGCCCAGCTGCTGGTGCGGGCCTCGGGCTTCGAGGGGTCGATCGTCGAGGAGAACCGGCAGGTCCTGCTGCCCGCGCAGGCGGTCGGCACGGGCGGCGACCACCTGTCCGGCCACCATCACCACCAGCCCGGCCCGTACCTGCCGGGCCACCGGGCGGAGGGTCAGCGGCCGGAGGGCCGGGCGGTGCCGGGCGAGCCGGTGCCGTGGCGGCAGGCGGACGTGCGCACCGCCCGGGACCGTCTCGGATGGCGGACGCAGGTGCCGCTGGAGGAGTCGCTGGGGGACGTCTGGCTGGAGACGGCCTGCCGGGTCTGAGTGGTGCCGCGGGGACGTCCCGGGCCCCGGAAACACGGGCTCGGGGCGTCTGCGGGGGGTGCGGTGGCCGGTCCCACGATCCGGCGCCGCCCGTCTCGCCCATCGGACGAGCTGTCTCGGAATACCGGTCGGGCGTGACACTGTTGGCCTAGACAGCCACCCGAGTGGCGGCGCAACAACCCCACACCGCGGCTGGCCCCGGCCACCCGAACAAGACACCCATCGGAGTCCCCGTGTCGTTGCCACCCCTGGTCGAGCCGGCCGACGAGCTCACCGTCGATGAGGTCCACCGGTACTCCCGCCACCTGATCATCCCCGACGTGGGCATGGCCGGGCAGAAGCGGCTGAAGAACGCCAAGGTGCTCTGTGTCGGGGCCGGCGGCCTCGGTTCGCCCGCCCTGCTGTACCTGGCCGCGGCCGGTGTCGGCACGCTGGGCATCGTCGAGTTCGACGTGGTGGACGAGTCGAACCTGCAGCGCCAGATCATCCACGGCCAGTCGGACGTCGGCCGCTCCAAGGCGGAGTCGGCGCGCGACTCGGTCAAGGAGATCAACCCCTACGTCGACGTGGTGCTGCACGAGGAGCGCCTCGACAACTCCAACGTCATGGAGATCTTCTCCGGCTACGACCTGATCGTGGACGGCACCGACAACTTCGCCACCCGGTACCTGGTGAACGACGCCGCGGTGCTGCTCGGCAAGCCGTACGTGTGGGGCTCGATCTACCGCTTCGACGGCCAGGCCAGCGTCTTCTGGGCCGAGCACGGCCCCTGCTACCGCTGCCTGTACCCGGAGGCCCCGCCGGCGGGCATGGTCCCCTCCTGCGCGGAGGGCGGCGTGCTGGGCGTGCTGTGCGCGTCCATCGGCTCGATCCAGGTCAACGAGGCGATCAAGCTGCTCGCGGGCATCGGCGACCCGCTGGTCGGCCGGCTGATGATCTACGACGCCCTGGAGATGAACTACCGCCAGGTGAAGGTCCGCAAGGACCCGAACTGCGCGGTCTGCGGGGAGAACCCGACGGTCACCGAGCTGATCGACTACGAGGCCTTCTGCGGCGTCGTGTCGGACGAGGCGCAGGCCGCCGCCATCGGCTCGACCGTCACCTCGCAGCAGCTGAAGCAGTGGCAGGACGACGAGGAGGACATCTACCTCATCGACGTCCGCGAGCCCGGCGAGTACGAGATCGTCAACATCCCCGGCGCGGTGCTGATCCCCAAGAACGAGTTCCTGATGGGCAACGCGCTGGAGAAGCTGCCGCAGGACAAGAAGATCGTGCTGCACTGCAAGTCGGGCGTGCGCTCGGCCGAGGTGCTGGCCGTGGTGAAGGCGGCGGGCTTCGCCAACGCCGTCCACCTCGGCGGCGGCGTGCTCGGCTGGGTGAACCAGATCGAGCCGCACAAGCCGGTCTACTAGGCCGCGCACACGTAGGCCGCGCACACGACGGAGGGGCCCGCGCGCCGCCCCCGCGGCGGGCGCCCCCCCCGCGGCCCGCGGGCGCTGAAGAGCGCCTCAGCGCCCGGGCCGCGCTCGG
>NZ_JBHWBZ010000025.1:28589-32141 GCF_042735475.1 Kitasatospora sp. NPDC059577 | reverse complement strand
AACCAGACAGCCATGTTCTGCTAGCGCCCCCCGCCGCCCGCGCGCCCCCCCTCGGGGGCGCGCGAGTCCGCGTCGCGAGCCCCGGCAGGGCCCTCCGTCGTGCGCCGGGGATGCTTCAGAGCGCGTTCCTGCGCTGCAGCACGTTGTAGGCGATCCAGCCCGGCAGGACCGGCAGCCAGAAGGTCAGCGCCCGGTAGAGGAAGACCGCCGGGGTGGCGACCGCGGGGGACACGTCCGCGACGGTGAGGGCGCCGATCAGGGCGACCTCGACCGGGCCGATGCCGCCCGGGGTGGGGATCGCCGAGCCGGCCGCGTTGGCGGTCAGGAAGACCACCGCGACCGCCGAGAAGCTGATGGTGCCGCCGAAGGCCTGCACCGAGAAGTCCAGGCAGGCGGTGAAGGAGAGGGTCAGCAGCAGGATGCCGCCGAAGCCGGTGACCAGCTTGCTGGGCGTCTGCATCAGGTCGAGCATCCGCGGCACCACGCCGAAGAACAGCGAGCGCAGCCGGCCGAGGACGAACCGGCGCAGCGGGGCGACGGCGGCCACCACCAGGGCGAGCACGGCGGCGCTCAGCACACCGATGATCACCGCTCGGGAGGCGGAGAGGTCGCCGTTGGTCTGGCTGCCGGTGATCAGGCCGAAGCTGAACAGCAGCAGCAGGTGCCCGGCCAGGCCCGCCAGCTGGGAGGCGCCGACCGAGGCGACCGCCTGGCCGGAGCGGATGCCGGCCTTCTGCAGGTAGCGGGTGTTCAGGGCGATGCCGCCGATCGCGGCGGGCGCGACCAGCTTGACGAAGGAGCCGGCCAGCTGGGCGGCGACGGTGCGCCGGAACGGCAGCCGCTCGGGGACGAAGCCGGTCAGGCTCATCGCGGCGGCGACGTAGCTGAAGGCGGCCGCGACCAGGGCGGCGGCCGCCCACGCCCAGTTCATCTGGGACAGCTTGAGCTGGGCCGGCTTGAGGGTGGTCAGGGCCAGGTAGGCGGCGAAGGTGAGCGCGATCACCATGATCAGCGTCTTCGGCTTCAGCCGTTCCAGCTTGGCCGGCTCCATCGGCGCCTCGGGGGCGATCTGCAGGATCTGGCCGCGGATGCGGCTCAGCAGGTCCTCGCCGGCCGCCGCGATGTCCTCCTCGGCCTGCTGCTGGGTGCGCTCGCCGGCCGCGACCTGCTCCAGGGCCCTGGCGCGGGCCGTGGCCTTGCGCTCCTTGCTCTGCTTGGCGAGGTCGACCCTGGTGGAGCGGCTCATCCCGACCGGCTGGAGCAGTGGCAGGGCCTGGGCGACCCGCTCGGCGCCGAGCACCGCGTTGGCGGTGGCCACGGCCCGCTCGGGGCCGATCCGCAGTGCGAAGGTGGTGAGCAGCTGGGCGACGTCGATGCGCAGGGTGAGGTCGGTGGCGGCGATGTCGCCACCGGAGAGGTTGACCAGGCAGCCGGTCCGGTCGTCCACCACCAGCAGGGACTCGCCGGTCAGCCGGCGGTGGGCGATCCGCCGCTCGTGCAGGGCGCCCACCGACTGCCAGATCGAGGCCATCACCGGGTCGGTGACCTCGTCGTCGGCCAGCTCGTCGAGGGTGCGGCCCTCGACGTTCTCGTACACCAGGATCGCGGCGTCCGGGCCGAGCTCGGAGGTGGCGACCAGCTGCGGCGCGCAGGCGCCCGAGGCGGCCGCCGCGTACGCGATCAGGGCCTCCTGCTCCAGCGCCTGGCGCAGCGACTGCGGGCTGCGGCGCACCGCGACCGAGCGCAGCCGCAGCCGACGCCAGGCCCGGTAGAAGAAGCCGGAGGCCTGCTGCTCGCGGTCGACGATGTGGACGTCCAGGGGCGGGCCGCCCTGCTGGGTGACGTAGTAGCGGCGGGTGCCGCCGGGGGCGTCGGGGGCGCGGTGGGCGCCGTCCGGGGTGAAGCCGACCTTGCGCAGGCCGATCATCAGGTGCTGGCCGGTCGGGCGGATGTTGGGGGAGCCGATGGCGTACAGCGTGCCGTAGGCGACGGACCAGCCGATCAGCACCGTGAGCATCAGCGACAGCGGGGTGGTGTAGCCGCCGAGGAGTTCGGTGATGCCGCTGAAGACGACCACCACCCACAGGGCGACCCGCCAGCGCGGTCTGCTCGACATGCCGACGGCGGTCATGTAGGCGATCACCGGGGCGAGGTAGCCGTGCACCGGGTCGGTGAGGGTGCCGTTGCTGTCCAGCGGCAGCCGGGTCAGCGCGTCGCGGATGTGTTCGGAGGCGCCCTCGGCCACCCACCAGTCGATGCCGAGCGAGACGCCGTACGCGAGCACCGAGGCGAGCACGCCGTCGGCGACCCGCAGGCCGTCGCGTTTGATCAGCCGCTCGACGGCGAACGCCAGTGGTACGGCGAGCACCGCGACGCTGGAGACCAGGCCGGTGATGGTGGAGAGCACCGCCGAGAAGTGCGGCGCGTTGGTGGCGATGTCCTGTTCGATGCCGGTGGTGGTCGAGGTGGCGATGCCGGCGAGCACGAAGACGGCGACTATCCCGAAGACCCCGGCCAGGAAGCGGATCAGGTCGGACGGGCGGTGCGCGCGGGCGGCGAGCAGCGGCTCGTCGACGTCCAGGTGGGGGGCGTCGTCCAGCGGCTCCTGGTGGTCGGGCAGCGGTTCCGGGGCCGGGGCCGGCACCACCGGCTTCGGGGCCTCCGGCTCGGTGGCCTCCGGCGGGGCGGGCCGTTCGGTCGGCTCGGGGGCCGGCGCGGGCACGGGGGTCTTGATCGTCAGGTCCTTGATCAGGGAGACTTCCGGCGTCGGCCCTGGCTCGGGCCGGCCTTCCGTCCCGGCACCGGGTGCCGGGGGCACGGCGGCGGAGGACTCGTCGGAGTCCTTGTCCACGCCCACGTCAGCCGTCCCGGTCATCTGGTCTTGTCCTCGTATCACCACTCACCGCCCCGAAGATGGTGGCATGCCCCGACCCCCCGTGCTGGACAGGGGGCGGATCGGGCGCGGCGATCCGTTCGCCCCGGACCGCGAGTACGCCCCTGTGAGGAAGAATGCCCCAGGTGACGGACGTAACAGACGACGGCCTCCAGGACGCCCTACCGCCCTTCGCCGAACTGGTGCTCGACCTGACCGAGCGGATTCCACCCGGCAGGGTGATGACCTACGGCGACGTCGCCGAGTACCTCGGCCAGGGCGGCCCCCGGCAGGTCGGCCGGGTGATGGCACTGTACGGCGGCTCGGTGCCCTGGTGGCGGGTCATCCGCGCGGACGGCCGCTTCCTGCCCGGGCACGAACAGCGTGCCCTCGCCCACTACGGCGACGAGGGCACCCCGCTGCGCGAGCTCGCCGACCCGCCCCGGGTCGACCTCCGCCGGGCCCGCTGGGACGGCCGGGAGACTTCCCCGAACTCCCCGCACGGACGGGATTGACGGGGGAGGATCGTAGGCTCGATGGGGGCGGGCCCGGCGGGGCCGCCCCCCCCCCCCCCCCCCCCCCCCCCCCCCCACCAACCCCCCCCCCCCCCCACCCCCCCCCACACCCCCCCCCCCCACCCCCCCCCCCACACCCCACCAACAAAAACCCCCCCCCCCCAC
>NZ_JBHWBZ010000025.1:14808-28579 GCF_042735475.1 Kitasatospora sp. NPDC059577 | reverse complement strand
CGGGGGGCGCGGGGGTTTCTCACCCCCCCCCCCCCGCGGGGGGGGTTTGGGGGGGGGGGTTTGGGCGGGCGGGGGGGGGGGGGCCCCGCGGGGCCCGCCCCCGCCATGCCCCAGCCCGACCCCCAGGAACGGTCCGTGACGTCCCCCTACCGGCTCGTGCGCAGCCCGCTCGTCCAGCCCGACCCACCCGCGCTGGACGCCTACCAGCGTGCCGTGGTCGAGCACGGCGACGGGCCGCTGCTGGTGCTGGCCGGACCGGGCACGGGCAAGACCACCACCCTCGTCGAGGCCGTCGCCCGGCGGATCCAGGACGGCACCGACCCCGAGCGGATCCTCGTCCTCACCTTCAGCCGCAAGGCCGCGATGGAACTGCGCGACCGGATGTCCGGCCGGCTCGGCAGCTCCGCCGCCGCCCCGCAGGCCACCACCTTCCACTCCTTCTGCTACGCCCTGCTGCGCGCCCACCAGGACCCCCGGGACTACGCCGAGCCGCTGCGGCTGCTCTCCGGCCCCGAGCAGGACGTCATGGTCCGCGAACTGCTGGCGGGCGGAGCCGAGGACGCCCGCCTCGGCAGCTCCCGGATCGCCTGGCCGCTGGACCTGCGGGCCTGCCTGACCACCCGCGGGTTCGCCGACGAGGTCCGCGCCGTCCTCGCCCGCAGCCGCGAGCTCGGCCTCGGCGAGGCCGAGCTGGAGCGCTTCGCGCAGGGCGTCCAGCGCCCCGACTGGGCCGCCGCCGCGCACTTCCTGGCCGACTACCTCGACGTGCTCGACCTGCGCGGCGTCCTGGACTACGCCGAACTCGTCCACCGTGCCGTCCTGCTCGCCGAACGCCCCGAGGTCGAGGAGGACCTGCGCCGGCGCTACGACGTCGTCTTCGTCGACGAGTACCAGGACACCGACCCCTCCCAGGTCCGGCTGCTGCGCCGGCTCGCGGGCGGCGGACGCGACCTGGTCGCCGTCGGCGACCCCGACCAGTCGATCTACGCCTTCCGCGGTGCCGACATCAACGGCATCCTCGACTTCCCGCAGGCCTTCCGCCGCGCCGACGGCGAGCCCGCCGAGGTCAAGGTGCTGCGGGTCTCCCGCCGCTCCGGCGCCCTGCTGCTCGCCGCCTCCCGGGAGCTCGCCCGGCGGATGCCGATGGGACGGCTGCCCGCCGACAAGCTCGCCCAGCACCGCGCCCTGCTGCCCTCCCGCGAGGGCGGCCGGGTCGAGATCTACACCTACCCGACCCCCGGCGCCGAGCTGGACTCGATCGCCGACCTGCTGCGCCGCGCCCACCTGGAGGACGGCGTGCCCTGGGGCGAGATGGCCGTGCTGGTCCGGGCCGGCGCCCGGTCCATACCGGGCGTGCGGCGGGCGCTCGGCGCGGCCGGCGTCCCGCTGGAGATCGACGGCGACGACCTGCCGCTGCGCGAGGAGCCGGCCGTCGCCCAGCTGCTGCTCGCCCTGCGGGTCTGCGCCCAGCAGGCGGCCCGGCAGAGCGCCCGCGACCGGCACGGCGAGGACGACCCCGCCGCCGACACCCCCGACCCGCTCACCACCGACCTGGCGCACGCCCTGCTCACCGGCCCGCTCGGCGGCCTCGACGGCTCCGACCTGCGGCGCCTCGGCCGCGCCCTGCGCGAGGAGGAACGGGCCGCCCTGCGCGCCGAGGGCCTCCCCGCCACCGCCCCGCGCCCCGCCGACGAGCTGATCCGCGAGGCCCTCGCCGAACCCGAGCGGCTGATCGCCCTCGACCCCGCGCACGCCCGCCGCGCCCGCGACCTCGGCACCCTGCTGCGCAAGGTCCGCGAACTGCTGGCCGGCGGCTGCACCGCCGAGGAGGCGCTCTGGGAGCTGTGGGACGGCAGCCGCCGCTGGCGCGAGCGCCTGGAGCGGGCCGCCCTGCGCGGCGGCGCCGCCGGCCGGAACGCCGACCGCGACCTGGACGCGCTGTGCGCCCTGTTCGAGACCGCCGCCCGCGCCGAGGAGCAGGTCACCGGCCACCGCAGCGCCCTCGACCTGCTCGCCGAGCTCGAAGCCCAGGACATCGCCGCCGACACCCTCACCGTCCGGGCCGTGCGCCCCGAAGCCGTCCGGCTGATGACCGCCCACCGCTCCAAGGGCCTGGAGTGGCGCCTGGTCGTCGTGGCCGGCGTCCAGGACGGCCTCTGGCCCGACCTGCGCCGCCGCGGCTCCCTGCTGGAGGCCGACCGGATCGGCCGCGACGGCCTCGCCGAACCGCTCTCCCCGGCCGCCCTGCTCGGCGAGGAGCGCCGGCTCTTCTACGTCGCCACGACCCGGGCCAAGGAGCGGCTGATCGTCACCGCCGTCAAGGCCCCCGCCGACGACGGCGACGAGCCCTCCCGCTTCCTGCGCGAGCTCTACCGGGAGGACATCGACGTCCGGAGCGGAAAGGTGGTGCGCCGCACCCCGCCGGTCACCGTCGAGGACGTCACCCACCGTCCGCGCCGGCCGCTGTCCGTCGCCGCGCTGGTCGCCGAACTGCGCGCGGTCACCGTCGACCCCGCCTGCACGCCCGCGCTGCGCCGCGCCGCCGCCGAACGGCTCGCCACCCTGGCCGCCGCCGCCGACGAGGACGGCCTGCCGCTGGTGCCCGCCGCCCACCCCGAGCGCTGGTGGGGCCTGGACGACCCGACCGCCGCGCCCGAGCCGCTGCGCAGCGCCGACCTGCCGGTGCGGCTGTCCGGCAGCGGCCTGGAACAGCTGGAGAGCTGCTCGCTGCAGTGGTTCCTGGACAAGGAGGTCAGGGCGCGCGCCGCCGGCTCCGCCGCGCAGGGCTTCGGCAACGTGGTGCACGCGCTCGCCGACGAGGTCGGCTCCGGCCGGACCCCCGCCGACCTCGCCGTCCTCATGGAGCGCCTGGACACCGTCTGGGACGCGCTGGCCTTCGACGCGCCCTGGAAGTCCCACCAGGAGAAGAACGAGGCCCGCGCCGCCCTGGAGCGCTTCCTCAACTGGCACGTCCTGGAACGCGGCCGGGACGTCGTCGCCACCGAGCACGGCTTCGACGTCACCCTGGACGTCGGCGGCGTCGCGGTGCGCATCCGCGGCTCGATGGACCGGGTCGAGAAGGACCAGGCCGGGCGCGCCTACGTGGTCGACTTCAAGACCGGCAAGCAGATCCCCACCGACAAGTCCATGCCCGACCACAAGCAGCTCGCCGTCTACCAGCTCGCCGTCCGGGCCGGCGCCCTCAACGAGCTGCCCGGCTTCGCCGAGCGGCCCCCGGCCACCGGCGGCGCCGAACTGGTGCACCTGCGCGAGCCCGCCGCCAAGGCCTCCCGGGACGCCCCCAAGGTGCAGCGGCAGGAGCCGCCGGAGGGCGAGCCGTGGATCGAGGACCTGCTGGCCCAGGCCGCCGGGAAGGTCCTCGCCGAGCGCTTCGTCCCGCAGACCGGCGGGGGCTGCGACCGCTGCGCCTTCCGCCGCAGCTGCTCGGCCCAGCGGGACGGGGCGCAACTGGTCGAGTAGCGGCCCCCGGCCCCAAGCCCCGACGGCCCCGGCTGCCCGGAGGGTCCCGGCCGTCGCCGTCGCCGTCGCCGTCGCCGCCGCCCCGGCGGTCCGAGCCGTCCCGCCGGACCCGGGGAGGCACGGCTTGTCCGTCGCTCCGGTTACGGTTGCGTGGTGACCGCCGTGCTCAGCCATCCCGACCAGCTCAAGGAGTTGCTGGGGATCCCCTTCAACCGGGAGCAGATGGCGGCGATCGGCGCCCCCCTGGAGCCGGCCGTGATCGTGGCCGGCGCGGGCTCCGGCAAGACCACCGTGATGGCCGCCCGGGTCGTCTGGCTGGTCGGCTCCGGCGCGGTGCGGCCCGAGGAGGTGCTCGGCCTCACCTTCACCAACAAGGCCGCCGGCGAGCTCTCCGAACGCGTCCGGACCGCCCTGCGTGTCTGCGGACTGGGGGCACCCCCGGCCGACGACCGGGGGAGGGTGGCCGACCGGGACGCCGCCGAACCGCTCGGCGACCCGGAGATCTCCACCTACCACGCCTTCGCCGGCCGCCTCCTCAAGGAGCACGGCCTGCGGATCGGCATCGAGCCGGACGTGCGGCTGCTCGCCGACGCGACCCGCTTCCAGCTCGCCGCCAAGGTGCTGCGCACCGCCCGCGGCCCGTTCCCGGCGCTCACCGGCACCTTCGCCAACCTGGTCGCCGACCTCACCGCGCTGGACGGCGAACTCGCCGAGCACCTCGTCGAGCCGCAGACCCTGCGCGACTTCGACGAGGACCTGCTGGACACCCTCGCCGGCGTCAAGCTGACCAACGACGACCTGCGGGCCGTCCCGGCCACCGCCCGGGCCCGGCTGGAGCTGCTGCGCCTGGTCGAGGACTACCGGCGCCGCAAGCACGCCGCCGGGCTGATGGACTTCGGCGACCAGATCGCGGCCGCCGCCCGCCTCGCCCAGCAGCGCCCCGAGGTCGGCGAGCTGCTGCGCGGCCAGTTCCGGGTCGTGCTGCTGGACGAGTACCAGGACACCTCGGTGGCCCAGCGCCTGATGCTCGCCGGGCTCTTCGGCGCCGGCCCCGACGGCGCGGGCGGCGGCCACCCGGTGACCGCCGTCGGCGACCCCTGCCAGGCGATCTACGGCTGGCGCGGCGCCTCCGTCGCCAACCTCGACGAGTTCCCCCGGCACTTCCCCCGGTCCGGCGGCCGCCCGGCCGAGCGCTACGCGCTCAGCGAGAACCGCCGCAGCGGGGGACGCCTGCTCGCCTTCGCCAACGAACTGGCCGCGCCGCTGCGCGCGATGCACGAGGGCGTCGAGGCGCTGCGCCCGGCCCCCGGCGCCGAACTGGACGGCTTCGTCCGGACGGCGCTGCTGCCCACCCACGCCGAGGAGGTCGACTGGCTCGCCGACTCGATCGCCCACCTGGTGCGCACGGGCACCGCGCCCGGCCGGATCGCCGTGCTGTGCCGCGGCGGCGCCGCCTTCCCGGACGTCCACGCGGCACTGGTCGCCCGGGAGGTGCCGGTCGAGGTGGTCGGCCTCGGCGGGCTGCTGCAGCTGCCCGAGGTGGCCGATCTGGTGGCGGTCTGCGAGGTGCTGCAGGACCCGACCGCGAACGCCGCGCTGGTGCGGCTGCTGGTCGGCCCGCGCTGGCGGATCGGCCCCCGCGACCTCGCGCTGCTCGGCCGCCGGGCCGCCGAGCTGGTCCGCACCGACCGGCCCGAGGGCGTCGAGGCGCTGGCCGCCGCCGTGGCCGAGGCCGACCCGACCGAGGTGGTGTCGCTGGCCGACGCGGTGGAGAGCTTCCTGGACTCCCCGTACGGCGAGGAGGGGAAGTCCGACGACCTGCCGTTCTCCGCCGAGGCGCGGGTGCGCTTCGCCCGCCTCGCCCAGGAGCTGCGCGACCTGCGCCGCTCGCTGGCCGACCCGCTGATGGACGTGCTGCACCGGGTGCTGGCGGTCACCGGCCTGGAGGTCGAACTCGCCGCCTCCCCGCAGGCGCTGGCCGCCCGCCGGCGGGAGACCCTGCACGCCTTCCTGGACGTCGCCGCCTCCTTCGCCGACCTCGACGGGGACCCGGGCCTGGCCGCCTTCCTCGGCTTCCTGCGCGCCGCGCAGGAGTACGAGCGCGGCCTGGACAGCAGCCTGCCCGGCGGCGAGGACACCGTGAAGGTGCTCACCGCGCACAAGTCCAAGGGGCTGGAGTGGGACGTGGTCGCGGTTCCCGGGCTGGTACGGGGCGCGTTCCCCTCCTCCACCCCGCGCGAGCGCTGGACCAGCTCCAAGCGGGTGCTCCCGCACGCCCTGCGTGGTGACGCGGCCACCCTGCCCGACGTGCGCGGCGGGTGGAACGGCAAGGCGATGACCGCCTTCAAGAAGGAGCTCACCGAGCACACCACGACCGAGGAACTGCGCCTCGGCTACGTCGCGTTCACCCGCCCCCGGTCCTTGCTGCTGGCGTCCGGCCACTGGTGGGGGCCGAGCCAGAAGACCGTCCGGGGTCCGTCCGCCTTCCTGGAGGGGCTGCGCGAGCACTGCGAGCGGCCCGGCGCGGGCGAGGTCGAGCACTGGGCCGAGCAACCGGAGAAGGAGGCCGAGAACCCGGCGCTGGCCGCCCCCGCCGAGCGCCCCTGGCCGCTGCCGCTGGACCCGGCCGCGCAGCACGCGCGCCGCCGGGTCGCCGAGGTGGTGCGCGCCCGCCTCGCGGGCGCGCCCGAGCCGGAGGCGGAGCCGATGGCACCCGAGGACCAGCGCCGGCTGGCCTCCTGGGACCGCGATCTGACCGCGCTGCTGGGCGAGTTGGAGCGCTCCCGGCGCACCGAGCGGGAGGTGCCGCTGCCCGCCGCGCTGTCCGCCACCCAGCTGTTGCGGCTGGCCGCCGACCCGGACGGCTTCGCGCACGACCTGGCCCGCCCGATGCCGCGTCCCCCGCAGCCCGCCGCCCGGCGCGGCACCCGCTTCCACGCCTGGGTGCAGTCCCGGATCGAGCCGCTGCTGCTGGTCGAGCCCGGCGCGCTGCCCGGGGCCGACGACGACGGAATCGAGGACGAGCAGGACCTGGAGCGGCTCAAGGAGGCATTCCTGCGCACCCCGTACGCGCAGCGCAAGCCCCACCGGGTCGAGGCGCCGTTCCAACTGGTGCTGGCGGGACGGGTGGTGCGCGGCCGGATCGACGTGGTCTACCGTGACGATGACGGGTTGTCGGGATCCGGTGGTGCGTCACGCTACGAAGTGGTGGACTGGAAGACCCACCGGGAGGAGACTGCGGACCCGTTGCAGCTCGCGGTCTACCGGCTGGCCTGGGCCGAGCAGGCGGGCGTCGATCCCGAGCAGGTCACGGCGTCGTTCCTGTACGTCCGCAGCGGACGGATCGTCCGTCCGGCAGGACTTCCCGGCCGAAAAGAGTTGGAACGGCTCCTGATCGGGAACAGTGACTAATGAGTCACGCAGAGCACCCAAGTCATCACGCCAGTGCCCGAAACCTGTGCGTCGTGCACGTTTCGCGCCTATTGTGGGGTCGGTAACCGGTCAACCCCCGTGCTCCGGCCGCCAGCGAGGCCCGTATTCCCTGACCCTCAGTCATCACCGCAGGTGCCCCCGGGCATCGGCGCCTTCTGCTGGAGAAACCGACGTTGAGCGCGACCGGATGGATCAGAGAGCGGGTCACCGGGCCGACCCCGGGGCCCGCTCCGGGCGCGACCGGCACCTGGCCGAGGACGGCGCTGGCGCTGCCGTTCATCGGCATGGGGCTGATCGTCGTCCTCGACTACCTCAGTGGCACCGGCGTGACGGTCGAACCCGCCCTCACCGCCGTGCCCGCGCTGGCCGCCGTGGTCAGCCGACGCACCTGGTACCCGTTCGTCATCGGCCTGTGCACCGAGGCGGCGGCCTTCCTGATGGCCTTCCGCAGCGACACGCTCGGCTCGTCCGTGCACGCCGCCAGCGTCATCGCCGTCCTGCTCGTCGCCACCATCGGCTGGGTCAGCGCCACCCTGCGGCTGCGCCAGGAACGGGCGCTGGCCGACGCCCAGCTGGTCGCCTCGATCGCCCGCCGGGTCCTGCTGCGGCCCGTCCCCGAGCGGGTCGGCACCGTCCGGGCCGCCGTCCACTACGAGGCCGCCGCCGCGCACGCCCGCATCGGCGGCGACCTCTACGAGGTGGTCAACACCCGGCACGGCGTGCGGGCCGTGGTCGGCGACGTGCGCGGCAAGGGCCTCGGCGCGGTCGAGACGGCCGCCGCGGTGCTCGGCGCCTTCCGCGAGGCCGCCCACCAGGAGCCCGCACTGGACCGGGTGGCCGGCTGGCTGGCCGTCAGCCTCGACCGCGCCCTGCACGAGAACGACCACCCCGGTGTGGAGGAGGAGTTCGTCACCCTGGTGCTGATCGGCGTCGGGCCCGACGGTGCCGCCGAGATCGTCAACTGCGGCCACCCCGCACCGCTGCTGCTGCGCGGCGGTGAGGTCCGGCCGCTCGAACTCGCCGAGACGGTACCGCCGCTGGGCGTCCTCGACCCGGCCGACGTCAGCCCGCCGGTCCACCGGGTGCCGCTGCGGGGCGGGGACCGGGTGCTGCTGTTCACCGACGGGGTGATCGAGGCCCGCGACCGCGCGGGCACCTTCTACCCGCTCGCCGAACGGTTCCCGCGCTGCGCCGACGGCTGCCCCGCCGACGTCCTGCAGCGCCTGCACGAGGACGTGGTGCGGCACGTCGGGCGCCAGCTCGGCGACGACGCGGCCATGCTGCTCCTGCAGTACGAACCGCCGCCGACACCCGGCGTCCACGTGCCGCAGCAGGCCGGGGTCCTGGCGCGGCACTGAGCCCCTACAGCGACACCTCGACCAGCAGCGGCCGGTGGTCCGACACCGCCGCGCGCGGCGCGGCCGCCGGGCCCACCGCCGTGCGCGGCACGCCGACCGCCAGCACGTGGTCGAACTGCACCGCAGGCCGGTGCGCGGGGTAGGTCGGCGTGCGCGCCAGGTCGTACCAGCCCTGCATCCTGGGCCGCGGTTCGCGCACCCGCCGCCGGCGCGGCTCGGCCGACAGCGGCCGGGCCCGCCGGGCCGCCCGCAGCTCCCGCACCCGTACCCGCGGCGCGGTGCGCTCCAGCGCCGTCGCCCCGCCGAGCACCGTGCGCGGCAGCGCGCCCACCAGGTTGAAGTCGCCCAGCACCAGGTACGGCTGCGGGAGGTCGGCGATCCACCGCCGGATGCCCGCCAGCTGCGCCATGTTCCAGCCCGGGACGAAGGACAGGTGCGCCGCGACCACGGTGAACGGCCCGCGCTCGCCCTCCAGTACCGCCGCGAGCGCCGCCCGCGGTTCGTCCGGCACGGGGGTCAGCCCGCGCCGCCCGGCGACCCGCAGCGGCAGCCCGAAGGGCGCCGGGGCGAAGCGCCGGGCCCGCCAGTGCCGCACCGGCAGCCGGGTCAGCAGCGCCGTCCCGTAGGAGGGCGGGGCGTCGTCGCCCACCTCGTCGGGCCCGTACACCCGCAGGCCGTTCGGCTCGGACGGGTCCGGCACCCAGCCCGCCACCGGCGCCGGGCGGCCGTGCAGCGCGGCGGCGAAGCGCCAGTCCTTGGCGCCCATCGCCGCGGCCGCGACCGCCGCCTGGTCGGTGCCGCCGGAACGCGCCTGGTGCCGGTCCACCTCCTGCAGGGCCAGCACGTCGGCGTCCAGTGCGGCCACCGCCCCGGCCAGCGGTTCCCCGGCGTCGGCCGGGTAGGGCCGCGGCGCGCCGTCCGGCGCGAGCGGCTGACCGTGCAACAGGTTGAAGGTGGCGATGCGCAACTGGCTCACACCGCACGACGGTACCCGGTCGCCGGGGGAGGGGGTGCGGCTTGAGGCGGTGGGGCATACCGGGTATACATACTCGGTATGTCCATCCGTCACGGTCTGCTTGCCCTGCTCGACCAGGGCCCGCGCTACGGCTACCAGCTGCGCACCGAGTTCGAGGCGCGCACCGGCGCCACCTGGCCGCTCAACGTCGGACAGGTCTACACCACGCTGTCCCGGCTGGAACGGGACGGCCTGGTCGAGGCCGCGGGGGAGGACGACGAGGGCCACCAGTTCTACGCCGTCACCGACGCCGGCCGCACCGAGCTGCGGGCCTGGTTCGACACCCCGGTGCCCCGGACCAGCCCCCCGCGCGACGAACTGGCCATCAAGCTCGCCATGGCCGTCACCGTCCCCGGGGTGGACGTCTCCGCCGTCGTCCAGGGCCAGCGCCGGCACAGCATCAAGGCGCTCCAGGACTACACCCGGCTCAAGGGCCGCGCCCTGGCCGGGGAGGCCCGGCCCGGCGTCGTGCCCTCGGCGAGCAACGACCTCGCCTGGCTGCTCGTCCTGGACCAGCTGATCTTCCAGACCGAAGCCGAGATCCGCTGGCTCGACCACTGCGAGACCCGGCTCGCCCAGCAGGCCGAACTCCTGCAGACCCGCACCGCCGAGGCCGCCCGCGACGGTGGCGCGCCCGCCAAGCGCGGCCGCCGCCTGCGCACCTGAGCGCCCCGGCACCGAACCACCGGCCCGGGCCCCGACCCCGGGTCCACACCCAGCACAAGGGGGGAATCGTGTCCCACACCCGAGAGTCCCGGCAGACGCCGGTGCTGCACCTGGAGAACGTCACCCGCGTCCACGGCCACGGCGCAGCCGAGGTCCAGGCCCTGCGCGGCGTCGACCTCGAAGTCCGCCCCGGCGAGTTCGTCGCCGTCATGGGCCCCTCCGGCTCCGGCAAGTCGACCCTGCTGACCCTGGCCGGCGGCCTCGACACGCCGAGCGGCGGCCGGGTCCTGGTCGAGGGCGTCGCCCTCGGCGACCTCAACCGCAAGAAGCTCGCCCAGGTCCGCCGCCGCTCCGTCGGCTACGTCTTCCAGGACTACAACCTGATCCCGGCCCTCACCGCCGCCGAGAACATCTCGCTGCCGCGCGAACTCGACGGCCTGTCCGCCCGCGCCGCCCGGCGCGAGGCCCTCGCCGCCCTGGAGGAACTCGGCATCCCCGAGCTCGCCGACCGCTTCCCCGACGACATGTCCGGCGGCCAGCAGCAGCGCGTGGCCATCGCCCGCGCCCTGATCGGCGACCGCCGCCTGGTCCTCGCCGACGAACCCACCGGCGCCCTCGACTCCACCACCGGCGAGGCCGTCCTCGCCGTCCTGCGGGCCCGCTGCGACGCCGGCGCCGCCGCCATGATGGTCACCCACGAGGCCCGGCACGCCGCCTGGGCCGACCGCGTGGTCTTCCTGCGCGACGGCCGCATGGTCGACGAGTCCGTCAGCCAGGACGCCGCCAGCCTGCTCGTCAGCGCCGCCACCAACAGCATGAAGGTGGACGAGTGAAGCTCAGCGCCTGGCGGCTCGCCCTGCGCATCGCCCGCCGCGACGCCCTGCGCGCCAAGGGCCGCAGCGCGCTCGTCGTCGCGATGGTCGCCCTGCCCGTCCTCGGCGTCACCGGCGCCGACGTGGTGTTCCGCAGCGCCGACCTCTCGCCCGCCGAACACGCCGTCCGGGTCATGGGCCAAGCCGCCGCCGAACTGGAGATGACCGGACGCGGCGCCACCGTCAAGCAGGCGCCGGACCCGGCGAGCGGGTACGGCGTCGACGACCCCAAGGACAAGGTCAAGGGCGACGCCGCCCCTCAGTACACCCCCGCGCAGCAGCGCTCCCTCGACACCGAACCCGCCGAACTCGCACGGCAGTTGCTCCCGGGCGCCACCCTGGTGCCCGAGCGCCAGGGCCCGTACACCGCGGCGAGCAGCGCCGACGGACTGCTCTCCACCCGCGTCTCCGAGGCCGACCTGAACGACCCGGTCTGGAAGGGCCGGATGGACCTGGTCAAGGGCCGCGCGCCCGCGGACGACCGCGAGACCGCCGTCACCCCGGACTTCCTCAAGCGCTCCGGCCTCAGGATCGGCGACCGGACCGCCGTCCGCGGCCTGGAGGCCACCCCGCTCACCATCACCGGCGTCTACGAGTACCCCGGCGACCTCACCGCCACCGAGATCATCGCCCGGCCCGGCACCCTGGTCGACCGGCTCGCCGCGACCCCCGGCGCCTCCCGCGGGCCGTCATCCGGGAGCGGCGAACCCACCACCTGGCTGGTCAAGCTCCCGGCGGGCGCCGGCCTCGACTGGCCCAAGGTCGTCGAACTCAACGGCCACGGCTTCACCGTCACCTCCCGCGCCGTCCTGATCGACCCCCCGGCCCGCGCCGACGTCCCCTTCTTCGCGGAGGAGGACCAGCACGCGGTCAACGACTCCTACTTCAACAGGACCAGCGTCGTGATCCTGGCGACCGTCGCCGGCATGGCGCTGCTGGAGATCGTCCTCCTCGCGGGCCCCGCCTTCGCCGTCGGGGCCAGGCGCTCCCGGCGGCAGCTCGGCCTGCTCGCCGCCGCCGGCGGTGACCGCGCCAACGTCCGGGCCGTCGTGCTCGGCGGCGGCATCGTCCTCGGCATCACCGGCGCCGCAGTCGGCCTCGCCCTCGGCGTCGGACTGGTCGCCCTGCTGCGCACCCAGGCCGAGGAGTACTCCGGCCGGCGCTTCGGCCACTTCGCCCTCCAGCCGCTCGACCTTGCCGGCGTGCTCCTGGTCGGCCTGGTCACCGGGCTGCTGGCGGCCGTCGTCCCCGCCGTCCAGGCCTCCCGCCAGGACGTGGTCTCCGCGCTCACCGGCCGCGACTCGCTCAAGCCGCCGAACCGCAAGCTCGCCGTGCTCGGCCTGCTGATGCTCGGCGGCGGCGCGGCCCTCGCCCTGCTCGGCGCCACCAGCGGAGTCGGCAACCGCAGCCTCGCCGTGCTCGGCGGTTCGGCCGTCGCCGAACTCGGCATGGTCGCGCTCACGCCCTACCTGGTCGGCCTGTTCGGCCGGCTCGGCCGCTGGCTCTCGCTCGGCCCCCGGCTCGCGCTGCGCGACTCGGTGCGCCACCGCGGCCGCACCGCGCCCGCCGTCGCCGCCGTCATGGCCGCCGTCGCCGGCTCGGTCGCCGTCAGCGTCTACAGCGCCAGCGTCGAGGAGCAGAGCCGGCGCGAGTACGTCGCCCAGGGCCCCTCCGGCGCCGTCATGCTCGGCCGCGGCTGGATGTCCGGCACCGACAGCAAGCTGCTGCCGCAGATGCGCGACACCGTCGAGCGCAACGTCCCCGACCTCGGCCCGCGGGCCGACGTCCAGAACGTGCACTACAAGGGCGACTGCTCCGACGGCGGCGCGTGCGGCTACATCAGCGTCGAGCTGCCCAAGGAGACCCGCTGCCCGGTCCTCGACGACGACCGCGAGCTCACGCCCGGGGAGGTCCAGCGGATCCTGTCGACCGACAAGCGCTGCCAGGGCAACAACCGGCGCGGCAGCCCCTTCGGCGCACTGACCGCCGGGGACGCCACCCTGCTGCACAACCTCTACGGCGTCACCGACCCGGCCGCCGGCCGGGCCCTCGCGGCCGGCAAGGCCGTGGTCTTCGACGCCCGGTACCTCAAGGACGGCAAGCTCGCCCTGAACTACAACGAGCCGACCGACTTCAACGTGAGCGGCGGCACACAGGTCAAGCCCGTCCGCCACGAGATCGCCGTCGACGCGGTCCTCGCGGACGCCGCGCTGCCCTCCCCCGGGCAGGCCGTGATCAGCCCGGAGACCGCCGCCAGGCTGGGCTTCACCACCTCGACGGCGGGGGCGGTCTGGCTCCCTGCCGCGGCGCCCTCGGACGGCTCCCAGCAGAAGGCCGACGGCGCACTGGCCAGGATCACCGACCGCAGCCTCCTCTCCGTCGAGCGCGGCTACCAGTCCAGGACCGGCCTCATCACCCTCGGCCTGACCGTCTTCGCCGGTCTGGTCGCCCTCGGCGCGGCCGGGATCGCCACCGGACTGGCCGCCGCGGACTCCCAGCGCGACCTGACCACCCTCGCGGCGGTCGGCGCCGAGCCCCGGATCCGGCGCTCGCTGTCCGGCTTCCAGTGCGGAGTGATCGCCGCCATGGGCGCCCTGCTCGGCGTGGTCAGCGGCATCGTGCCGGGCGTGGCGCTGCGCAAGGTCGAGGGAGCGGCGAGCAACTACCCCGGCATCAGCCCCGAGGAACTCGCCGGCAAGGCGCTCGTGGTCTTCCCGTGGCCCACGATCGCCGCCATCGTCGTGGTGCTCCCGCTGCTCGCGGCCGCCCTCGCGGCGGCGCTCACCCGCTCGCGGATCACGATGCTGCGCCGCTCGGGCTGAGGCCCCGTCCCGCCCCCCGGCCCCCCCCCCGCGCCCCCCCGCCGGGGCGGGTGTCTGATAGAAAACGGCCGCGGCCGCCCCCTAGCCTGGCGGAGCTGGCGGGGGACGCCCGGGGCGTAAAAAAGG
>NZ_JBHWBZ010000025.1:6611-14798 GCF_042735475.1 Kitasatospora sp. NPDC059577 | reverse complement strand
GGCGCGCAACCCCGTCTCCGCGCACCCGCGGGGCGGCGGGGGGGGGGGCGCCCCGGCCCCCCCCCCCGCCCCCCCCCCCGCGCCGGGGCGGGGGGGGGGGCCACGGAGGTTACAGCCCCGGGAGCGCCCGGTACCCGGACGGCCGGGGCGGGCACCCGCACGGGCGAACTACAGTCGTCGGTATGACGAGAACCCCGGACAGCGCCGTCCGCTCCTACATCGACCGGCACCAGGCCGCCTTCCTCGCCGACCTGGCGCAGTGGCTGGCCATCCCCTCGGTCTCCGCCGACCCGGAGCGCGCCGGCGACGTGCGGCGCTCCGCCGAGTGGCTGGCCGCCAAGCTGCGCGACACCGGCTTCCCGGTCGCCGAGGTGTGGGAGACCGACGGGTTGCCGGCGGTGTTCGCCGAGTGGTCGTCCGGGGACGCGTCCGCGCCCACCGTCCTGGTCTACGGGCACCACGACGTGCAGCCCGCCGCCAAGGAGGACGGCTGGGACACCGAGCCGTTCACCCCGACCGTGGTCGGCGACCGGCTGTACGCGCGCGGCGCCGCCGACGACAAGGGCCAGGTGTTCTTCCACACCCTGGGCGTGCGCGCCCACCTGGACGCGACCGGCCGCACCGCGCCGGCCGTCAACCTCAAGCTGCTGATCGAGGGCGAGGAGGAGTCCGGCTCGCCGAACTTCGCCGACCTGGTCCGCCGCGAGGCCGACCGGCTGGCCGCCGACGTGGTCGTCATCTCCGACACCGGCATGTGGTCGGCCTCCACGCCGACCGTGTGCACGGGCATGCGCGGTCTCGCGGACGCCCAGATCGACCTGTACGGGCCGGACACCGACATCCACTCCGGCTCCTTCGGCGGTGCCGTCCCCAACCCGGCCCAGGTCGCGGCCGAGCTGGCCGCCGGCCTGCACGACGCCGACCACCGGGTGGCGGTCCCGGGCTTCTACGACGGCGTGGTCGAGCTGACCGACCGCGAGCGCGAGCTGTTCGCCGAGCTGCCCTTCGACGAGGAGCAGTGGCTGAAGGTCGCCAAGTCGTACGGCACCCGGGGCGAGGCCGGCTACTCCACCCTGGAGCGGATCTGGGCCCGCCCGACCGCCGAGGTCAACGGGATCTGGGGCGGCTACACCGGCCCCGGCGGCAAGACCATCGTCCCCGCGTCGGCGCACCTCAAGCTGTCCTTCCGGCTGGTCGCCGGTCAGGAGGTGGAGAAGGTCCGCGACGCGGTGCGGGCCTGGGTGGCCGAGCGGGTGCCCGAGGGCGTCCGGTACGAGCTGGTCTTCCCGGGCGCGACCCGGCCCTGCCTGACCCCGTTGGACCACCCGGCGCTGCAGTCCACCGTCCGCGCGATGGGCCGGGCCTTCGGGCAGAAGATCCTCTTCACCCGCGAGGGCGGCTCCGGCCCGGCGGCCGACCTGCAGGACGTGCTGGGCGCGCCGGTCCTGTTCCTCGGCATCTCGGTGCCCTCGGACGGCTGGCACTCGGTCAACGAGAAGGTCGAGCTCGACCTGCTGGCCAAGGGCGTGGAGACCGCCGCGTACCTGTGGGGCGACCTGGCCGAGAACTTCCGGCCCGGCGCGTGACCGACGCTCCGCACACCGAGGCAGTCAGATCACTCATCCGGATGATTCACCACGTGGGGATGGAACGACGTGAGCACCGTGCCTGAGACCGAGCGCCCGCTGCACCTGGCCCTGGCCAGGGCCGGGGTGGACCGGGCGGCCGAGCACCGGTTCGACGAGCCCTGGCTTGCGGCGGCCTGGAGCCACCCGAACACCCGGGTGCTGCCGATCGCCGGCGGCGAGGCGTTCGTGGTCGACACCGCGAAGGGCACCGAACTCGTGCTGCTGCCGTCCTTCGAGGCGCCGCAGACCGGCGACCGGTACTTCCTCGGCACCGACCAGGACGGCGTCTCGTACTTCGCGCTGGCCGGCGAGAGCCTGCCGGGGCGGCTGGACGGCGACGCCCGCCCGGCCGGGCTGCGCGAGGTCGGCGGGCTGCTGTCGGACCGGGACGCCGGGCTGCTGGTGCACGCGGTCGCGCTGGAGCACTGGCACCGGCTGCACAGCTTCTGCTCGCGCTGCGGGCACCCGACCGAGAAGGCCGGCGCCGGGCACGTGCGGCGCTGCACCTCGTGCGCGGCCGAGCACTACCCGCGCACCGACCCGGCGGTGATCATGGTGATCACCGACGAGCAGGACCGCTGCCTGCTCGGCCGCCAGGCGCTGTGGCCGGAGGGCCGCTGGTCGACCCTGGCCGGCTTCGTCGAGCCGGGGGAGTCCATCGAGCAGGCGGTGGCCCGCGAGGTGCACGAGGAGGCGGGCGTGCGGGTCGGCGAGGTGCGCTACGTCGCCAGCCAGCCGTGGCCGTTCCCCTCCAGCCTGATGCTCGGCTTCGCGGGCAAGGCGGTGCCGGGCGGCACCGACATCACCGTGGACGGCGAGGAGCTGGCCGAGGCGCGCTGGTTCTCCCGCGAGGAGCTGAAGGCCGGGATGGAGGCGGGCGAGATCCTGCCGCCGTCCGGCATCTCGATCGCGCGGCACCTGGTCGAGCTCTGGTACGGCGAGCCGCTGCCCCCGGCGGCGCGCTGGTAATTCGGTGCGGGGGTTCCGCCGGGCGGGGCCTCCGGGGAAAGGGGGCGTGCGACCAATGTCGCGCGCCCCCTCTTTTCTTTTCAATCCCTTCCCGAATTCCACACCACCTTCTGTTCGTATCCGGACGGGCCAGTTCTGCTACCGGAACACGGTCCGGGAGGGTCGTCGTCAACCCGCACGGACGACATTGCCGGAAACGGCTGAAACCGCGTCACCGCGCTCGCTACATTCACTCGGGTGACAATCCCCCGGGGCACCGCCCAATCGCCCAAATACCAGCGCCTCGCCGCCGACCTCCGCCGTCGGATCGCCGAGGGCGAGTTCACCGCCGACGCCGCCCTGCCGGTCGAGAGCGAACTGGAGCGCCAGTACGGCGTCGCCCGCAACACCGTCCGCCTCGCCGTCGACGTCCTGGTCAACGAGGGCCGCCTGGTCCGCCTCCAGGGAAAGGGCACCTACCTGCGCGAACACCCGGTCCTGGACCACCGCGCCTTCGGCCCGACCCCGACCCCCGCGCCGCGCGACTGCCTGGCCGCGCCCTCCGCCGTCTACCTCGGCGAGGCCGCCGAAGCCGGGCGCGAACTCAGCACCGACTTCGAGATGATGATCGTCCGGGCCCGGGTCGACATCGCCGAACGCCTCGGACTGCGCCCCGGCGAGGCCATCGTGGTCCGCCGTCAGCTGCGGCTGCTCGACCGCGAGCCGTACTCCATCGAGGAGAGCCACTACCGGGCCGGCCTCGCCGCCGGCACCCCGCTGATGGAACCCGACCCCGTCGAGGGCGGGGACGAGGCCGTGCTCGCCACCCTCGGGCGCACCGAGGTCGGGGCCGTCGACCACCTCGTCGCCCGGATGCCCGGCCCCGAGGAGGCCCAGTGGTTCCAGGGCGGCCCCGGTGTGCCGCTCATGGTGCAGACCCGCGTCACCTACGACCGCCGCGGGCCCGTGCGGGTCATCGAGACCCGCTACTCGGCCGACCGCAGCCGGCTCGTCTACGGCGTCGGCGACCTCGGCGCGCGCACCAGCCTGCCCGCGCCCGCCGCGCCCGTCGACCCCGCCCGGGCCGACGCGACGTGACGCGCGCCGGCCCGGGCGGCCCGGCCGGATCAGGCCGCCAGGGCCTTCTTGACCTGCAGCAGGCTCGGGTTGGTCATGACGACCCGCTCGCCGCCGCCCACCGGCGTCACCAGCACCGTCGGCACCGTCTGGTTGCCGTTGTTCACCGACTCGACGAAGGACGCCGACGCCGGGTCCTCCTCGATGTTGATCTCGGTGTAGCCGATGCCTTCACGGTCCAGCTGGCTCTTGAGCCGGTTGCAGTAACCACACCAGGTCGTGCTGTACATCGTCACGGTGCCGGACATCGAGGGGGCTCCTTAGGAAGAGGGGTGCGTTCGGTCTCCGGGAGGAACGTCCACCGGACGGCGGGCATTCCGGCCCGCCACCGACCACACTGCGGAGCGATCATCCTGCGATCACACCGGGCCTGTGGACAACCCCGCCCCCGTTGTCCCACCGGGCTGAGAGGATGGAACGCATGCAGGAAGACCTCTTGAGCGGCAGCCCCCACGACGCCTCCCACGGCTCCCCCTGGGCCGACCCCGGCGCCGCCACGGGCCCGGACGCCGTGCTCGCCGGGCTCGACCCCGAACAGCGCGCCGTCGCCACCGCCCTGCACGGCCCCGTCTGCGTCCTCGCCGGCGCCGGCACCGGCAAGACCCGCGCCATCACCCACCGCATCGCCTACGGCGTGCGCAGCGGCGTCTACCACCCCCAGCAGGTGCTCGCCGTCACCTTCACCGCCCGCGCCGCCGGCGAGATGCGCGGCCGGCTGCGCCAGCTCGGTGCCGAGGGCGTCCAGGCCCGCACCTTCCACGCCGCCGCCCTGCGCCAGCTCCACTACTTCTGGCCCCGCGCCGTCGGCGGCCCCGTGCCCCAGCTCCTGGAGCGCAAGGTCCAGCTCGTCGCCGAGGCCGCCGGCCGCTGCGGCCTGCGCGTCCAGCGCACCGAACTGCGCGACCTCACCGCCGAGATCGAGTGGGCCAAGGTCACCCAGACCGCCCCCGAGGACTACCCCGCGGCCGTCGCCAAGTCCGGCCGCGAGGCCCCCCGCGACCCGGCCGAGACCGCCCAGGTCTACCGCGTGTACGAGGAGACCAAGAGCCGCCGCGGCACCATCGACTTCGAGGACGTGCTGCTGCTCACCGCCGCGATCCTGGAGGACCGGCCGGACATCGCCGACCAGGTCCGCTCCCAGTACCGGCACTTCACCGTCGACGAGTACCAGGACGTCTCCCCGCTCCAGCAGCGCCTGCTCGACCAGTGGACCGGGCCCGGCGGCGGCGCCAGCCTCTGCGTCGTCGGCGACGCCAGCCAGACCATCTACTCCTTCACCGGCGCCACCCCCGACTACCTGCTGAACTTCCGCGGCCGCCACCCCGAGGCCACCGTCGTCAAGCTCGTCCGCGACTACCGCTCCACCCCGCAGGTCGTCCACCTCGCGAACGGACTGCTCTCCCAGGCCCGCGGCGAGGCCGCCCGCCACCGCCTCGAACTCGTCTCCCAGCGCGAGGCCGGCCCCGAGCCCGTCTACACCGAGTACGAGGACGAACCCACCGAGGCCGAGACCACCGCCCGCCGGATCAAGGACCTCATCGCCACCGGCGTGCGCGCCAGCGAGATCGCCGTCCTCTTCCGCACCAACGGCCAGTCCGAGGTCTACGAGCAGGCCCTCGCCGACCTCGGCGTCCCCTACCAGCTCAAGGGCGCCGAGCGCTTCTTCGAGCGCCCCGAGGTCCGCGACGCCGGCGTCCTGCTGCGCGGCGCCGCCCGGGCCGCCTCCGACCCCCTCACCGCGGACGCCCCCGACCTCGCCGGCCAGGTCCGCGCGGTCCTCGCCACCCGCGGCTTCACCGCCGAGCCGCCGGCCGGCTCGGGTGCGGTCCGCGACCGCTGGGAGTCCCTCGCCGCCCTCGTCCGCCTCGCCGAGGAGTTCGAGCGCACCCGCGCCGCCGAGGGGCTGGGCACCGACCTCGCCGCCTACGTCGCCGAACTCGACGCCCGTGCCGCCGCCCAGCACGCCCCCGCCGTCGAGGGCGTCACCCTCGCCTCCCTGCACGCGGCCAAGGGCCTCGAATGGGACGCCGTCTTCCTCGTCGGCCTCACCGAGGGCACCCTGCCGATCATCTACGCGAAGACCGACGAGCAGGTCGAGGAGGAACGCCGCCTCCTCTACGTCGGGGTCACCCGCGCCCGCAAGCACCTCACGCTCTCCTGGGCGCTCTCCCGCTCCCCGGGCGGGCGCGCGAGCCGCAAGCCCAGCCGTTTCCTCGACGGGCTGCGCCCCGGCTCCTCCGCACCCGGCGCGCGGACCGGCGCGCGCGGCGGCCGCGGGGGCGTCGAGCACGGCGAGCGCTCCGCCGCCCGGCGGGTCCGCGGACCGGTCACGTGCCGGGTCTGCGACCGGGTGCTCACCGAGGCCGTCGAGCGCAAGCTGCGCCGCTGCGAGAGCTGCCCCTCCACGATGGACGAGGCGCTCTACGAGCGGCTGCGCGAGTGGCGGGCCCGGCAGGCCAAGAAGCAGGGCGCCCCGGCCTACGTGGTGTTCACCGACGCGACGCTGATGGCGATCGCCGAGGACGTGCCCGCCAACCGCCAGGACCTGGCCTCGATCTCGGGGGTCGGTGCGATGAAGCTGGACAAGTACGGGGCCGCCGTGCTCTCGTTGTGTGCGGGGGAGGAGCCCGAGGAGGATCCGGACGGCGTCGAGGACGACGGTCCGGTCGATCCGGCGTGAGCCGGCGCGGGCGCGGTCCAGGGGACTGCTCGGGGACTTCCGAACCGGCTGCGGAGCGCGCCGTGGAACTCACCGCGAAAAATAGTTTGCGCGGCGTACCGGGAGCGCAATAGCCTGCCGGGGCGGTCAAGGGGACGCGATCGCACGGGGTCACACCTGTGCCGAATCCCCCACACCCACACAGCTTCACCGAGACAGACATCCGAACATTCGGAGCCGGGGCGACCTGACTCCGCGAGACGCCGAGAGGAGGCGAAGACAGTGGGAAACATCATGATCACCAAAATGACTGGCCAGACCGTTGTCGCTGCCTCCCTGCGTGCCGCCCGTCTGCGGGCGCTCGCCGAGCTCGGTGGAACCGGTCTGGGTCTCGACACCACCGGTGTCTCCTTCGCCCCCGTTGTCAGTGGTCTTGGACACACTGATCTGTGCCTCACGGGCAGCAGGAGCGTCGAAGGCACCTCGGTCGAGACCGGTCTGTCCCGTGGCTGGGCGTCGTTCGGCACGCCGCGCTCCCTGCGCGACGAGCGACCGACCCAGGCACCGAAGGCAGCCGTAGCCGCCGCCATGCATGGCGGCTATGAGCAGGTCATCGGTGCCGGAAACCCCCAGAAGCAGAACGAGCAGCAGATTAACCAGGCCAAGGCCGCCTTCAACGGCGCCAAGGCCGTCCGGATGTGGGCCTTCCGCGGGCCTGAACCCTGGAGAGAACGAACCTGAGTCAGCCTCAGGTCGGCACCTCCAGGGCCGCGGAACCCGTCACACCGGGATCCGCGGCCCTTCTGTTTTGTCCGGTACGCAAGACCACCCAGGCCCTCCGGGGCCTCCGGCCCAGCACCACCAGTCACCTGGGCCGGAACCACTGAGAAGACGAGGAAGACGCCACAGTGTCCACGGTCATCACGCCGCCCACCCCGTCCGTACCGCCGACAAGCCAGATCACCAAGGCCGACCAGGCCGACCCCCCGGAGGTTCTTTCCATGCAGATCAGCTCGATCGAGCAGGCCGAAGCGCTCGGTCTCCCCATCCCCTGCCGCGCGTTCGACCCCGAGGTCTTCTTCGCCGAGACGCCGGCCGACGTCGAGTACGCGAAGTCCCTCTGCGGCACCTGCCCGGTGAAGGAGTCCTGCCTGGCCGGCGCCCTGGAGCGGCGCGAGCCGTGGGGCGTCTGGGGCGGCGAGCTGTTCGTCCAGGGCGTCGTCGTGGCCCGCAAGCGTCCCCGTGGCCGTCCGCGCAAGACCGAGGTCATGGCGTGAACCCCGCCGACCAGGCCAGGGTCGTCCGCCGGGGAGAGCAGCCCCCGCTGGACAGCGCCCTCCGCCGTTCCGTGCGGATCGCCGCCGCCAAGGCCGATGCCGCAGCCCGAACCCCATTCCCGAGCACGCACCACGAGCAGGACCACCACATGACCCCCGCCGTCGTCGATCCCACCGCCCGCGCCGAGCAGGCCGCAGAACTCCAGACCCAGAACAGGATCCTCGAAATGCAACTCCTCCACGAATCCCTGGCCCGTGCCCATATGCAAGACAGGCTCCACGAGGCCGAGAACCAACGGCTCGTCAGCCGGGTCATCCGGGCCCGCAGGCTCCGGCAGCGGGCCGAGCGGGCCTCGCTGCGGGCGCGCAAGGCGCTCGCCGTGGCGTTGATGTAGAACCCGTGGGCCCGTCGGGCCCCTTCCGTCCGACCCCCGTCGTGGGGGGGGGGGGGGGGCCGCGCCGCGGGGGCGGCCCCCGGGGGGCGGGGGGCGGCCCGCGGGGGGGCTCCCCGGGCGCGCGCCGGCCCCCGCGCCCGGCG
>NZ_JBHWBZ010000025.1:0-6601 GCF_042735475.1 Kitasatospora sp. NPDC059577 | reverse complement strand
TGTGTTTTTGTGTGCCCCGGGGTGCGCTGGGCGCGCACTCCCGCCCCCCCCGGGGTGGGCGGCCCCCCGCCCCGCTCTGGGGGGGGGGGGCGGGCCCCCCGTCGGGGCCCGGTGGCGGTGGCCTCCGCCGGTGCCCGGCGCCGTCAGCCCTTCGTGAGGCGGGCGGAGCCGGTGCCCTTGCGGGCCTTCGGCTGCTCCGACCGCCCGGGCTCCGCGGGGTGCCCGGGCCGGTGCGACGGCCGCGTCCGGTCGGCGAACTCGGGGAGCCAGTCCAGCATCTCCGCGCGGAACGGCGCCTTGGCGCCCAGCTGGCACAGCACGCCGATGGTGCTCAGCGTCACCCGGTGGATCAGCAGGTACGCGGGCGGCAGGTTGAGCTGCTTGCCCAGGTTGTAGGCGGGCGAGCGCGGGTCGGCGATCCGGGCCGCCTGGGAGCGCATCCAGGCCCGGGTGAAGTGGAAGCTCTCCACCGCGGCCGGCTCGATGATCGGCAGCAGGTAGTCCAGCACCGCGTCCGGATCCAGCTGGATCGAGGGCTTCACGAAGCCCTCCTCGCGCAGCATCTGCAGCACGCCCGCCGCGTCCCCGGCCAGTGCCATCCGCAGCGACGCCCCGATCGGCGCGGGCAGGCCGCCCGGAAGCCGGTCCACGGTGCCGAAGTCCAGGACGCCCAGCCGCCAGCCGGACACCGGGCCGTCGTCCTTCAGCAGCCGGAAGTTGCCCGGGTGCGGGTCCGCGTGCAGCAGGCCGGTCCGGGACGGGCCGGCGAACAGGAACCGGGCCAGCAGCTGCCCGGCGCGGTCGCGCTCCTCCTGGGTGCCGCGCGCGATCACCTCGGCCAGCGGGGTGCCGTCCATCCACTCGGTGACCAGCACCTGGTCGGCCTGCGCCACCACGCCCGGCACCGCGATGTCCGGGTCGCCCGCGAACTCCTCGGCGTGCCGGCGCTGGGCCTGCGACTCCAGCTCGTAGTCGAGCTCCTCCGAGACCCGCTCGCGCAGCTCGGCGATCAGCGGCTTGATGTCCAGCCCGGGGATCAGCGGGCCCAGCAGCCAGGCCACCCGGCTCAGCTGCGACAGGTCCGCGAGCAGCGCGTCGCCCGCGCCCGGGTACTGCACCTTGACCGCGACCCGGCGGCCGTCGTGCCAGACCGCCCGGTGCACCTGCCCGATCGAGGCCGCGGCCGCGGGGCGGTCGTCGAACTCCAGGAACAGCTCGCGCCAGTCCTCCCCGAGCCGCTGGGCGAGGGCGGTGTGCACCGTGGCGGCGGGCATCGGGGGAGCGGCGTCCTGCAGCTTGGTGAGCGCCGCCCGGTACGGACCGGCGACCTCCTCGGGCAGCGCGGCCTCGAAGACGGACAGCACCTGCCCGAACTTCATCGCCCCGCCCTTGAGTTCGCCGAGGACCTTGAACAGCTGGTCCGCGGTGGCCTGTTGGAGCTCGGCGGTGACCACCTCGGCGGAGCGGCCGCCGATCCGCCTGCCCAGGCCGAGCGTGGCGCGACCGGCTATTCCCAGCGGCAGGGCGGCGAGCCGTGCCGTGCGGGTCACTGCCTTGCGCGGAAGATCGCTCACCCGGGCCTCCAATCCCTGGCCCCCCGACACCGGACGGCCGACCATCACTACGCCATTGTGCCCGCTCCCCGCCCCGGGCCCGGCGGAATTCCGCGGGGCGGGGTGGGGAACGACGTCCCCTTTGCGGGGACTTGGGCGTCTTGGTCCGGTCGGCCGGGGTCAGCGGGGCAGGCGCAGGGCGAGGCCGTCCAGGACGACCTCCAGGCCGTAGCCGAACTTGCTGTTGCGGACCTCGACCGGGTCGGGGCTCGCGGCGGCGGCCGCGTAGGCGTCGGCGAGGTGGGCGTAGTCGGCGCTGGCCTGCCGGGCGGCGGGCATCAGGCGGGCGATGAAGTCGGCCTCGCTCTCCCCGGAGCGGGCGACGGTGGTGAGCCAGGCCGCCTCGGTGGTGCTCATCCC
This sequence comes from Kitasatospora sp. NPDC059577, assembly GCF_042735475.1. NCBI lineage: Bacteria > Bacillati > Actinomycetota > Actinomycetes > Kitasatosporales > Streptomycetaceae > Kitasatospora > Kitasatospora sp. NPDC059577. The sequence continues at coordinate 4,628 of NZ_JBHWBZ010000025.1, read as the reverse complement.
GACGACGTAGGAGATGAGCGTGTCGATCGCCCGGACGGGCTCGGGGAATCCGACGGCGGTGAAGAACGCGGTCAGCCGCTCGCCGTAGGACGCCAGATTGGGGCCGAGGTAGGCGAGGCCGGCCTGGCCCAGCACGGAGGAGAGCCAGGGGTGGCGCAGGGCCGTCGCGCGGAAGGCCTCGGCGGCCTCGGTGGCCGCGGCGCGCCAGTCGGGGCTGTCGGCGGGCGGCAGGGCCATCTCGCCGAAGACCTCGTCCACGGCGAGCTCCATCAGCTCGTCCTTGGTGGCCACGTGCCGGTAGAGGGAGGTGGCCCCAGCGTTCAGGCGGGCGGCGAGCTTGCGCATGCTCAGGGCTTCTATGCCCTCGGCGTCCAGGACGACGATCGCCTCGCGGACGATCGCGGTCCGGCTGAGAGCCGGCTGGTCGGGCTCGCTCTGCCGTCGGGCCCACACGGACGGGATCGGGTTCGTTCGGGCGGCCATGGCGGCTCCTCCTCCTACGCGCTGCGTACACCGTTCGCATTGAGCGTACAGGAGTCGGTTGTTGCGCACACCGTTCCGCTGTCCGTACAGTGTTCGCATCGAAGGAACGCAGTGCGCACCGGGGGAACGGTGTGCGCCAATGGGAGGAGTGGCTGATGTCAGCCGACGACGTGACCGCGGGGAGCGACACCGGGAACAGCGGCACGGGGACCGGCGGCACCGGGGGCCGCAACCCGCACCGTTGGTGGATCCTGGTCGTGCTCTGCCTGAGCTCGCTCGTGCTGGTGGTCGACAGCATGGCCCTGACCGTCGCGGTGCCCTCGATGACCGCCGACCTCGGCGCGAGCGCCCAGGACACCCAGTGGATCCTCGACTCCTACGTCCTGGTCTTCGCCGGCCTGCTGCTGACCTCGGGCAGCCTCGGTGACCGCTTCGGCCGCCGGAAGGTCATGATCATCGGGTTGCTGCTCTTCGGGGCGGCGTCGCTCGCGGCGGTCTTCTGCGCCGATCCCGGCGAGGTCATCGCGGCCCGGATCGCGATGGGCGTCGGCGGGGCGCTGATCATGCCCTCGACGCTGTCGATCCTCATCACGGTCTTCGACGAGGAGGAGCGCAACAAGGCGATGGCCGCCTGGGGTTCGGTGGCGATGCTGGGGCTGGTCGGCAGCCCGGTGCTGGGCGGCGTGCTGATCGACCACTTCTCGTGGCACTCGATCTTCTTCATCAACGTCCCCGTGGTGGTGCTGGCGATCCTGGCGGGCCTGCTGCTGATGCCGGAGTCCAAGGGGCCGTGGCAGAAGCCCGACCCGCTCGGTGCGGTGCTGTCGGCCGTCGGCATGACCGCCCTGATCTGGTGGATCATCGAGATCCCGCAGCACGGCGCGTTCACCGGCCGCGCGCTGGTCACCCTCGCCGTCGCGGTGGTCGCGCTGGTCGGGTTCGTGGTCTGGGAGAACGTCACCGTCGCGCCGATGGTGCCGCTGTTCCTCTTCAAGGCCCGCAACTTCAGCGGGGGCTCGCTCTCGCTGACCCTGGTGCAGATCGGCAACGGCGGGCTGCTGCTCGTGCTCACCCAGTACCTGCAGTTCGTGCTCGGGTACTCGCCGGTCAAGGCGGGCCTGGCGTTCCTGCCGCTGGCCGTCGCGGCGCTGGTCGGCAACGGGGCCGGCGCCAAGTTCGCGGCGAAGACCGGCAACCGGGCGCTGATCCTCACGGGGATGCTCGTCATGGCCGCCTCGTTCGCCCTGCTGACCACCGTCTCGGCCGACACCGGATTCGCCGTCCCGGCGGTCGCGCTCGGGCTGCTCGGCCTCGGGGCGGGCCTGGCCATGCCGGCGGCGGTGGGCGCGCTGATGGGGACGATCCCGCCGGAGCAGGCGGGCGTCGGCTCGGCGCTGAACGACACCATCCAGCAGGCGGGCACCGCGCTCGGCATCGCCATCCTGGGCTCGCTGCTGTCGAGCGGCTTCGCGAGCGGGATGCCGGCCGGGACGCCGGAGCAGGCGAAGCACTCGATCGCCGGGGCGCTGGCGATCGCCCACGGGGACGCCGGACTCGTCCGGACCGCGCGGGAGGCCTTCACCGGAGCGATGGCGACGACCTTCACGGTCAGCGCGATCGGCGTGCTGGCGGCGGCGCTGGTGGCCACCCTGGTGATGCGGGACCGGAAGGCGTCGGTGGGCACCGAGGCGGAGGCGGGGGAGGCCGCGATTGCCGCCTGAGGTCCGGTCCGGCCCCCGTCGGGCCGGTGAGGGCCGCGGTGAGGACCACCGGGAAGGCCGGCGCCCCGGGGCGCCGGCCTTCGGCGTTCCCCGGCGCCGCCTCACCCCGGCGGCAACGGCTGCCACAGGCACCCGCAGTCCGGGTGTCCCCGCAGTCGCAGCCGCCGCGCCGTCCCGTCGCCCGCCGACACCTCGCACCACCCGTCCACGCTCGGCGGCCGGCCGCCGTCCAGGTACACCTGGACGTGCAGTGCGGCCAGCCCGGCGACCGCCGTCGCCAGGGCCGTGTCGCAGGCCGGCGTGCGGGCGCGTCCGGGGCCTCCGTGCGCCAGCTGGGTCAGGACCCGCGGCCAGGCCGCGTCCTCGTCCTCCCGCCGCAGCACCAGGCAGTGCCCGCACGCCGACATCCCCGGGACCACCAGCGGCCCGACGACGCCGAACTCCTCGACCACGCCCACGTACAGGTGCGGCACCCCGGCCCGGAGCAGCAGCCGGGCCTCGTACGTCCCGCCCGCGAAGGCGGCGCTGCCGTCCCGGGGCGCGAGGACCACGAAGTCCGGTGGCGGGTCGCCGGGCCGGCGGCGCGGTGCCGCCGTCGGGGTCGTCGTCGGGCGGCCCGCGGCGCGCCGCACGGCTTCCCGCGCTGCCGTCGAGCGCAGCCGGCCGACGTCCCCGGGCGGCAGCCCCGCCGGGGAGCAGTCGCCCGGCCTCACCCGGCCGCCGTCCGCGACGGTGACCGTGCCCGCTCCGCCGGCGGCGAGCACCGCGGCCACGGCGGCGCCGACCCGGCCCGCGCCGCGCACCTCGATCCTGGCGTCGGCCCGACGGGCCAGGACGGCGGGGGCGGCGCCCGGGCCGGAGTGGACCAGGGAGAGCGAGGCCAGGTCGGGCCCGAGCAGTTCGCGCTGCGGCTGGGGGAAGCGGGCCAGGGCCCGGTCGGTGGCCTCCGCGTCGTCCAGCAGCCCGGTCTCCGCGAGTTCGGTCAGCAGGGTGTCGGCCGGCTCGCGGCCGAGCCCGATCCGCTCGCCGGCCTCCACCAGCTCGGGTCGGTCGCGGGTGCCGTCGAGCAGCCCGAGGAACTCGCACAGGGCCGGGTCGGCGTTGCCGAGCATCCCCGCGTGCCGGGTGACGGTGCCGAACTGCAGGGTCTCGGAGTCCCGCCAGCTGCGGGACAGGGCGGGCTTCAGTGCGAGGCGCACGGCGATCTCCCTTCCGATCGTTTCCGGACGGTCGACCGCAGCATGCCCCACCGGACCGACGGCCCGCCGACCGTTGTCCACAGGCCCGCACACATGATCGGAAGAGCGGTTCGCGCACCCTGTGGATAACTGGCCATCCTCTCCGGCGTCGGTTTCCGGACACCCGCCGTCGACTTTTCGTTCCCGATCACTCCATGAAAGATTCCGGCCATGGCAGCGGACTTCTGTCCGTGCCACCGGGTAACGTCGTGTGGCATGGCAGCCGAGCGGGACTCCCATCCACCGGCGTCGCGTCGGCGTGCCCGTGCAGCGTCCGGGTCGCAGATCGCGACGCCGAACACGCGCGGGCGCCCGGACCAGAAGCACTCCGAGCAGCAGTCGAGGCCGGCGCCGTCGCAGCACCCGCCCGTCGGGGCGGTCTCCCCGGAGGCGCACGACCGCAGCCGGGTCGAGGTCCGCCGCAGCGCCCGCCGCAGTCGTACGGTCTCCGCCTACCGCGAGGGCGACCGCACCGTCGTGCTGATCCCGGCCCGGATGTCGCACGCCGAGGAACAGCGCTGGGTCGCGCAGATGCTGGAGAAGCTCGCCGCCCAGGAGTCCCGGCGGATCCCCGGGGACGAGGCCCTGATGACCCGGGCCCGCGAACTGTCGGCCGCTTTCCTGGGCGGTCGCGCCCATCCCAGCCAGGTCCGCTGGGTCACCAACCAGAACTCGCGCTGGGGCTCCTGCACCCCGAGCGAGGGCACGATCCGCCTCTCGCACCGCCTCCAGGGCATGCCGGAGTACGTGCTGGACTACGTGCTGCTGCACGAGCTGGCGCACCTGCTGGTGCCGGACCACGGTCCGGCGTTCTGGGCCCTGTTGGAGGCCTACCCCCGTACCGAGCGGGCCCGTGGCTACCTGGAGGGCGTGGTCTCGGCGGCCCGTCTGCCGCACATCCCAGGGGCCCGGCACTCCGACCAGCGCCCGGACCCGGCCGCGTCCTGCGGCTGAGGCCCGTGGCGGCCGAACCGCCCGCGGCCCGAGCGGACGGCTCGGAAGGGACGGCTCGGAAGGGACGGCCCGCCAGGGGCGGACGGAGCGGTGGCGGGGCCGACCGGAGGACGACGAGAAGGGGGGGGGGGGGGGGGAGGGCCGCCCCCCCCCCGCCGGGGGGCGACCCACCCCGGGCCGTGCCGCGGCCGCCCGCCCCCGCGGGCGCCCCCCGGGTGGGGGTGGTGAGGCG